>DASXQM010000266.1:0-40890 GCA_036507195.1 Pyrinomonadaceae bacterium | reverse complement strand
AGCACGATGTAATGAAAAGTGGTTCCGGCAAGATCGATTGCCGTGCCGTGGCCGAGCCTGCTGATGATATTCGGGTGTCGCACGCGATCCAGTGCCACGGCTTCGTTTTGGAAGTTGGCGATAAGCGTATGTTCGAGTTCTTCATCCGGCGTGTCCTGCAAAAACATATTCAGCGCTTTGATGACAACTGTCTCCGGCGCGCCTTCCGCCGCGGCGTTGTCGCGCGCAACATAAATCTCCGCATAGCTGCCGCGGCCCAGACATTCAAGAATGTCGAAGCGACCGTCGAGCCTGCTCTGTTGTAGCCTGAGTTCCGGCATCAGTTTGCCTTTAACGTGCCCGGCTTAATGTTACGTTGACCAGGCCTGACGAATTGCGCCCTTCGGAGAACACGGTTCGGCAGCGGTTAGGAAAACTCATCAAGGGGAGATGAAAGGGGATCCAGACGGAGGAGGGGAGGGGGACGGCTTCTGTATGACCTCATCGAAGTGCGCTTGCGCCGCCGGCTTCTCTTTGTCTGACTTCAAGGCGACCGCAGCCAGCCCCAGTGCTGCTTCCTTTTTAAGAGTAGCGTTTTGCTGAGGCGAAACGAGGTTGACCCGCGCGATAGCTGCTTCAAACGCGCGGGCGGCCTCTTCGTTGTTACCCATGAGCAATAATGCCCGGCCATAGAGATAAAGAAATTCCGCGTCTGTCGAGTCCAGCGGATTCTGGATCCCCTGCCTGGATAGTTCGTTCTTTAATTGAGTTGCCAGCCAAACGTTGGGATCGTTATCAACTTCGCGACGGCTTCTCTCAAACTTCAGCAGCGGGTCATCGCCTACGACGGGCGCGCTCGCGAGCGAGGGAGAAGGTTGCGCGATCGAAGGATCGCTTCGATCGAGATAAGGTATCTGGCCCTTGTATTTCCGGCCGGCATAAAAAGCCCCGGCGAGCACGCCAAGGAACAGAACAAACATGAAGAACCGAGTCATCGTTCTTTCAATACCACTCTTCGATCGTGGCGGCGCGGTCATGTCCACCCGGCTCTCAATCGCGTTCGTCTTTTCTATCTCCTGAGTGTCCCTAAATTGACCATTTGCCGGCGGAACTTCTGCCGCAGGAGATTCAGGAGCAGGAAACGCTATGCGCGAGGCTGGCACAAAACTGCCTGCCAGAGCTGATCCTTCAGCGAGCGTTCGTTGGTCAGGGTCCCGAGCGCCGGTGGCGAGTGGGACAGGGACATTGTCGGGTGACATTGTCTTCTCTAGATCCTCCATGCGGTCGGCAGCGGAAATTGCCGCACCTACGCGCACCACAACGGCCGTGAGATTGTCCTCCGCGCCACGTTCGTAACAGAGCCGCTTCAATTCACCGCAAAGGGTAGGGAGGTCATCATAGGAAATCAAAAACTTCCTTAACTCATGATCGGGAATGTGCCGCGTAATGCCGTCTGTGCAAAGGAGGAATTCTGTGCCGTCGTCAACCTCAATTACTTTCATGTCAACTTCGACAACGTTCTCGGCGCCGAGAGCCCGGCTGATAACATTCTTGCTGGGATGATGTGCAGCTTGTTCGGCAGTCATGCGCCCGGCGCGTACTTCTTCTTCGACCACGGAATGATCTTCCGTCTCCCGCAGCAGTTGGCCAGCGGGTGTCAAGCGGTACAATCGCGAATCGCCGACATGGCCGATGGTCGCGATGTTGCCTTTGAGATGAAGACCAACAATCGTAGTGGCCATCATGGCAAACTTCGCGTGATCCTGCGCCATCTGATGAATCGAAGCATTGGCACGCTGAATCGCGAGCTCCATCAAATCTTCGATGTCGGCGCCATCCACTTTGTGGCGAAACGCTTCATCCAGCACTTCGACAGCCGTCTGGGAAGCGACCTCTCCCGCCTCCGCTCCGCCGACGCCATCAGCAACGGAAAAGATTCCGCGCTCGCTATCGGCAAGAAAAGAGTCTTCGTTGAGAGGCCGTTTCTCGTTCAGCCCTCGATCGGTAACGGCCGCGGAATGAATCGTTGGCTCTTTCTCTGAATGGTTCGTTGGTTGGATATCGGGCTGCTTCATTCGACCGCCTCCAGTTTCAGTGACGAGCGCGGTTGGCTTCCGGGTCCTTTGGCAAGCACTCGGTCGCGCGCGTTGCGATGGGAAAAGGCCATAAGCATTCCTAACATGGCAAAGCTGGTAACTAGACTAAACCCGCCGTGGCTCACGAATGGCAACGTGATTCCCGTCATCGGCAAAGCCCGCAAGATGCCTCCGATATTGACGAGTGCCTGAAAGCCCACAAAAGCCGTCAGGCCGGCAGCACACAGTTTGGTAAACATATCACGCGCGTCGAGTGAAGTACGAACACCTGCGGTGACGAAGACAATGATGGCCAGGATCACTATCGCTCCGCCAACCAGGCCCTCCTCCTCGGAGATAGCAGCATAGATATAGTCAGAATCGGCGATAGGGATAACCTCGGGATAGCCAAGCCCAAAGCCTCTCCCGGTGGTTTTTCCAGACGAGATTCCGAAGATAGCCTGGGCCGGTTGAAACGCGAGCTTGTCAAACCACACATCCACGTTGACGATCTTCTGCGTCGCGGGACTTTGCTCGGCAAGTTCCTTCAGGTTTGGATCCTTATTGATGGCCTCCTGAAAATCCTTCTTCCACCAGGAGACCTCGGGTGATGGCGGATCGAAGCCATCAAGCCACAAATGAAACCGCTGCTGAATGCGCGCCGGCAGCATCGCTTGAATTGGTTTCGCAACAGTTGGCAGCAGCGGCACTTTCTCTTGTACGTCTCTCGGTAAGGCCCCGACGACCAAAATGCTGATGACGAGGAGGACCGAACCGACGAACAACAGCAGTTGCGGCCAACGTCTTACGGCGACAAGATAAAGCGTGGTGTAGGCGCCACTGAAAATCAGCATCTGCCCAAAGTCCTTCAGCGCGAAGAACGGAACGAACGGCAACATTGCCATCACCAACAGGGGCACGATGTCGCGCGCGCGCGGAATGCCCCAATAGGTCTCGGCAAGGTCTTTGTAACGCGCGGTCAGTATTCCGGCAAAGCCCAGGAGAAAGGGGATCTTCGAAGGCTCCCAGGGTGTCATGTTACCCAGGGCCTTACCGGCGCTCGACGTGACAACCGCGGCGGCCAGCGGAACCAGGGTCAACAGCACGATTATGAAACTGTTTCGTTGAATCCAAAGCAGAAAGCCGTCACGCACGCAAAATGAATAGGCCAGCCCAAAAGCAATAAATGAGAAGATCGGAATCCAGGTATAGCCTGAGGTTAAGGCCTGGCCCAGCGTGTAGTTTGAGGGCATCTTTGGAAGCTGCTCGACGTCAATGGCCTGAGCGGGTGTTGGCGGCAGCCCCATCAGTTGTTTCTTCACCGGATCGTAGTTTTCGATGATATAGCGCGTGCGCAACGCTTCCATCTTGGCCTGTCGCGCCTCTGCCTTATTGCGAGCGTTGTACTCGGGATCGCTGTAAAGGCGATACTGGATTAGCATGCCGACAGAGAAGAGCATCACCGCCGCGGTGAACAAGATCCAGTTCCCGCTGTACCTCATGAACCGCGACAGCCAAATCACCAAAATGCAGAGCGGGACAAACATGAGAAGATCGCGCACCGCACCGATGATTGAAGTTTCATAACCACGAAGCAGAGCTGCGCGATGCACGCCCCAGTAGGCTACCACCTCGAGAATCAGGAGCAGGAGAATGATGAATAAATGAGACGAGGCGCGGTTTTTCATTTCACGTTAGCCCTAATCCATAATCCGCACTACGGTGTTGCGACTGGGCGCGGTTGGCGACGAGTTTGTTGTTGTCCCTTCTGGCCAGCGGCTGGAGTCGGCTGGTTATTCACCACTTTGAAATATCCCAGGTCCCTGGCCTTCAATACCAACGCTGCGGCGATCGGCGCTGCCGACTTCGAGCCGTAACCTCCGCCTTCCACGATCACAGCCATCGCCAACTGAGGGCGCTCCAGAGGCGCGATGCACAAAAACCAACCGTCAATTCGCGGATGCTCTTCGTCCATGATCGTCTCTTCGTATTCCCGAATGATTCTGCCCTTGTTGTCCTTTTCCAACCGGTGGCGGGTTTTCACTTCGCCGGTTTTGGGATCATAAACCGGCTCGATTTTTTGCGCCGTTCCTGTTTTGCCGCCAGTGTTGATTCCGGCTGCTTTGACCGGACCAAAGACCCCGCGCGCCGTGCCGCTCGGCCCTCCGGTCACAAGGCCCATTATCCCGCGCAAGGTCGCCGCAACTTGCGGAGTCATGACTTGCTTGAACACCTCCGGCGGCCGGTCGAATTCGATCTTCGGCTTCATCAGCCTTCCGTCCATGTTGGCAATTGCGGCGGCGGCGAGCGCCATCTGAAATGGAGTCATCTGACCCGCGTAACCCTGACCATAACCCATTAACGCGAGGTCGTACCTGGTAACTTGCTTACCAGTGACTATCGTTGCTTCCCTGGGCGCAAGCGCGCGCTTAACGGCGTCGGTGCTGGCATTCCAAATCTCGGGCTGCTTTCGGCCACGCAACGCTTGCGCAGGTGTATCGTACGTTCCGATGCCCAGGAGCTGCGCCGCTTGCTTCAAACGTTCGGGGCCGAGCTTCACCCCCATCTGCGCGAAATACTGATTGCAGGAAACTTCATAGGCGGTGTCGATCCCAATGCGGCCGTGCACTTCGCCTGGTCCACCGTCGTCGAAGATCACGTTTGCACCGGGCGCAGCATAGTAACCGCCGCCGCTACAAGTGAACTCCGTGCCTTGCTCGCCCGCGAGAAATGCGGCTGTCATTGTTACCGTCTTGAAGGTCGAACCCGGAATATAATAAGCGCCAAGCGCGCGACTCACTAAGGGCCGATCGCGCTGGTTGGTTTCAAGCTTGATCCAGGTTGCCTCATCTTCAACTTCTTTCAGGCTGTAAGAAGGTTCGCTGTAGAGCGCGAGCACTTCGCCGGTCTGCGGATTGAGAACCACCACCGCGCCGTGCTTTCCCTTCAACTGATCGACAGCAGCCTGTTGCAGATCACGATCGATGGTCAACCGTACGTCCTTGTTTCCCTGGAACTCGATCGACTTTTCTTCTACAACCTCCCACGCCTCGGGCAAGGCGCCGCTTTGAACACCAAACAGCGCCCGCTCCAGACCCGGGTCGCCCCGGTCGGAGCCGAAAATCTGCGCCATGGCTTTGTCCATCGGATAATCTCGATAGATGTTGCCGCTGGCATCGCGACGATAAAGCGCCAGCGCATTTTCTAGTTTGCCGCTGCGGTCAAGGACCCAGCCGCGCAGCGTTGATTCCGAGAGACGGCGATTGCGCAGGTCCTTGTAGCCCAGCTCCTGAAACTTCTCGTTGCTCTCCGGTGCGTAATGCGTCCAGTAGACGTGAAAACCGAAAACCGTCATTGCCAGCAGCACAAAAATCCAGCGCAGGGCGCGCAGGCCGCGATTTGTAGAAGTTGATCCGAGGCGGCGCTTGACCTCCTTTGGCAGATCTTCCGGAATCGCGACGGCAACCACCGCGCCGCGCCGGCGATTCAAGAAGAGCGAAATCAACAACAGAAGGACGATAAGCAGCAGTCCGCCGAGATAAATGAGGGTAAGCAGGGCGGGCATTCTCTCAGGGACATTGACCACTGCCGGTGTGGGCGTGGGTGACTGAAGGAAGAGGAGCAATGACATTGCAGCTATTTTGTGTTCTGGGCAGTGGCCCTGGGATCTGAGATTTGAGATCTCAGATCCCAATCCGGGACCTGAAATCATTCGCTCTTTCGAAAACGAACCTCGACGTCGCCAAACCCGACGACGTCGCCCTCTTCGATCTGGCGCGCTTCACCATATGAAATGCGGCGCCCATTAATGTAAGTCCCGTTTGTCGATCCCGTATCGGCGACGAGCAGAGTGCCTTGCTGGTTCATTGTAAGCGCGGCATGAATCTTGGAAACGCTTGCGTCGTTCAAGGTAAGCTCGTTATCCGACACGCGACCAACGCTCAGCCGTTTGCCTCCGGGTTTTAAAGCCAAAGGGATTTCGTGTGCCTCACTGCCAATCGTCACCCGGGCTATCAAATTAACATCTGCAATTTTCTCAAAGGGGCTGCGGTGGGGAACTTCCAGTTGCGCCAGGCGCTTTGCTTCGTCAGCCTGTCTCAGTTCTCCTTCAAACTCGCCAAACGTGGGATCGACCGAGATGCCGCTGGTAAAAATATCAACTTCTGTTTCCACCTTCATCGGCGCCATAGTTCGATAACGATGATCGTTTATGTGATCTATGGCGGCAGCGAGAATCTCATGCTCGAGATCTATGATGATTTCCGGCGGCGCTTCTGAGTGCGTGCCCCACTCCACTTTGAGCTTCAAATGGTGTGGCGCGATGCGACCCTTGCGTCCTTCATCGCGCACTCGCTCATCGATCAGCTTCTTCATCCGCTCGATGAGCTGCGACGTTGTCAGCCCGCCCTTAGGCGCCACGGTGCGGCCAAACTTCCTATCAACCACGTCGCCCATACTCTCGAGCACACGCCGCAGGAGTCTCTCCGGAAGCGCTTCCTCGCGCTTCTTTTCTATTCTTGGCTTTTGCTCTTCAGTCATGAACTTTAATACGACCGCCACTAGCCGGGGGTTCGTATTTGCAGCACGGCACTAAGCACGCCCTGCTGCTCCGTGCAAAAAACGCAGTCCTTCGTGACTGCGCGGCGACAACAACTAAGTGGCTTGGAAACGGTGCTATTCTAACTGAAAGCGTTTCTTGTTAGTAGGGCTGAATTGCAACCAGCCCGAGGTACTGCTGATCGGAGGGCTTTCAAGCTGGCTCTACGGCTCTGGTCAGACAGCTCGTGGTTGGGAAGGTGGGATTAGCACCCCAGCGGCGCTGCCCCGCCGGGGACCCCGCCTTGCCCCCGCTGGTTGCCTGATATTCAAGTTGAGACTAATTGAAGCAAAGTGGTCCACCTTTAGACTGAAGGAGACAAAAGTGGCGAAGCTTAAACTCATTCTCTTGATGCTTGTCACACTTGTCATGGGTGTCATACTTGGCGGCTATCTCTTTGCTGACACTCGGCCGCGATCGTTTTTGGCAGTAAATAAATGTGAAGGAACTTGTTTCCAGGCAAATGAGTTGCTGGGTCTGCTAACGTCTGTCGGCATTCAACGATTCCTGGCGCTGCTCCCTGCGGTGGTCAAAGAGACGGACAAGACGATAGTGATTGAACATCCCAGCCCGCAAGCCCGCATTCATTATCTGGTGATCCCCAAGCGAGACATCAAGAACATCGGGGAACTATCAGACGGGGATAACGAGTATTTGGTCGACGCGTTTAAGCTGGTGCGGGAAATCGTCAAAGAGAAGAATCTTACGGATTACCGGCTCGTGACTAACGGCCCCGGCTATCAGGGCTTAACGTATTTACATTTCCACCTAACCGCCAACTGATAGACCAGAGGTCAGAGAGCAGAAATCAGAGGTCAGAGGTCAGGGGTTCAGAGGTCAGAAACCGGCGGTCAGACGTCAGAAATCAATTAGCTCTCGGTTCATCTTCTGACCTCTGACTTCTGACCGCTGCCTCGCTGCTTCGTAGAGCAGCACACCGGCGGCCACGGAAACGTTCAAACTCTCGACGGGTTCTCGCATGGGAATCCTAACCGCCTTCTCCGTAGCGGCGATTTCCGCCGCTGACAGTCCTGAAGTTTCCGGTCCCAATATCAACGCGCACGGACCAGTCCAGTCCAACTCGGTGTAATTGTTTGGCGCGTTGAGGTCGGCACACACGGTCTTCAGGCCTCGTTGCTTACACCAATCAAGCACCTGCGGATAAGTTGGCCTGTACCAGATAGGCACTCGGAATGCTGCGCCCATTGCGCCACGCAAGGCTTTCGGCGCGAAGGGGTCAGTGGCGTTTTCAGTTGCAACTGCGCCGGTGACGCCCGTGGCTTCAGACGTACGCAGGATAGCGCCAAGGTTCACCGGGTTGGTGATGCGATGCATTACAACAATCAGTGACGTATCTGTCTGCTTATTGGTGAATTGTTCAGCGGAGGTCTCGGGCCGAGAGGCGAGCAGAAGAATTCCCTGAGCAGTCTTGCTGTATGAGACATAAGTCAGCAACTTCTCGCTCACGCAAACCAGGCGATCGCTGGCGGTGGACAGTTTTGCAATTAATTCGGCAGGTTTTTCTTTGCGCGCGATTTCATCGGAAAAGATCACCGCGTGAATTCTCAACCCGGAGGTTAGCGCCTCTTCGCAAAGCCTCATCCCTTCGACGTAGATCACATCTTCAACCATGCCATCGCGCACAGCCCGCGTGTGGCGGAGCAGGGAATTGTCGCGGCTGGTGATTACTTCCTGTTTCATCGGTCCTTGCAGATCTGATCAATTACCGCAAAGCGGTTGCGACCTCCAGCCCAGGGTTGCCGCCGCGGCTACCTTGGGGTCCGAAGTCCAGTCCGTCTCAACCCCGATGGGGTTGCGTCCCTTTTTATGCGCCCATGTCCAACGTAGCCGCCGAGCCGGCAACGTTGGGCTGGAGGTCGAAACCGCTTTGCGGTACAAAATGCAAAACCAATCAACTTGATCGGAGGGTCCTCAAAGTTTATCGGATCTCCACCTCAGCCCAAATCGGCCAGTGATCCGAAACGTTAAGGGGTCGACCCACTCCCCATCTCGTGACCCTCACGCCGCGAGAAAATATCCAGTCAGCATGCAAACGAATCCCTGCTCCGCGCCACGTCGGCGTGCCTGAAGAGAACGGCGTCGAGTAACCTTGCGACTCCAGAAAAGTCCGGGTCTCGCCGACCTTCTTCTTTGATAGCGTATTGAAGTCTCCGAGAATAAGCGTGGGCCCGTTCTCTTTTGCCGCCTGTCCGACCAAAACCTCAAGCTGTTCTAGTTGACCACCAACAGCTGCATGGGGATCGACATGCGCGTTGAAGATCCGGAGCTTATGCGAACTAACTGACACCGTCGCAGCCATCGCCAGACGTGGCCGCCAGGCACACTCCCGCCAGGGCAGATCGATCCTGGAAACGTCGCTTAGCGGTAAGCGACTCAGTAAGGCGACGCCTGTGTCACCGGTGTCGTAGAGTTCGATCTGTTCTTCAAAGTCGAGCCACCATTGACGCGTCTTCGGCTCTACGCCACGCGGAATTCCAGCCGGCATGTGAATCCAACTCATCTGCAACGCCTCAGCCAACTCCCGTGCAACATGATGTCCGCCGGCGCGCTTGGTTTCTTTATCGGCCTCCTGCAAGGCGAGTACATCGACGCCCGGCAATAGCTGGCCTTCCGAGAAAGCGCGGGCAGCCGTAACAATGTTTCGAGTGACCTGCTCCTGGCGTCGCCGCAACTTGCCCAGACCTGCTTTTCGGAGAAGGCCGCCCGAGATTAGAAACCGTCCTACTGCGTAACGAATGTTGTATGATGCGACGATGATCGTCGCAGCATTTGCAGCGCCGTTGCGCCTGGTTTGCCCGGCAGACTGAACGTTGCCAAACTCAATCTTCTCGGATTCTTTAAGCGGGGGAATCGCGGTCGCCATCGCGGCTAGTGTCTTAGTTCTGCCGTTGTAACGCAAACTGAGTTTGGGCGCGGCGCTAGCGCGACCCGGTGCGAAAAGGTTGATTAGAGTGGTATCGATCAATCGACGCCTGCAGCTCTGCCGCCGCACAGTGCGGTAAGACTCTGCCGTACCGCTGATCTCTAAAATTGAGGAGAGGCTCCGCCCCCGATTGATGAGGTGGAGTCTCATGAAGTAGATAGGTGCAGCGGCAAAGCCGCGAATCTGGAAACGCCAAACAGAAACCGACCATCATGACCCGTAACATTATCGCCGCAGTTGATGATATGTTCTTCGCCTCGAAGATTCGCGCGACGGCGGAAGCCCTGGGCGTCAATATCAAATTTCATCGACGGTTGGATAGCTTAGTCGCCGCAGCCCTTGAGCAGTCGCCCGACTTGATCCTCATCGACCTCCATAATGAAAAGCTCAATGCAATTGAACTCGCGCGAGAGTTGAAAGCAAATGAAGGTTCGAAGGATATTCCGTTGCTGGGTTTTTTCTCACACGTGCAGACTGACTTGCAGCGTGCGGCGGTGGAAGCTGGCTTCGACAGGGTGATACCGCGCTCAGTCTTCTCAAGGGATTTGGCGCAAATTCTTAAGCAGGAGCTATAGACAGGAGCAGGCGGCAGGAGCAGGCGGCAGGACAGGCGGCAAAAGCAAAAGGCAGCGAGTTTAGTTCGCTGCCTTAATTTCTATGGGCTAGCCTTTGACAGGCTAGGCACTGGCTCCTGCAGCCTGCTCCTACCTGCTCCTGCGCCTGCTTCCTGCCCCGTTAAGTCACGGCAGCCGGCGCAATTACTTCATGAATCGTCCGCACCTCGCTCACCAGTTGTTCATATTGTTCAAGCGTCAACGCCTGCGCGCCATCGCATAGTGCGTGGTCCGGGTGATCGTGAACCTCGATGATCAAACCATCCGCGCCAACGGCGACACCTGCTCGCGCAAGCGGCGTGACCATATAGTTTTTTCCGGTTCCATGCGATGGGTCGACAATGACTGGCAGATGCGAAATGCGCCGGACCGCTGGTACCGCTGAGAGATCCAATGTGTTTCTGGTGTGCTGGGCGAACGTGCGTATGCCGCGTTCGCAAAGAACGATCTGATAATTACCCTCCGACATAATGTACTCGGCGGCTAGTAACCACTCGTCAAGCGTGGCTGACAGACCACGTTTCAGCAGCACGGGCAAACGTGATTTGCCAACGCGGCGCAGGAGCGTGAAGTTTTGCATGCTGCGGGCGCCGATCTGGATTACGTCTGCGTAGCGTTCGACGAGATCGACGCCCGCTTCATCCAACGCCTCGGTAACTATTTTCAAGCCATACGTCTCGCGGATTTCCTCGAGAATCTTCAAGCCAGCTTCGCCAAGTCCCTGAAACGCGTAGGGAGAAGTCCTTGGTTTGAAAGCCCCGCCGCGGAAGAATTTCGCGCCGCTACGGCGCACGGCTTCGGCAACGGCAAATGCCTGCTCGCGGCTTTCGATCGCACAAGGGCCGGCGATGATTGCCAGCTGATCTCCACCGATGGTCGCGTCACCCACCCGGACGACGGTCTTTTCCGCGCGAAGATCCAGAGTCACTAATTTATATGGTTTACTGACGCGGACGGCCTCGGCGACTCCGGGAAGATTCTCGAAATGAGAGGCGTCAACGGCGCCCTGGTTTCCGGTAATCCCAATCGCCGTACGCGAAGCGCCTGGCATTGGGTGGGCCCGGTAACCCAGTTCTTCAATGATGTCCACTACGGCTTCAATCTGGCCGTCCGTCGCATCTGCTTTCATTACTATAAGCATAGTGTCAACTCTTTAATTGCTCGAACATCCTGGATCACAAGGTGCGATATACATCTCGGCGATGCCGAACGTAATGGACGATTCCTTCCTTCGTCCTGTGGTTAACCGAGTACACCACTCGGTAAACTCCCACTCTGAGCCGGTACAGTTGTTCTCCGCCCTCCAGCTTAAGAGCCTGTCTGGGACAAGGATCCTCAGCCAGGCGTTCCAAAGTTTTGACCACGCGAGCTATTGCCGACTTCGGCAACGACCGCAGATCCTTTCCACTTACGGCTTAGGAGTGACTTTATATGAGGCCATCCTTTTTCAGCCGCCGTTTCATCTCCTCTAACGGTATAGGCTTCTCGGTCTTCCGCTCAGCGATTACCGCAAGATCATGTAAATCTTCCATGAGCTTTTGGTAATGCTTCAGGGAAAGAAGAACACCTGTCTTCCGGCCCTTGTCATCTACGACATATTGAGCTTGTGACATGATCGTTACTTTAACCGAAATAGTCTCTCGCTAAAAGTGATTCTAGCCCCTATTGACGTTGCCCTACATTCTTTCCGGAACGCGGATTCCCAAGGTAAGTAACGCCGAAGTCAGCTGGCGACGCGTGATATTGGCGACGGCAATCAAGACTGCTCGCTTAATCTCATCCTCTTCCGCGATTATTCGGTGACGATGATAGAAAAGGTTGAAGGCTCGCGCGAGGGTAAACGTATACTTGGCCAGATTCGCCGGCTCCGCCGAATTTGCACACTGAGCGATTACCTCATCAAGCCGCTCTGCAAGCATCACCAGTGACCAGATCTCTGTCCCTACCTCACCAGCCAAGACCTCAGAAATTCTGGACGCTGCAACCTGCGACGCTTCTTCCGACTGCGATGCCTCTTCAGACTGCGAGGGGCCAGCGGTTGCCTTCAGAATCAACTCTTCAGCTTTCGCGCTGGCCTGATCATCCAGCTTGCGGAAGATCGAGTTGGCACGCACCGCGGCATACTGGCAATAGGGTCCGGTCTCGCCCTCAAAGGAAAGCGCTTCTTTAAAGTCGAAAGCGATAACTGAATTACGAGTAAACTTCAAAAGAAAATAGCGCAGTGCTCCGACGGCAATGTCATGCGCGGTGGCACTCTGTTCGCCGGCCAAAAGCTCGGGGTGGCGTGATGAAACTTCACGCAATGCGTCCGCTTCAAGCCGGTCGATCAGATCGTCAGCTTTCACGCCCAGGCCTTTGCGTCCGCTCATCTCGATGAAAGGGCGCGCGCGATCCTCTTCGCTCAATTCAATCCCTAACTCTTCGCAAGCGGCAGGCGAAAGCGCGACCATCTCATAGCCGAAATGCACACTCGCGTCAGCGCCAACTTCCGGGACAACCGCCGCCACACCGCGCGCGACGATCTCCTGGGGATACGCTTGTCGCGAATCGATAACGTTATAAACCTTAACACCGCCACCAAAATTGGGCCGGACGATCTCAGGAGCTGCTTTCGTGTTGGGTTCAGTGGTGGTTACCCAGGCTACATGCGCGTCCGTATAGATGCGAAACGGTTCGTAGTTGAAATCAAGACCCAATCGGCCGAGTTTCCATAGTTGGTAGGCGATATCCTTGCCGGTGTAGGTCACTGTTCCATTTGAGCGCACGATAATCTTGTCCGATTCATGTTCATCCGTGCCGGTGTGCGATTCGAAAGGCATGACCCAACAGCCGGCGTGCTTGCCCTCGCTTTCAAGTCTAATTACGCCCGCTCGTTTCATTAGCTCGAAAGCTCGATCCCAAAAGTGCAGATGCAGAATGTCTGACTCGCGCGCCAGCAGATCGTAACGAATACCAAGGCGCTCCATGGTATCGAGAATACATTCCACGTTTCGCGTGGCGACATAATCGGCGAGTTCCGCAACCGCATTGTCGCCTTCTTCCAGCGCGTGCAACACCTCAGTGCGCAGCTTCAGCCGTTCGGGATTGTTCTCGGCAGCCGGATCACCGTCGCGATAGAAAAGCCCGACCTTCGTGTAGAGATCCCAACAATAGTAATCAAACGCCCGACCTGCGGGCAGGGAACGGTCCAAAGTCTTGATGTCATCGAGGTTCATTTTCTCGATATACATGAAGCCGACAACCACGTCAGCAACCTGCACGCCCGTGTTGTCAATATAGTTCTGAACCTCCACGTGTTCATCGGCCGATTGCAGGATGCGCACAAAAGTATCGCCCAATACGGCGTTTCGAACGTGCCCGATGTGCGCAGCCTTGTTTGGATTGATGCTGGTGTGTTCGACCATTTTCTTGGGTCGATCAGCTAAGGGCAAAGATTCGGGCGGCGGCGGTTTCTCAGGAGCGAACAGTGAAAGCAGTCTGGCGCGATCAAAGAACACATTGAGATAACCTGCACCAGCAACTTCCGCGCGCGCCACCTCGGCCGAGGCCTCCAGTTTTGTCTTCAACTGCTCCGCGATTGTTCTTGGAGCGATCTTCACATTAGTCCCGAGTTTGACGAGTTTTGCCAACTCGAAAGCTACCGGAAACGCCACATCGCCCAACTCCGGGCGCGGTGGCGTCTCGGCGTTAACTTGCTCAAGCTCAATGCCAAAAAGCCCCAGGGCCGCGGCGCGTACCTGCTCCTTCAATCGATCCTGGATCTCAATGAGGGTCACTTCGTTGCTCAGTCCTCGCTTGTCGACACTAGACGGCTCTGCAAAAGCGCCAAGTATATCGCAGCTGCTTAGATTACGGCGAATGAGAGTTGCTGACGCTCCGCTGATTGCAAATGCTCCAATGTTAGCGTTCCTCCCAATTCCGATTGGTGTTGTCGCTTCTCTTTTTGGTACGCCTGTGCTTTGGGCGATCTATTTCGTCGTAATTCCAAAACTCCACTCGCGTATATTCAAGGCTGTCGCCGTGACTGCGGTAGCGCTCGTGCATCTGGGAAGTGGCGCTTGGTTGCTTCCCAAGATCCTTAGTTCATGCGCATGCTCGGATATTCACCCTCATTGGTAATCTTTCAGGCATGTCTCTTGATTGTGGGTGTGATACCATCGACTTTTCAATGCAGACAATTCAACCGCAAGTAATTTCCGCTGAGTTGAGCGATCGGTTCGAGAGCGCAAGAAGCGTCCTGGTGCTAACCGGCGCGGGCGTTTCCGCGGAATCAGGCGTGCCCACGTTCCGCGGCGGAGGCGACACGACCGTCTGGAAGGGTATGCCTTTTGATGTAATTTCCTCGGTCACAATGGTCCAACGCGACCTGGCTGCGGTTTGGGAATGGTTTGATTACCGCCGTGATCTTCTGCAAGCCCTCCGGCCAAATCCAGCTCACGACGAGATTGCGCGCTGGCAAGATCGATTTCCGCAATTCACGCTCGTCACTCAGAACATCGATGGGCTGCATCAGAAGGCCGGTTCGAGAGAGGTAGTCGAATTACACGGCAACATCTGGCGCGCCTGCTGTATGAGTTGCAATGCGCGTTTTGAAATTGTGGCCGACCAGGCTCGCACGGAGACTTGCGTGGATTGTGGTGATCGATTACGGCCCGACGTCGTGTTGTTTGGCGAGATGTTGCCGCCAGGTGCATTTGAGACTGCTGCTGAGAGGGCGGCGGAGTGTGAACTCTGCTTTGTGGTTGGTACGTCAGCGATAGTTTATCCGGCGGCAAGTCTGCCGGAGATTGCCAGGTCCGCCGGCGCTTATGTCTGTGAAATCAATCCCGAACCGACACCCCTTTCAAATCGGTGTGATGAAGTCTTGACCGGAAAAGCGGGTGAGGTATTGCCGCTTTTGACTAAATCGTAGATGGTGAATGGTAGATAGAAATTGCGATCCTGCGGTTGGTTCAGACTTCTTAACCGTTCACGATTTAAGATTTCACGATTTACTTAAATGAAGACTCTTTATTTTGACTGCTTCGCCGGCGCAAGTGGCGACATGATCCTCGGCGCCCTGATTTCTGCGGGCGTTGAGCCCGAAGCCTTCAAGCAGCAGCTATCTCTGCTGGGTATGAGTGGATACACAATCGATTTTGAAACTGTCGATCGTTCCGGCATCAGTGCCACTTACGCGCGCGTGCAAACTCCACCTGAGCAGTCGCACCGGCATCTTTCCAACATTCTCAAGATCATTTACAGTTCGCGGCTGTCTGATAGCGTAAAGGACCGAGCGGCGAAGATATTCGCGCGGCTGGCAGAGGCTGAAGCTCGCGTACACAACGAACCGGTTGAGCAGGTTCATTTTCACGAAGTGGGCGCGGTCGACGCAATCATTGACGTGGTAGGAGCGGCGATCGGTTTCGAGCTGCTGGGCATCGAGCGCTTCGTGGCTTCACCTCTTCATGTCGGGAGCGGCACGGTTGATATGGATCATGGCCGCTATCCGGTGCCGCCGCCGGCAGTTGCGGAATTACTTAAGGGAGTACCGTTTTATTCGACTGACATTATCGGTGAGTTGGTTACGCCAACGGGCGCGGCAATCATTACGACTGTCTGCGCCGGCTATGGCCCGATACCGCAACTGAGCCTCGAACGCGCCGGGTATGGCGCAGGCACGCGAGAATACAAGAAGTTTCCCAATGCTTTGCGTGTTTTGATAGGCGAGGAGGAAGCATGCCTAACAGCGAAATCAACGGAATCAACGGACGAGCGTCTCTGGATGATCGAGACGAACATGGACGATATATCGCCACAGATATTAGGTCATGTGATGGACCGCGCATTTGAGCTTGGGGCCCTGGATTGCTACTTCACGTCTGTGCAGATGAAGAAGAATCGCCCGGGAGTTCTACTGTCTGTTCTATGCCGTGAGGAGCAGCGAGCGCCGCTTAGCGAACTTCTTTTTTCCGAGACCACGACGCTCGGCATTCGTGCATACGAGGTAGAGCGGCGCGCCCTGGAGCGCCGGATAGTTACCGTGGAAACGCAGTATGGGCCAATTGATGTTAAAGTAGCCCAACTCAACGGCCACATAATCAAAGAAATGCCGGAGTATGAACAGTGCCGGCAGGCAGCACGCGAAGCGAATGTGCCCCTGCGGATTGTAGAAGAGGCGGCGCGGGTTGCCTTTGCCACACGTCGTAAATAGTAAGAGGAATTAGGACAAATGACGACGAAATTCTCCGAAGAGAATCAAAACATGAAATCACCGGAGAACGATCTGCCTCCGGTTGACCTTGAGCTTATCCAGCAAGGTGTGCGGATGATTCTCGAAGGGTTGGGCGAGAATCCCGAGCGTCCCGGTTTGCAGGAAACACCCAGACGAGTGGCCGAGATGTATGCGGAATTGACTTCCGGAATGCGCGAAGATCCAAACCAGCATGTCGTGCCTTTACCTGGTGATAAGCACGACGAGATGGTCATCGTTAAAGACATCAGCATCGCTTCAATGTGTGAGCATCATCTGGCGCCGTTTGTGGGTAAGTGTCACATCGCCTATATCCCCAAAGAGGGACGAATTCTCGGAATATCAAAGCTGGCTCGCCTGGCAGAAACTTTTTCGCGACGACTGCAATTGCAGGAACGCTTGACAACCGATATTGCAAATACACTTTTCGCAGGTCTCAAACCGATCGGCGTGATGGTTGTGATTGAGGCAGCGCACACCTGCATGACGTTAAGGGGGGTTAGAAAGGCCGACGCGAAGACGGTGACCTCAGCGGTGCTGGGTGGTTTCCGCACTGACCCGCGCACGCGAGCCGAGGCGATGGCACTGATTACCGGCAAACAGTAAGGAAAGAAGAATGTTAACCAGGACAAGAGTTGGGCTGCGAGTGGCGATATGGTGGGCTCTTATCGTTGTTATTTGTGCAACGGCGTTCTCCCAGCAACGCCGAAGCGCGGGTCCTCCGCTTGATGAACAAGCGATTCGCGCGCATATCAAGTTTTTGTCGAGCGACCTGTTGGAAGGACGCGGCACTGGCGCGCGTGGCGGCGAGATAGCCGCAAACTACATTGCCGCGCAGATGGAAGCGCTTGGGCTTAAGGGCGCGGGGGCAAATGGCAGTTTCTTTCAACCCGTCTCGCTGGTGGGAGTCAAGGCCGACCCAACTACGAAATTGATCGTCTCGGGTCGAAACGGCAAGGAGACTTTTAAGTTTGCGGATGATTACGTCGCCTTCACCGGCGCGCAAACCGATGAGGTCGACGTTGATGCCGATCTGGTTTTCGTTGGCTACGGTATAGATGCGCCGGAGCAGCGCTGGAACGATTATAAGGGGGGACTTTCAGACTATCGCGGCAAGATTTTGGTAATGTTAGTAAACGACCCCCCTGCCACTAGTAATGAGCCAAACCTTTTTGGCGGCAGGACGCTCACGTATTACGGCCGTTGGACTTACAAGTATGAAGAGGCAGCGCGGCGCGGGGCAGCGGGCGTGATACTGCTGCACACGGACCAGTCGGCCGGATACCCCTGGAGCGTGGTGCGCACTTCGAACGGAGCCTGGCGGTTTGATATCGCTCGCAGCCCGGCTGATACCAGTCCCTTCCTGAAATTTCGATCGTGGGTAACTGACGCGACTGCGCAAAGGATTATGAAGTTGGCTGGTCAGGACCTGGATGACGTGAGAGCAAAAGCCGCATCGCGTGATTTCAGACCCATCGCCTTGAATCTTAAGGGCAAGCTAGATCTGAAGAGCGAAGTGAAGCGCGTGCAGGCCCCAAATGTTGCCGGCATACTTCCCGGCCGCGATCAGAAACTGCGCGATGAATACGTAGTCTATTCGGCGCATTGGGATCACCTCGGCGTTGGCGCGCCAGACAAGACCGGCGACACAATCTACAACGGTGCGGTCGACAATGCTTCCGGCGTTGCTTCTGTACTGGCCATCGCTCAGGCGCTGGCCAAGCTGCCGGCTGTGCAAAGGCCACGGCGTTCGAGCCTCTTCTTGTTTCCCACAGCTGAGGAACAAGGACTGCTGGGCGCGGACTGGTATTCAAAACATCCCCTGGTGCCGGTTGAAAAAACTGCCGCGAACGTAAACCTCGATTCGATGAACGTGCTGGGTGTGACCCACGATTTCATTCCGCTGGGCGCAGAACGGTCTACACTCAAAGCTTTGGTTGAAGCGGTGGCGCGCGAGCAGGGGCTGCGGGTCTCGCCGGACGCGCGGCCCGAGCAGGGATCGTTTTACCGTTCCGATCACTTTCCGTTCGCGAAAGTCGGAGTTCCTTCAATCAGCCTGAAGGAAGGAAATGACTACGTGGGCCGGTCGAAAGAATGGGGCGAAGAGCAATTTAGAGCCTACAACACCGCGCACTATCATCAGCCATCCGACGAATACAGCGACACCTGGGATTTTCGCGGCATGTTACAGGAAGCGGAGATAGCGATGGCGATAGGCCGTCGCATCGCTGACATGGATCAAATGCCTCGGTTTAACCCAAACGACGAGTTCGCGAAAGCGCAGAGAAGGTAAGGATTCAGACAGGTCGCCCAAGATTTCGATTTTCCATTTATCATTTCAAATTTTTTCATTTACCATCGCCTCAGCCCATCGTTTAGAAAGCGCACTTGTCCGCCTCGCGCGGCGGGGCACAAGTGCCCTATCTAAACGGCGTGTGGAGAGTTTTTTTGAATGATGACAAATGAGAAATGGAAAATGGAAAATGATCGGTCTCAAGCAATCGGAGTATACTGACTTTTCCATCCATCCACGATGACAACTTTCTACGTCACCACACCCATTTACTACGCCAACAGTTTGCCGCATCTTGGTCATCTCTACACCATGATCGTGGCCGACACGATTGCCCGTCATAAGCGACAGCAGGGTATAGAAACCTTTTTCCTAACTGGAACCGACGAGCACGGGATAAACATCGAACGCGCCGCAGAGCGCGCCGGCCGCACCCCTAAAGAACAAGCCGATTACGTTGTCAGCTATTTCAAGAAGATGACTGCCGAGTTTCGTCTTGACACCGATCATGGCGGCTACGACATGTTCATGCGCACGAGTGAACCATTCCACTATCAGGGCGTCAGTGAACTCTGGCGGCGCGCCGCAAAGGCAAAGACACCAAAGGGCAACGACGCATTATACAAGGGACACTATGAAGGATGGTTCTGCGCCCCGTGTGCGGCTTACAAAACCGAAGATGAGTATGCCAAGCCCGCGGTAGCGGGTGAACCACCTACCTGCCTGATTCATGAAACAGCGCTCGATCGCGTTGCCGAAGAGAGTTATTTCTTTCGCCTTTCCGATTACGCAGAAGCACTGCTCGCGCTCTATGAATCGCGACCGGGTTTTGTACAACCTGAATCAAGAAATAATGAGGTGATGGCCTTTGTTCGAGGCGGCCTTCAAGATCTTTCTGTTAGCCGTTTGAAGAGTTCGGTGAGTTGGGGGGTGCCTGTGCCGGATGATCCCAACCACACGATGTATGTTTGGTTTGATGCACTAACGAATTACATCACCGCCATCGGTTTCGGAAACGAAGAGCGTGAACGTGCAGTTGGCTTCGAGAAGTTTTGGCCGGCGCTGCACATTGTAGGCAAAGACATCCTGCGTTTTCACGCCGTCTACTGGCCGGCGTTCTTAATGGCCGCCGGCGTGGAACAACCACGCGCGATTGTCGCTCACGGCATGTGGCTCGATCCGACTGGGCGCAAGATGTCGAAGACGTTAGGTAACACAGTGGAGCTGGATGTTTTGAATCGCCACTTTCCGATCGATGCGATTCGATACTTTTGCCTGCGCGAAATGGTTTTCGGCCAGGACGGGCGTTTTGGTTACGAAGCACTTATTGATCGAACCAACAGCGATCTGGCCAGCGGCCTCGGAAATCTCTCGAGCCGTACGCTGACCATGATTTCACGCTACGCCGGTGGCCGCGTTCCTTCAGGCGTCATTTCTGAAGACAAGTTGCTGCTGGCAAAGCGCACCGGAGTGGATACAGATGAAACCACGGTTTCTGGCTTCATCGAACATGCCCGCGATCAGTTTCTACAACACTTCGAAACGTTTGCGTTCAGTAAGGCTCTGGAGACCGCCTGGTCAGTGGTCGCGCGCGTCGACAAAATGATCTCCGAGGCGAAACCCTGGGAACTCGCGAAGGACGAAAACCAGAAGCAAACCCTAAACGCTGTCCTATATCGCTCGGCTGAAACCTTACGATGGTTATGCGTGTTGCTGTATCCGGTCATGCCCAGTGCGACGGTGGAGATTTGGACCCAACTTGGCCTGGCCAATTCTCCCAGGGGTTCGGCTACACCCGCTGGGATTGATCCGGCGAAACTCAAATGGGGCGAGCTTGCTGAAGGAACAGCCATCGGCGAAGTGAAGCCGCTCTTCCCAAGGATCGACAAGGCAAAAACTCTCTTGGAAATAAATAGTCCTGTCAGAACCGGGAACGGGCCGGGGTCCCCAGCCGGGGGTCCCCAGCAGCGCAGCACTGCTGGGGTGGCAAACGGGCAGCCAGATTGGCGCGGTAGTGGCGATCGGGTCGTACGCGACGTCAAAAGTGTAACCTCCAATGTACAAAGTCCCGGCTCGGGGACGCATGCAACAGAAGCGGAGGCCGAGCCTGGCAGTCCTGATGCGCCACCAACGAAACCCTCGCCGCCCATGCAACATGCGACCGAAGCCGACGCAGTCCCCGGCGCCGAGGGGGTTACAAGTTTTATCGACATTACCGACTTCACAAAAGTCGATCTTCGCGTCGGCGAAGTCCTCACTGCCGAACGCATCCCGAAAGCCGACAAGCTACTCCTGCTGACGGTTGATATCGGAGAAGAGAAGCCGCGGCAAATTTTGGCCGGCATAGCCCAACACTATGATCCTGAGCAGTTGCTTCGGCGTAAGATTGCAGTTGTAGCTAATCTGAAACCGCGCAAGCTTCGCGGCTATGAATCGCAGGGCATGCTGCTTGCGGCTTCAGTGGGCGATGAAGGTAAGCCGGTGATTGCGACGTTCACAGAAGACGTTCCCAACGGGGCGAGGCTTAAATGATTCGTCGAACGTCCAACTTTCAATGTCCAAAGCCCTCTTTCCAGGCTTGCTGTCAAGTGATGCTCGCCGACGTTGGTTCAAAGGTTAGCTTGCGTAAATTAAGTACTTGAATCTCCCTTCGCCTCGCGTGTACTCTGTTAATCAAGGTCTAACTTGTTAATCTCAGCTTGCCCATTGTCCTCCCAGACAGACTCAATGGCTTTTTTGGCGTCTCAATAGAACCAACCGACGATGGGGATCCAGGGCAATCTTTCAACAATGAATGTTTCCGATCTGCTGCAGTTCCTGGCGGCGGGGAGGAAGACAGGCATGCTGAGATTCGATCGCGCCAAGATTGTTAAGCAGATCTACTTTGAGAATGGACTCATCGTTGGCTCTCATTCCAACGATCCAAAGGAGTATCTGGGCCAACTCCTCATTCATTACGGCAAGATTGATGAATCCCAGCTCAAAACGGCGCTCGAAATCCAGAGACACTCTGGCGGGAGGTTGGGTGAAATCCTGGTTTTTACCGAGGTCCTCCCTCAAGCCGATGTGCTGGAAGTTCTGCGCATTCGTACGCTGGATGTAATTTACGACCTGTTCCTTTGGGAGGATGCTCACTTTGAGCTCCACGACAATGAGTCACCTCCTGACTATTTCATCCGCATCGAGATTCACCCTACCAAAGTTATTATGGATGGCGTCTACCGGATCGATGAATGGAAGCGTTATCGCACGCTGATTCCGTCGGATCGCGCGTTGTTGGAATTGGGCACCGGCTGGACCTCATCGCTGGATGTCAGCAAAGAGGTGCGCCAAATACTCTATTTTGTTGCGAAGGGAATGTCCGTGGCTGAAATCTGCTGCAACATGCACGCTTCGCCTTTTCACGTTTATGGAAAGCTTTATGATCTGGTGGGCAAAGGCATCGCGCGAGTGGGCGGCGAGGTCGCCGAAAGTGCCGGTGGCCCAGAAGACTCAGTAGACTACTCGGTGACGGTTCCAGAACTACTAGCGGCGGCTCGAATACAAATTGGCAAAGGCGAAGCCGAAGCGGCGCTGGGCACGATTCAAAGACTCCTGGAGAAACAACCCGGCAATTCCGAGGCGCGGACTCTGGCGTCGGTTGCGGAAGATAAGCTAATTAGGCAGTTGTATGCAGATCCTTTGCTACCCAATGCCGTGCCCAGAATTCTTATTTCCGAAACCGGTCTTACCGATCAACAGCTGGCGCCGCAAGAGGCGTTTCTTCTTTCCCGGATTAATGGCGAGTGGGATGTTAAGTCGATCCTCTCTATTTGCCCGTTTCGGGAAGTTGATAGTCTGCGGATGATAAAGACCTTGCTGGAAAGAGGCATCATCAGTTTTCACACCTGATACCATCGCAACTGTTCTTTTCCTGTCTTTGCGTACAGTTTGAGCTGCGAACATAATGTTCATCGATTCGCATGCACACATCGACAGTGCGGAGTTTGACGCGGACCGCGACGAAGTCATTCAGCGTGCGCGCGATGCCGGCGTTTCCGCCATTCTGAATGTCGGCACCGGCGATCCCCATAGCGGTGCGTTGGAACGTGCTATTGAGCTTGCTGAGAAGCACCAGGATATCTACACCGCAATTGGCACCCACCCTCACGACGCCCGCCTCTTTGACGGTAAAGCTGAGCAACGAATCTCCGGTCTGATTAAACAAAGCTCGCGCGTCATAGCCTGGGGTGAAATAGGACTGGACTTTCACTACGACAATTCTCCGCGAGACGTCCAGATGGAAGTGTTTCGGCGCCAACTCCATCTGGCCCGAGATGCCCATCTCCCGGTGATCATTCACACGCGCGAGGCCGAAGCTGAAACGATCGAAATACTAAAATCTCACCCGGCAGGCTTTAACCCCGCAGGAATAATGCATTGTTTCAGCGGAAGTCTTCGCCTGGCGCAACAGGCGCTTGAGTTGGGATTCTTGATTTCCTTCTCAGGAATCGTGACGTTCAAAAAGGCAGATGATTTGAGAGCGGTCGCTCAGCGAGTACCTTTGGACAACTTGCTGATCGAGACAGACTGTCCTTATCTGTCGCCGATTCCGTTTCGCGGAAAACGGAATGAGCCTGCCTATGTGGTTGAGGTGGCGCGCTGTTTGGCCGGTATTCATGGCTTGGGAGTTGAGGATATAGCCCGTATCTCCACTGAAAACTTTAATAGGTTATTTAAACTTCTTAGTTGAAATGTAGTTACAGAACCGTGAGCGGTAGCGACTGGATCCAAGCACTCGACTGCATAATAAAGAATCTTTGAGCGGGCTAAAACCTCAATTGCAAGTTGAGTGTAGGATCCGGTCGCTACCGCTCACGGTTCTGTAACGAGTCGCACAATCGCATCCTGAGGGTCAGAAGGTGGGCTTGTCCCCGCTGTCTTTCGCTACCTACAAGGCACCCTTTGGATCTAGCGATAACTTTCACATGCTGACAATTTGATGTTATGCTCCCGTTGACAGAAACTACAACCCTAGTACTCCAGGAACAATTTAGACGGCAATGGCCCAACAGAATTCGTTCGACATCGTCTCCGAGGTTGATCGTGCGGAAGTAACGAACGCTATCAATCAAACGATAAAAGAGGTGCGTCAGAGATTTGACTTCAAGGGCAGTTCGGCAAGCGTGGCGCTTGAGGCCAACGAGTTGATCTTAACGGCGGAAGACGAGACCAAGCTGCGAAACATGAACGATATTTTCCAACAGAAGCTGGTACGTCGCGGCGTACCGCTAAAAGCTCTTAGTTACGGAAACGTTGACCCTGCAGCGGGCGGCACAGTCAGGCAGAAGGTTCAGATTCAGCAAGGCATTCCGCAGGATAAAGCCAAAGAGGTCGTAAGGTTCATCAAAGATTCAAAGGTGAAAGTGCAGGCATCCATTCAGGGTGACATTGTGCGCGTGTCTGGCAAGGATCGCGACACTCTTCAAACGGTTATTGCCAGTCTGAAGGGCCAGGATTTCGGTATTAATATGCAGTTTTCAAACTACCGGACAAACTGACACCAGTCGGCAGGAGCAGTCGGCAGTAGGCAGGTAAATGCAAGCAACTGAACCAGGCGCAGTACTCGAAGATGTGAAGCTAACGGCGAAGCGCATCTTCAGTTTGATCGCCACCGAACTCGGGCAGGTGGAATCCGAGTTTGAGCGCCAGGCGCGTTCCAACGTTCAGGTCATCGCCTATCTTGCTGATTATTTGCGCGCGTCGGGCGGCAAACGGGTTCGTCCGGCGTTAACGATTCTTTCAGACTATGCGGTCGGCGGCGATGGTTCTCGTTACAACTCGATTCGCATGGCAACCGTGATGGAATTTCTCCACACCGCTACCCTCGTCCACGATGACATCATCGATAGCGCTGACACCCGTAGAAATCGTCCCACCGTCAACGCGCTTTATGGAAACGAAACCGCGGTCCTGATGGGCGACTGGCTTTATATGTCAGCTTTCGAAACCAGCCTCGCCGAACGATCGTTGCCGATTCTTGACATCCTGACGCGCGTCACGCGAAAGATGACTGAGGGTGAACTGCTTCAGTTGACGATGCTGGCAAGGACCGACGTTTCCGAGCAGCAATATCTCGACATCATTCAGCGAAAGACTGCTTTTCTTTTCAGCGCCTGTTGCGAAGTGGGCGCCATACTCGGAGGCGCGAGCGAGCCGGAACAAAAAGCGTTAGCCGATTATGGAATGAACCTCGGGATGGCATTCCAACTTACCGACGATCTACTCGACTTCACTTCAACAGATGAGGTACTGGGGAAGGGCGCCGGCGTTGATCTATTGGGTGGCAAAGTGACGCTGCCGCTGATTTATCTTATTGCAACTGAAGCTTCCGCTCGCGAGATGGTTCAAACTGTCATGACCGAGGCGAGCTATGAAGGTATCCCTCGGCGCCAACTTCTCAATGATGTTGAAAGAGTCGGGGCAATTGATCGCGCGCGCGCCAGCGCTGATGAATTCGCCGCTGCCGCAATGACGGCGCTCGACGACCTTCCGGAGTCTGATTTTTGCGACGCTCTAAAAGCAATACCCACCTACGTGCTCGACCGCGATCGGTAGCTGCCAAAAGGGTAAAGGGCAAGTGGTAAAGGGGAACGAGCGAAAGTTTTGTTTACGCTTGACCCTTTACCCATCCCCCTTTCGAGACATAAGTATTGTGAAAAAGGCCAAATCCCTTTAAGATTCGCTCAATGATAGACCGCCCAAACGAAAACCTTCTTTCCCGTCTGGAGCAGAGCCTGCGGCAGTCGCGCGCCGCTCGTATGCATCTGGCGGCGCGGCTGAGGGAACTCGAAGTCGAGGCGGATGCAGTGCGCGCCGAGCTTGCCGAGATGGATACCCTTGCCACCCAGTCGGAAGCAGCCATCTATCGCTTGTTGTCTTCGGTGCTGGCCTCCAGCAATCTCTCCATGAGCAATCTCTCGGGTGGCCTTCCTTCCGACGCGGAACTCGAGGCGGCGATGCGTCCCTCGTCTCCGCAAGCGCGCGCGCCATTTCAGGTAGAAACCAGGCGCCTGGAAATTCCCACGCTCCGACCGAATACAGAAGCCCTAAGCGATCGTTTCATGGATCGAACTATTCCTCAGGCAGTTACGCTGTTGTTACGTGAAGAAGGTGGACCACTACACGTCAACGAGATTTACAATCGCTTGCTGGAAGGCGGCTTCAAGTTTACCGGTCAGAATCCCACGATCAGCATAGCTGTTTCCCTTAACCGTAACACACGCTTCCGCAAGACCGCGCCGGGAACGTTCGACCTCATGATGCGCGACGCCTCCTCCAAAGCCTCGTGAGGAGTGATTTCCGACAAACCAAAGCCGAAGATTTTCCATTTTTCATTTTTCATTTCTTATTTTTCATTTAGGGAGTCACGTGCCAAGGAGCTGAGGATCATCGATGCGATTAAATGGAAAATGAAAAATGTGAAATGAGAAATGGAAAATCTTCTTATCTTCGAGCCGTTGGCTACGCCCCTCGCCTTGCGGCGTCTTGGCGTTGCCCTGGGGCGTGAATAGAATAGCCAACCATGCGCGCAATGATTCTTTCCGCCGGCTATGGCACTCGGCTGTGGCCACTTACCGAAGATCGAACTAAACCTGCTATTCCGATCCTGGGCAAACCACTGGTCGGCTATGTAGCTGAATATCTTTCTCATTACGGTTGCGATGAAATAGTTGTCAACCTTCATCACCGCCCGGAGTCTGTTCGTAAGGCCCTCGGCGACGGCGGCAGGTTTGGTGTAAAGCTCCACTATGTTGAAGAGCCGATGATCCTGGGCACGAGCGGAGCAATCGACAACGCCCGCGCGCTCCTCGACGGTGATACTTTTGTTGTGATCAATGGAAAGATAATCACGGACATCGATTTGCATGCTGCAATGGAGACTCACCGCCACAAAAAGGCAATTGCGACGCTCGTGCTAATGGCAAACGTTGCCTGCGAAAGGTTTTCAATTGTAGAAACCGCTGATGGTTTGTTGAGGCGTTTTGGCGGCCTCCCGGCGCGCCCCGATTTCTCCGACGAAAATCCTCCGCTCATGTTTACTGGCATCCAAATACTTGCGCCAAAGATATTCGATTACATTCCGCGCGGCATCTTTTCGCATTCAACCACAGATGTCTATCCCCAGGCCATTGCCGATGGTGAACGTGTCGCAGCACACGTCGCCAACGGGCGCTGGTTTGAGCTTTCCACAATTCAGCGCTATCTGGACATCAGTCTGCAGCTTCTGGCGGAGGCCGGCAACCGTTTTACCACGGGCGCCGGCTGCGAAATCTCAGGAGGCGCCGAGCTCGAGCAAGCGATACTCTGGGATAATGTTGTGATTGAGAGCGGCGCGCGGGTCAAGCGAGCTGTCTTAGCTGACAATGTGAAGATCGGGGCCGGCGAAATAGTAGAGGATGCCGCGGTCGTTCGTGCTTCTCTGGTGCGAGGTAAGACTCCGCCGCCCAAAGCACTCCAGGGCGAGTTTCGAGGTGACAATTTTGTCGTGCCTCTTACTGAGTGATACAATCCTGCCCATACTAAAAACTAAACTCATACCAAAACTAAGATGGTGCGCTTGGCGGCCGACCCTTTAAAAGGATTGAGCGCCTACTTCAGTCCGTAATGAGCTCAGCAAAACAGGTAACTACAAGCGCTTTTGACCTCTCTGCATCGGAGCGGCTCTTGAAGTTTCTGGAAGGCCAGGGCAGCAACAGCAAATTGATTGTTCCGCTCACGCCCGACGCCTCAACGCGCAATTACTTTCGCATCCCGTGGAAAAAGGGAAAAGCGGTCGCCGCCGTTTATCCCGAGCCATTCGATCCTGACTTCCATCCCTATCTTGATGTCACGCGGCTCTTTCTCGAAGGGGGAATACCGGTTCCGGAGATCTACGCTGTCGATGGCCAAAGCGGAGTAATCGTTCAGGAAGATCTAGGCGACCGGCAATTGTTTCGTGTTTATGAGGCAACTCCAAAAGAGCAATGCGACGAGTATAAAGAGCGGGCAGTTAATCTAATCGCACAAATACAGAAGGCCACGGAAATAGCTTTCGAGAGGCAATCCATTGCGAGCCGCCTCGCTTTCGATGAACCGAAACTTTCCTGGGAATTGGACTTCTTTGTTGAGCATTACTTTGGAAGCCTAAGAAGCGAAACTCTTCGCCACGCAGAAGCTGCCGAGCTCAAAGCCGAGCTCAACGATATTGCCTCCGAGCTTGCTGCCCGCCCGCGCGTTCTCTGTCACCGCGATTTCCACGCGGCAAACCTGATGGTGGATGAGAACGACCGCCTGCGTGTTGTGGATCATCAGGATGCCCGCCTGGGCCCAGTCACCTACGATCTGGTTTCATTCCTGTTGGATAGACGATCTGAACCTCCTTCGCTCGCAGAATTGCGCGCTTACCGACTATTTCTGCTGGAGCAGCGCCGGCTGCTCGGTCTTGGGGCGCTGGATCCCGATGAGGTTGCACAGGAGTTTCGGCTGATGGCGATTCAGCGCGGCCTGAAGGCTACGGGCACCTTTTCCTACCAAACGGCAGTTTGCAATCGCGGCAGCGCCTATGAACAGTTTATTCAACCGACGCTTTGCATTGTGCTTCAAGCTGCGGAGTGGCTCGACAGGTTCCCGGCCTTGCGCCGAATGATTCGAGAACGAACTAACGTTAATTGATTATCGATGTAACGCGAACTAATAGTTTTGCTGGCACTCATGCAGCTCACAGTTCAAGCTTTAGCTTGCGTGGCGAAGGCAGCCTAAAGGGCTGAACTCTGAACTTCGGGCTTCACAGCGCATCAGTTACAGATGGCATTACAACACTAGAAGTCAGGATACGAAGATCATAAATGGCTACTGAATCACAATCATTGGAAACAATAAGCCCGCCACGGACCTTCATCAACCAACTCTCGGAACATATTGGGCAGGAAGTCACGATCAAGGGCTGGCTCTACAACTTGCGCTCGAGCGGCAAGATTCTTTTTCCGCAACTTCGAGATGGAACCGGAGTGGTGCAGTGCGTCGTGCTGAAGAATTCAGTGGCGCCGGAAGTGTGGGACGCGCTCAAGGGACTAGGCCAGGAATCTGCGCTGGCTATTACAGGGACTGTCCGGGAAGACAGTCGCGCGCCTGGCGGATATGAAATTGATCTACTGCGGGCGGAAGTTTTTGATGAGGTCCACGATTATCCGATCACGCCCAAGGAACACGGCACTGAGTTTCTCATGGACCATCGGCACTTGTGGCTGCGTTCGCGGCGACAACATGCGGTCCTTAAAGTTCGCCACGCGGTGGTTAAGGCAGTTCGGGATTTTCTGGATAACGATGGGTTTACACTTGCCGATGCGCCAATCTTTACTCCTGCCGCGTGTGAAGGCACCACCACGCTTTTCGAAGTAGACTATTTTGAAGGCGAGAAAGCATATCTCACGCAGTCGGGGCAGCTTTACAACGAAGCCACTGCCGCGGCCTTTGGTAAGGCCTACTGTTTCGGCCCAACATTTCGCGCGGAAAAATCTAAAACCCGACGCCATCTGACCGAGTTTTGGATGGTTGAGCCCGAGATGGCCTATGCATCGCTCGATGACGTGATGATTCTCTCGGAGAGAATGCTTTCCTACATCGCCGCGCGAGTCCTGGAGACTCGAGGCGAGGAACTCAAAATTCTGGAACGCAACCCGGCAAAGCTTGAGGCAATTGTGCCGCCGTTTCCACGCCTGCATTACGACGACGCCGTGAAGTTATTACAGGAAGGCCACGCCAATGGCGCACTCGAATCGCGTTTTGAGTGGGGCGGAGATTTTGGCGCGCCGGATGAGGCTTATCTGTCAGCCAAACACGATAAGCCATTGATGGTGCACCATTATCCCGGGGCAGTGAAAGCCTTTTACATGGCTCGCGACCCCGAGCGAAGCGAGTTGGCGCTAGGCGTAGACGTGCTGGCGCCGGAAGGATACGGCGAGGTGATTGGCGGCGGCGAACGCGCGACGTCGCTCGAGTTTCTGAAGGAACAGATCGCCCTGCATGAATTACCGCAGGAGGCGTTCGAGTGGTATCTCGACTTGCGCCGCTACGGCAGCGTTCCTCACGCCGGTTTCGGGATGGGCATAGAACGTTGTACCGCGTGGATGTGCGGCATCGAGCATGTCAGAGAGACGATTCCATTTCCGCGCATGCTTTACCGGCTGCGACCTTAGCTGTCTAGTTAGGGTCAGAAAACCAGCGGGGGCAAGCCCACCTTCCTCACCTGGAGCTGATTTAGGTTGAGCCCCAATCTTTGCTTGAAAGCCGTTCAAGGGGAGAGCGACTGGGCAAGCGACATCGTCTCTCAGGTTGGGAAGGTGGGCTTGCCCCCGCTGGTTCATTGACGGCAACACTGAAGGAGAATGTGATAACTGACGAGCGCTTGCGTTTGGAATTCAACGACTGGGCCAGGACCGGACGAGGCGAGGGCATGGAGAAAGGCCATCGTCCAGTCGGCGAACAGGCGATTGAACTGATGGCAATTCCAGTAGACGCCCGCGTGCTTGACGTAGGCTGCGGGTCGGGATGGGCTACGCGGTTGATGGCTGAGAAGGCACGCGCCGGCCGCATCGCCGGCATCGACATCGCCGATGAGATGATAAGGCTTGCCCGCGAAAGTTCCATGTCGTTTGCGAACGTCGAATTTCAAGTGGCCAGTGCTGAAAGGCTTCCTTTCGACGATGCCGAGTTTACCCACGCTTTCTCGATGGAATCGCTTTACTACTACGCTGACATTCCCGGAGCGCTGCGGGAAATCAAAAGAGTGCTCAAACCTGGAGGACTCTTCGTCACTGTCGTTGATCTTTATCAGGAAAACCTGCCCTCGCATCAGTGGATCGACCAGTTAAAAGTGCCGGTTCAACTCTTAAGCAGCGCTGAGTACCGTTCTCTATTTGAGGGCGCCGGCTTTGTAAAAGTGCATGACAGGCGCCTCTACGATCCGGAGCCGATTCCGGATAACTATAACGGCGGCTCTTTCAGTACTCGCGAGGATTATGTGAACTACAAGGAGTCGGGCTCGCTGATGTTGAGCGGCGAGGTGGTAGGATGAGGGAGACAGCTGATCGCATCCCAGAGGCGAGCGCCACGGGGGAACGAATCGTCACCATTTTTGGTGGCGCGAAATGCAGTGAACTCGATCCCGAATATGCGCAGGCCAGGCGCGTTGGCCAACTTCTGGCTGATTCGGGCTTTACCATCTGCACTGGCGGCTACTTGGGGGTGATGGAAGCGGCGAGTCGCGGCGCACACGAACGCGGCGGGCGCGTACTCGGTATCGTGATGAATCAGTTTAAGGCAGAGCCTAATCGTTATCTCACCGACAAAGTGGCCACACCGCATTTTTACGAACGACTGCAGCGACTGATCACGCGTTCCGTCGGGTTCATTGCGGTTCGCGGTGGAATGGGCACGGTTACTGAGTTGTCGTTGGTTTGGAATAAGATTCAAACTCGTGTTATCGGACCGCGCCCGCTGGTTTTGCTCGGCGAATGCTGGCCTCCAATTGTGCGTGAGTGGCAAAAACACCTCGTTGTCAGTCAGGAAGACGTGGCCGCGCTGGATTTTGCCGAAACACCGGAAGAAGCCGTGGCAATAATCAATGAGAAATCTCAAGGAGTGACTTTATGAACTGTCCTAAGTGTGGCGCACAATTGCTTCAGGGAGCGGTCTTCTGCGGCGGATGTGGTTATAGACTCGACGCCGGCGCGGCGCCCGGCGTCGCAGCAGTCCAGGCGGGCCAATGGGGACAGGCGTCGGGTTTTTCCCAGACCCATGGGATTCACATTGATGCAGATTCAAAAGGTCAGGGCGGCGGCTACAAATATGAAGTGTTACATCAGCCGGCTTTTTCACTGGCTGTAATTCAGTTGCAGGCTGAGCAGTCGATTCAGGCAGAAGCGGGCGCGATGGTTTCGATGTCGGCGAACATCGAATTGCAGTCACAAATGAAGGGCGGACTATTTGGCGCAATCAAACGAGCGGCCGGCGGCGAGTCGGCATTTGTTTCCACCTTCACGGCCCGCGGTGCGCCGGGCGAAGTCACGTTTGCGCCCGGAGCGCCTGGAGACGTAGCAGCAATTGAACTGAACAATCAGACGTTCTTCGTACAATCAAGTTCCTATCTGGCTGGCGATGCAACTTTGACTGTCGACACAAAATGGGGCGGCGCGAAATCATTTTTCGGCGGCGAAGGTCTGTTTGTGCTGATGGTCCAGGGACGCGGCTTGTTGCTCGTTTCGTCTTTTGGTGCGATTCACCGAAAAACTTTGCAGGCGGGCGAACGTTATGTCGTTGACACTGGTCACCTGGTAGCATGGGAAGGAACCACGCAGTACACGTTGCGCAAAGCGGCGGCCGGTTTTTTTCGCAGTATGATGAGCGGTGAGGGCATTGTTGCGGAATTCAGCGGCCCCGGCGAGATCCTGATTCAGACCCGCAACCTGGCGGCGCTCGCTGGGCTATTAAAGCCGTTTTTCCCAACCCAGGGAGGCGGCGGCAGCGGTTTCAATCTTAACCTTGGCGGCTGAGCAGGAAACGAGGGAGGTATGGCGGGCACTATTGTCGCGGAGACCAATCAGAACCGAAGCGCGACGGATATTAGAGCTAAAAGAGCCGTAGGCGTGCTGGGCGTGCCGTTGGCATACGGGGCAAGTATGGCTGGGGTCGAACTTGGTCCTGCAGCACTTCGCGTCGCGCGCCTCAATCGAAGAATCGCTGAGCTTGGCTATGAAGTCCTTGACCTCGGCGACCTGCATGTTGAGCAATCCCAGTCGACGCCAGAACCGGGTGCTAAGCTGAAGTATCTTCGAGAGATCAGGGCCGCTTGCGAAGACCTGGCGGAAAAAGTTGAGAGAGTTTTGCAAGCCGGCGAGTTACCGCTGACTTTGGGTGGCGATCATTCTATCGCTATCGGCTCGATTGCCGGCTTTGCGTCACACTGCCGGAAAGAGAAGAAGAATCCCGGGTTGATCTGGTTCGACGCGCATGCCGATATGAACACGCCCGAGACTACGCCGTCGGGAAACATCCACGGCATGCCACTGGCGGTATTACTGGGCCATGGCCCCCCGGAGCTTACAAAGGTCGCGGGGTTTACGCCGAAGATTGATCCGGCTTTGTGTGTGCACGTCGGCGCGCGCGACATCGACCTCCACGAGCGTGAACTTGTTCGCAAACTTGGAATTCGTTTCCTGACCATGCGTGAGATTGACGAACGCGGCATGAGCGCTTGTATGGATGAAGCGATTGAGATCGCATCGCGAGCGAACGGCGGCTACGCGGTAACGTTCGACGTTGATGCACTGGATCCGGGCGACGCGCCGGGCTCCGGGACTCTGGTGCGAGGTGGCCTGACCTATCGCGAGGCGCACCTGGCCATGGAAAAAATCGCGGAAGCCGGCGGCATGCGCTCGCTTGAAGTTGTCGAAATAAACACCGCCCTCGATATCAATAACAAGACCGCGGAACTTGGTGTGGAGTTGATCCTTTCGGCTTTGGGCAAAACAATTCTCTAGCTACTCTGGCAAACTGGGGAGTACTCATTTGGCGAAAAAACTTCGCGTGGGGGTGATTTTTGGAGGCAGGTCCGGCGAGCACGAAGTGTCGGTGCGTTCCGCCGTCTCTGTGATCGAGTCGATAGACCGAAAGAAGTATGACGTGCTTCCTATTGCGATTTCCCGGGAAGGGAAGTGGCTTTCACCGCCTGCGGCTTACAACCTGTTGCCGCCGGTCACGCAATCACTGCTTCCCTCACTGCCATCGCGATTAGCCGATCAAGTTGCGGGTGCTGTTGCCATTCTGGGCGATCCTTCGCACGCAGGGTTGCTCTCATTCGACCGAAATGGAGGCGCACTGACTTCTGAGCGCCTCGATGTGGTTTTTCCCGTTCTTCATGGACCATTCGGCGAGGATGGAACCCTTCAGGGCTTACTTGAAATGGCTAACATTCCCTACGTCGGTTGCGGCGTGCTCGCATCGGCCTGTGGAATGGACAAGGTGACGATGAAACTATTGTTTCTTCAGGCCGGTCTTCCGCTGTGTCGCTACGTCTGGTTCCTGCGTTCGCACTGGCAAAATGAACGCGCAAGAATTACCAGAACCATTATGCGAGAGATTGGACTGCCTTGTTTCGTGAAGCCCGCGAACCTTGGCTCGTCAGTAGGCGTTTCGCGAGCTGCCGATAAACCAGAACTTGAGCGAGCAGTCGAACTGGCGGCACAGTACGATCGAAAAATAGTGGTTGAAGAAGCAGTGGACGCCCGGGAAATTGAGTGCGCTGTTATCGGCAACAACGAACCTAAGGCAAGTCTTCCTGGTGAGTATGTAGTCTATGACAACTCAGCGCGTTTTCTTGATTACGAAGAGAAGTACACAAAAACAGGCCATGTCGATTTTGTAGTTCCGGCTCCAGTTTCGAAGGCCCTGGCGACAAAAATCCAGCGCCTGGCCATTCGCGCGTTCCAGTCGATCGACGGAGCCGGCCTCGCTCGCGTTGATTTCTTTTTCAAGCGCGACACTAAGGAGTTGCTGGTAAACGAACTCAACACCATGCCGGGACTTACTGAAGTTTCCGGCTATCCAAAAATGTGGGCAGCTTCAGGCTTGAGTTACACTCGAATGCTTGATGTGTTAATTGAACTTGCTTTGGAAAGGCAGCGCGAGAAATCGCTTAACAAGACCAGCCGCGACTGAAGTCCCTGAACGGAATGTTTAGCCCTTGGGTGCGCGATAAGTTTTACGAGTTCTGACCACCAAATCGCTGCGAGAAACCCTTACATCCAGCTTACGCCACTTGCCATCCCGAACCGAATTTAGTGGGCGATAGGCGATAGTATATTGATGACCTAATTCTTCAGCGATACTCGCAAAGGCATCGCGCAGCGCCGGACCTCCCGGCGTGGCAACAAATCGCCCGCCGCTCTTCTCCGCAAAACTTTTCAATATTGCCGCGCTCTGCTGATTGTGGAAACCAGGCCCTTCGGCGGCAGACATATCGACAGCATAAATGCTCGCCCCTATAGCAAGTGCGCTCTCCACGGCTTTTTCAGATGACGCTTTACTATAAGTATCCAAGCCGTCAGACAAAACTATGATTGCTTTCCGCTTCTCCGGACGTGCTGAAAGGGCCCTCGCCGCATCAACGATGGCATCGTTGAGCGTAGTCATTCCTTTTGCGCGAACACCATATGCCATCGGCGCCAGGTCCCGTCCGGTTGAAAACTCCTGCACCTGTTCAACTTTCGAATCAAATTTATAAACTGCCGCCACATCTTCTTCCCGCAGTCTATCCAGAAAACGAATGGCGGCGGAACGGGCCAGTGAAAGCCGACTTTCCATGCTCCCCGAAGTATCCAGCAGTACAACTGACGCGAAGGGAGACTCATGAACGCTGAAACTTGAAACGAGTTGAGTTGAGACTTCCTTACCGTCTTCCAAGATTGTGAAGTCTGAAAGGCGAAGACCGGGAACGTACTTTCCCGCCTTGTCCGTAACGGTGATATTGAGGACCACTAGATCCGTGTTAACGCGGACGACATCATCATCTTGTTGAGAGCGAATTAGACCAGGGTAGGCAAAGCCGGCGAAGAGAATGGCAAGGCAGCAGGTTACGGCACGATGACTTCGGGACTTGAGCATCTCGGCGAATACTTACACCTTTGGCGGTAGACTGCGAACAATGCGAACAAGCTCAAGTAATACATTAGCTTCGTCGATGACGGCTGCGGAAATGACGTGTTTCGGAGTTTTTTCGACTTTCTCTTTCAACGATTTGCTCACATCCCCCAACATGTCCAGGGCGGAAGCAAGGTCTCTGGGAGGGTTCTCCATTTCCACGTCATCTTCAGAACCGCCGGCTGCGCGGCGGATCCCTTTGGCCAGCTTCTCAACTTTCTCGAGCTTCCTTGCGTCTTCTCTATTCAATTCGTTCTTCTGCTTGAACGAGGCCACTATTGAGGCGCCTAATAGTGAAAGATCACGAGCTCTGTCCAGGTTTTCCTGGTACTCCTTTTCGACAGACTTGATGGCGCGTTTTGCGCGCAGCTCCTCTTCCATTTCCGTGAAGGCCCTCGAGCCATCCTCACGAGCTGTGTCCGTTTGAATAATGACTGGCTTTTGGTTTTGTTTGGTTTCTTGCGCAGACACAGATATAAGCAAGGCGAACCCCAGACCAGAAATGGCCAGAATGTTCACACATCTCATTACCTGCTTGAACGCACGTTCAGTCATCGTTGCTCAACTACCAAACAATCAAGAATCAACTTTCGAGTTGACTTCGATTAGGACGACCGCAGCCAGCCGTGGGTTGCACTCGGTGGCCTCCGCCACCACAACGTCCGCTGACTTGTAGGGAGAAACCTATAGATGTTAAGAAAGACTTTCAACTCTTCAGCTCATGAGGAGCCTTAAGTTTCGTCGCCGTGCCGACCTCTCACCGATAACTTGAGCACACCACAGAGCAGCACTGAGAATACTTCAGAGCATTCTTTAACCAACCGCTTATGGAACGCGAGCTGGTTTGTCTGGGGAGTTTAAAAACTCGCCACCTTTCGACGGCGGTTTGCCGATGGTAATAGTCTTCGACTCGAGTCGCTCCGGAAGACGCTTTTGTCCCCGAGCGGTCGTATAGGGCAACGACACGAGATCGGGACCAGCCTTCAAACCGACCAACCGAGCAGAGCCATAATCCTGAGCCTTCAATTCCAATGAATACCGGCCTTCCTGTTCTGGCTCAAGCTGCGCGGGCGCCAGCGCCACTAGTTGCTTCTCAGGAACTCCGTCCTTGCGACGCATTAGTTCTAGTTCCAGGGCCAAACCCTCGAGTTTCTCGGTGGAAGTGTTTCTGACTGTGCCTCCGATAATCGTCTTGCTCCCTTGCAGCAGTGCATCGTCAACCATAACCAGCGCCTTAGGAGGCTTCCTCTGTGCAGTTCCTGGGGAGCTCACGACTACCCCGGCCGACCCTTGCGCGTGCCGCTTTCTTAAAAGTGCGTAGCCGGTGAATACCAATGCGGTGATCACAAGAGCAGAAATGCCAGCCAAAACTTTGAGGCCAACCGAGCGCTTCGGCTCAACGAGCAGTACGGGTTGAGAATCAATCATCACTTAAATCAATCTGTTCAAGTATCACTTTAACTGGTGTCTACGTTGAGAGGTGGCTTCACTCTACTCGTCCCGGGGGAGGGGCGCCTGTAATATTGGTAATGAGAGCCGAGAGAAATTCTTCCTCGACGACGCCTGAACTACGCAGAGTAGTCCACTCGGCCCCTGTAGCGCCGTCCGTCCTACCTTCTATTTTGGCGTTAACAGAAACATTGGCGCTATTGCCGTCTATGGGTTGCACCTCCACAGTTATCGTGTAACGTCCGCGAGTCCAGCCTCGCGCATTCGAGGTTGTAACGTCAGCGTAGCGCCCCAGTTCCGATTGAGTGACAACTGCACCCTTGATGAAAGTGTAAGGCTGGCTAACGATTATTCCCTCTGCGGGTTTCGAAGCTGCTTCGTCGACGGTCAACTTACGGTCGCGCATTACCTCTGCAATCGCGCTGAGTATCGCGTCTCGTCGTGCTGCAATGCGGTATGGGTTGGGAAGGGGTGGCACCTCGGGTGTCTTCCCGCTGCCAAAATCTATTCCTCGACCCGCACCGGTGTTGGTCTTTGTCCCGTTGCTGCCAGCGGTGCCGCTATCACGAACGTTCTCACCGGTTTTATCAACTCCCTTACCCTGAGACCACGCCGAAACAGCGCTGAACATAAGTATCAGCAGTACACTTGCAAACCGGATCATAGGAAACACCTTTGTAGATTAGAATCGATTGTCAAAAGGGAGATCGCAAAAACGAGAATAGATTAACGACTCATCAATTTCAAGGGAGCTTTTCAGACTTTGGTTATGTGCCTATACCGAAACACCGTCGCGCTTAGCGCAGTTTCACGGCACCATCATTCGAAGTTGTTGCGTCTCTTTGCTGTTCCCAGGTTCGCAAGGCCCTGACGCCTTCCGTAAAATCGCTTTCGTTAGTGTAGAAATTGTGGGCTCCATCGTTACGCGACGGTTCACGTACGTAATACAGATATTCCGTCTGGGCCGGAAAGAGCGCTGCTTCGAGTGAGCTCTTGCCTGGCGAAGCGATCGGCCCGGGTGGCAAGCCTGTGTGCAGCCGTGTGTTGTAAGGCGAGCGACGCTCGACGTCGCTCTTATAGACCTTACCGTCGTTTCGCCACTTTCCTTCAAGCTTCGATGCGTAGATAACGGTTGAGTCAACGCCCAGGGCCATTTGTTTCTGAAGACGGTTGTAAATAACGGAAGCAATTGTCGGGCGCTCGGTGCTGAGCTTGGCTTCAGTTTCAATCAGGGAAGCGGTCGTAGCAATTTCACGCGGAGACAAACCCAGACTGTGCGACCGTTGTGACCACTCGGGCTTCCACTCCTTGCGAAAGCGTTTCACCATGATTCCAATTATCTCGGCAGGTTTGGTGTCAGGAGGGAAGTCATAGGTGTCGGGGAACAGATACCCTTCAAGGTTGGTTGCTTTTGGATCGAGATCGCTTATGAGGCTAACGTTATCCATTAAGGGCAGGGCAGCGGTCGATTCAGACAAATGAAGTTCGGGAATTTTGAACATGGCATTTGAAATGTCCCACCGGGTCCATCCTTCAACCACGGTCAAGCGAAGCAGTCGTTGCTCACCCTCTCGCAGCCTGCCGAAAACAGCGAGCGGCGAAATAGGAGAAGGAAAGTCGTACTCGCCGGCCTTCAACTGTGAACCGTTCGCCGTTAGCTTAAGGTAAAGCGTTAGCGGCCACTTGTGCTTGATAATCCCTTCATCCGCTAACTTACTGATCACAGCGGCAGGCGACGACCCGCGGGAAATTTCGACGTACTGTCCGTGCTTTGTGTGCGACACCGGCGTATGAAGGTCTCGATAAACCCAGAATGCGGAAGCGCTGGCGGTGATAAGAGCCAACAGGATTATGGCCAAAAGAATGCGTTTCATCGTAAATAGTTTAGAGAGTCATGCAGACCAAAGAGGTTGCTCAAAAAGGCGATACAAGGATTCTTTCCTGGCTGCCCTCGAGGAAGTCTCGCAGAATCACCGCCGCAGACTCGCTATCGACAAGCCCGCCTATCTTGTCTCGCTTATGACCTTCCTGGCGAAGGTTTTGTTCAGCCTCGGCCGAGCTCAGACGCTCGTCCTGTAAAAACACCGGCACTGTCAACGATTGCGCGAACTTCTGCGCCAGACGGCGCGCTTCCAGAGCTGAATTCCCAGCAGAACCATTTAATCGCAGCGGTAAACCAATTACTACTGTTTGAGCGTCAAAGCGACGTACCAGATCGTCGACGTCTCGAAGCATTTGCTTCCAATTGGTACGAGGAACAGCCGCGAGTCGCGTAATTGAGATTGACAACGAATCCGAGACTGCGACCCCGACGCGCTTTTCGCCAAGGTCAAGAGCCACGACCGGAGCGCGAATCGGATGCTTTTGGTTGGCTGTTTCCATAAATCTGAGTGCGCTCATCGCAGCGAAGAAGATCGCGAAAGCCTGAGCAAATACCGAGCAAAGTTAAGTTGCACCCATCTTTGGCCGCCTGTATGATACGACTGGCTTGCGAAAAGCGCATGTTCGCAAAAGGTATTGGTTTCGTTTTAACGCACAGCACGAGGTAAATGATGTCATTTCGTACGAAGTTTGCACTGATTCTCGCGTCAGCTACTCTGGCGCTTTATACCGTGGTCGGGGGATGGATTTCCACCCGCGCACAACAACCTGCCAACGATCCAAACGCACAGCTCAGAATTTTTGAGAGTGTGCTCCAGCATATTCAAAACGACTACGTTGATGAGCCGAACATGGAGAAGGTTCGAGCGGGCGCCTTGCGCGGTTTGGCGTACGGACTTGATCCTTACTCAACCTATCTCACGCCGGAGCAGGTTCGTGAATTCGGCCAGGATTCAAAGAGCAATCAGGTTGGAATTGGCGCGGAACTCTCCCAAGTGGCTTCCTATCTCTATGTCATCGCGCCCATGAAAGGCTCGCCGGCCGATCAGGGCGGAGTACGTGCCGGCGATATCATTGAGTACATCGACGGCAAGGCCACGCGTGACATTTCGCTTTACGATGCCAAGCAACTCTTGAATGGCGCCCCTGGGTCGGAAGTGAAGTTGCGCATCCTTCGCGCCAACGCCAGGCCGCTTACATTGGCAGTGAAACGCAGTACATTTCGAGCCCCCGCAGCTGAAGCCCGAATGGAAGGTGGACGGATTGGAATTCTCCGTGTGAACAGCTTTGCTCAGGGAGAAGCTGCCGACGCTCGAGCGCGGGTCCAGGATCTGATCAGACAAGGTGCGCAGAAGATGGTAGTGGATATTCGTGGCACCGCCGGCGGCTCGATCGATGAAGCGGTGGCAGTCGCCAATCTCTTCATCAAAGATGGAATGCTTGCCCAGACCTCCGGGCGAGAGGGTAAGACACTCAAGACATTCAGCGCTGACCCCAAGGCAGCGATTTTCTCAGGTCCGGTTGTCGCGTTAATTGATTCCGGTACGGCGGGCGCTGCCGAAGTGGTCGCATCTGCTCTGCTGGAGCGTAATCGCGGTCAGGTAGTAGGCGAAAAGAGTTTTGGCGCCGGCGCCGAGCAACAACTCTTCACCTTGCGAGGTGGTGATGGCTTATTGCTAACGACGGTCAAGTGGGCGTCGGCAAGCGGCAAGCCCTTTTTGGGAGAAGACCGCAGCCACTCCGGCGTAGCGCCCTCAGTCGAGGTGAAACGGCCTGAGCTCGCAGATGCAATTGATCCCGAGGATCTGACTGGCAACGATGATGACCCTGCGACCAAGCCAGGTCAACCAACTGACAAACCTCCGGTAGCTCCGGAGCCAAGTGCTCCGAAGCCTCCGATTGAAGATATACAGATGAAGAAGGCACTTGAGCTTTTGCGCGAAAACAAGTCTACGCTGCAGCGTGCTGCCTAGAGAGGGCGTTACCAAGTTGGAAGAAAAGGCCCGGGAGTTTTCCCTGGCCTTTTTTGTTTTGCCGACTTGGAAGCGCCAAACAAATACAGACCGGGCCCAGTAACAATAAGCTCATTTGTAACGGTCACGGACCAGGT
>DASXQM010000265.1:0-4530 GCA_036507195.1 Pyrinomonadaceae bacterium | reverse complement strand
GAGGTTTTTGACAAATATGGCGTTGACGCGACGCGCCTAAAGCTCGCGTCGGTAGGCAGCACGGATATTCGCTGGAACGACAAACAGGTCGAGTCGTATCGAAACTTTGCCAACAAGATTTGGAATGCCGCACGCTTCACTTTGATGAATTGCGAAGGCGCGACAATCGATTCTGAAAGCCTGAATGCCGGCGGCCCCGAGTTGCCTTTACATGATCGCTGGATACTCTCGCGTCTCAATAAGACCACGCGCGACGTGCGCGAAGCGCTGAGCGGGTATCAATTCCACGAAGCCGTGCAAACGCTTTATCACTTTTTTTGGGACGATTTCTGCGACTGGTATATCGAGTTAACGAAGGCAGAGGTCACATCAGAAGCAGCGACGCCGCAAAGAACGGTGGCCCGCACACGTTTGTTGACAGTGCTCGAGCAAGCGCTGCGCTTATTGCATCCCTTCATGCCTTACATCACTGAAGAACTCTGGCAACAGCTTCCCGGTCGAGGCAAACAGTTGTTGCATCCAGCTTACCAGCACGCCGAGCCGACTATCATGCTGGCTGCGTATCCAGAAGCTAAAGTGGGTTTAATCGACGATGCCGTCGAGTGGGAGATGCAGGCGGTGATCGATCTCATCTCGCGCGTGCGCAACATTCGTTCGGAGATGAACATCAAACCGAGCGAGCCGGTGCCAGTGTTGATTGGATCACCAGATGAAAAGTTGCGGCTGCTGTTTTCTGCAAACACGAACCAGATTAGCCGTCTCCTCCGCGCTTCTGAAGTCTCTGTAGAGGAGAAACTTGAGGCTCCGCGGGCATCAGCGCGAGCAGTTTTGGTCGGCGGCGCCGAGGTCGCAGTGCCATTAGAGGGCTTGATTGATTTCGCACAGGAACGGCAGCGGCTCACTAAGGAGAAAGAGAAACTTGCTGCCGAGGCCTCCAAACTTGAGGCCCAACTCGCTAATCCGCAATTTGCTGAGCGAGCGCCAGCCGAGAGGGTTGCTGAATTGCGCGCCCGTATCGCCGATATAGCCCAGCGAAAAGCGCAGTCGGACCAAGCGATTGAGAATTTGGGTTAACCAGCAAGTGGCGTGTTAGACTCGCGCTCCAGATCGTTGTATTGAAGTCCGAACCCAAGGAGTCATTTGAAATGCGTCGAACTCTGGTTTCGTTAATTATTGTTGGCATGGCTCTGATTGTTTTTGGATTCTCTTCTGTTCCGAAGAGCAAAGCAAAAGGTGAAGCGACTGTTGTGGCGCAAACACCCGGGTCTCGCTGCACTCGCCTGACGTTCGGACCAAGAGAAAGAAAGAAGTCCATCTTCGGGCAAAAAAAGAGGTCCGACATCGGAACTGCCCCAGCCACAGATACCGCAATGCCAGGAACGCGTTGTACGCGCCTCTCCTCAGGCGGGCGTCCGGGAACTATCCTACCGAATACGCCGCCCAAAGTCGGCCTCGCGACTTCAACGGCTTACATCGCTAAAAACGCCGACGCGCAGGTTAACCTGAAGGCGATCGCTTGTGACGCAGACGGCGACAACGTTCTTTATACTTATACGGCTACCGGCGGTCGCATTGCCGGCGACGGTCCGTCGGCGGTCTGGAACTTAAGCGCAGTGACTCGTCCGGCAACATATACTATCAGCGTGGAAGTGGATGATGGGTGCGGTTGTATCTCGTTCGATTCGACCGAAGTTACACTCGAATAGAGCCGCACCGAGTAGGCCTGGTGCGCCCGCCTTGCACCTTTCTACATATTGGAACAAGCGCGGTCGCATTTCGTGTAAACGCAAACGCTTTGTGAGCGCTTGAAGGCACTCTGGACAAGGGGTATCTTTTAGAGGCTCCCCGCTCGGTACTCGAGGAATAACCATGCAAAATCGATCTCTTCGTTACAGTGCGTTTCTGTTGGCAGTTCTGATTGCGCTTAGCATCTGTTCAATTGACGCTGACGCTCAACGGCGCCGAAAGCGTCGCGCGCGCCGCGTCAGAAGGCCAGTGGTTACGAGGCCAATCATCACGAATCCAGCCATCGCGCCGGCAGGATCTGAACAACTCAGTGGCGCAGACAATGAGAGGATTATTAGCACCGCGGACCAGAGCACAAGTGAAACGGAGCAGACTACCGAGGGTGCACAGCCGAAGAAGGGCAATAGCTCAACCAGGAGTTCGGGTGACGCTGATATGCAGCAGACCATCAATGCCCTCTCAAATCAGGTGGACAGGCTAAACGATAAGTTGACCCAGATGCAGCAGAATGACCGCACCCTTATCGATATGGAGCGGCTAACGCGCGCCGAGCAGCGGGCTGAGAGTTTGCGTGCACAGCAACTGGATGTTGAGAGCAAGCTGGCGGATTTGCAGTCGAAGGTTGAGTTGATCGATTACCAACTGAAACCGGAGAACATCGAACGCGCGTCGGGGTTTGGCACAGTACATCCGGAGGAAGCACGCGAAGCACGCCGCCGGCAGCTGGAAAATGAACGTTCACGGGCGATGGCTCAGATCAAGATACTGGAAACCAGCCGCACCCGTTTGGAAACATCCGTGGCCACCGCTGATACTGAAGTCGATTCCTTGCGTCGGAAAATAGAGACGCAACAGGCACAGCAGGACTCTTCGGGTACAACGAGCGCGGAGCCACGTTCCACTCGTCGACCGAGGCCCCAATAATTCCCAATATTATCATGGGCACGATTGCACAAAGAGATCTTTACCGCGCTATCAGCGAAGCGAATGATCGTGGCGAGCGAGTCGTAGTAGCCACGGTCGCGCGCACGCGCGGCTCTACGCCGCAACAACGGGGCGCCAAAATGCTTTTCTTCGAAAACGGCGCAGTGGCGGGCACGGTCGGTGGCGGTTGCATCGAAGCGGAAGTCTGGGCCGAAGCACGCGCCACCATCCGCTCGGGCAAATCCGCCTTGCATCATTTTTCTTTAACAGCCGAGGAAGGAAGCGAAGAAGGAATGGTTTGCGGCGGTACGATGGACATTTTTATCGATGTCTGGCGTCGTGATTGAATCTGCGAACCGCCCAAAAATGAGTGCAGATTCCTGAATTCTTTGGACGGCCAAATGCACGAATCTTTCATCGAAAACTACAAAGCCAAGCATCAGCATCCGCTGAACAGGCTGACGCACAGCATCGGCATCCCCTTAATTGTGATCTCGTTGCCGCTCTTTCTCCTTAATTGGCATTGGGCGCTGACGCTGTTCGTAGTTGGTTGGGCTCTTCAGTTCGCTGGCCACGCCATTGAAGGTAATCGGCCTGCCTTCTTCAAAAACCCGATGTACTTGCTGGTCGGCCCCTGGTGGCTTCTGCGTCGTGCCGCGGCAGCCGTCGGCCTGGGCAAAACATCGCCATCCAAGTGACGCGGTTTTGATTCGCTCTCCTTACGATGCAAATGAAAAAATGGCCTCCCTTGAATCTCCGGAAAACAAAGCGCCATCCAATTCGATTTCAGAAACAGTTTCGCGAGTACTCCAGGATGGTTCGATCGCCGTTCTGGCTACGCTAATTGAGGCCGGAACAGATACGCCAACGGAAGTTGGCACAAAGCTTCTGGTTGATAACTCAAAAACTTCGGGTTCCACAGTCGGCAGCTTAGGGAGTGAGGCGCTTGATCGAGCGATCGTAGAGCACGCGACGAGATTCCTCGAATCAAGAGCGGAGACTCGCGTCTTTCAAGTGAAGGAGTTTGCGCCGGCACTTGCCGAGTGGAGCGAGGCGCAGATTCTTTTCGAGCGTATCCAGCCGGAGCCGCGGCTGGTAATCTGCGGTGCGGGCCATGTCGGAGCGTCTCTGGCAAAGCTTGCCAATCTGATGGGTTACCGGTCGACGTTGATTGACGATCGGGCTGAATTTGTTACGCGCGAACATTTCCCTGATCCGGAAATCGAATTAGTCGCGGCTTCGAATTGGTCGCAGGCTGTAAGTGCAGCCGTTGGCAACGGACACGGAGTCAGTGTCGCTATAGTAACGCGCGGGCACAGCGAAGATGAGCAGTGCCTGCGGGCCGTAATGATGGTTGACGCTGACTATGTTGGTTTAATCGGCAGCAAACGCCGAACAAATATTGTGCTGCAACGGCTGCGCGAAAGCGGAGCGGACGAGGAAAGGCTCGCAAAGGTTCGCGCTCCGGTTGGACTCGACATTGGCGCGATTACGCCGGAAGAAGTTGCGCTGGCGATCATGGCTGAGATCGTTGCCGTGCGTCGCGCTGGAAGAGGTGGCTCGCTTTCGGAGTGGCGGCGACGATAAACCGAACACTAAACCAGGCACGGCCGAAGATTTTCCATATCTCATTTTATAATAGTGCTATCCCAATGCTAGTCGAACATGATCAGTTAATATCACAATTGGTACTGATGTAAATGTGTAGGCCCATCATCGCCCGGATCCGTTCGGCTCTGGCTTCTAACCACGAACTGTCAGTACCGCACGGTGCCACTCCACTTCGCAAGACGGCGGCTAAAATTGAGTGTAGCATCCGGTCGCTACCGCTCACGGTTCTGTAGTTGAGCGGCGCGGCTA
>DASXQM010000264.1:0-8490 GCA_036507195.1 Pyrinomonadaceae bacterium | reverse complement strand
TGCGTTTCGGACGGATAGCCCTTACGGCGCTTGCTCGTACGCTCAAAAGCAGTAGAGCTCCTCGTGTTTCATGTTACGCATAATCGTATCCTCCTTAAAACTCATTCACTGTCGCTGCTACGCGACGAAGGAGTATAGCAGGTGACAAAGCACAACCACCTAGCGATGCCAAAGCTCGGTAGTGTCTTAGATTGAATTTCTCTGTGCAACCTCCGTGCTCTCTGTGTCTCTGTGGTAAGTGGTTGTCAGGAGTTACTTCACCACGGAGACACAGAGAGCACAGAGGTTGCACAGAGAAGAATGAAGACTAAGACACTAAGACACTGCCCAAAAATTCGTACTGATGTGACATTTCAATCCTAATCAGTTCTTATTCGCATTTTGCGCTTCGCTACCAGTTGCGCGACCGGGAAAAGGACTTGTCGCACCATCATCAGAACCGGAAGCGGTAGCTACCGGCCGGATGCTCAACAAGAACCTCAAGACGGAGTCGTAGCGATCAGAGGTTTGATATTAACGCTGCCAAACAATTCGCTACCGCTTTCGTTGCTGATTCAGGTTGCCATCCGCGCAGCTTCTTCAAGTCGCCGCGTCAGCACCACCAAGACGCAGCCCGACAATAGCCTGATACTTCATCAGTACTCAAAAGAGGGGCCTTGAGTATTGGTGTTGTCGGCGCCTTTTATGGTGTTACACTTGGGCCGCCGTGTGCGACCCAGAATCGCACTTCCCAGAGCTTAGCTTATGAAAGATCCGTCCCGTTCACCGCACGAGATCACGCAGTTGCTTGCTGAATGGAGCAACGGAAATCAAACTGCGCTCGACAAGTTGTACCCCCTGGTCTACGACGAACTTCATAGGATGGCGAGGCGATATATGAACCGGGAGCGAAAGGGGCACACGCTGCAGACCACGGCACTGATCAACGAGGCTTATGTTCGCCTGGTAGATCAAAAACATGTCCATTGGGAGAATCGCGCACACTTCTTTGCCGCCCGAGCGGACGGCTGATAATAGGGGTATTGACTGTGCCCCTTCTTCAATCTTCGGCCATTCACTGCGTGCCGCTCTTATTTATCAATTAAACCACCAGCTCTGGGTAGTAGTGCAGTTTGGAGTTCGCGGGACGGATTGCGCCATTACAGAGGCGCGACCGAAGATCGGATGCGCTAGAGTCAACTTCGGAAAGCGGCCGCCATTACAGAACCGAGCGCGGTAGCGCCGGATGCTACAGTCAACCTAAGTGATAATGCAATATCGGATTTAGACAACAGAAGACCATCTGTTCGCTGCTGCCGAAGTGCGGCTAAGTACTGAGGCTGAGGTTGAGGCTAACATCCGGCGCTACCGCGCTCGGTTCCGTAAACGCTCGGACTTGTTAATGATCAATGCTGCGACATTCGCAACCGGCTCTGGCGGCTTGCTCGCCGTAGAGACGTTGGGGACTGAAGCTAAGTCGGCGGGAGGTGTTCGCAAGTCCCAGACTATTCCCAACCACGAGAGCGCCCGGAGAGTGTAGTGAGAGATATCGATCTCCCACCAGTAAAAACCCTGCCGCTCAGATGAAGAGTAATAGTGATGATTGTTATGCCACCCTTCGCCAAGGGTGATGAGCGCCACAAACCAATTGTTGCGGCTGTTGTCGTTTGTTGCGAAGCGGCGTTTACCGAAAATGTGCGCGAGGGAATTGACGGTGAAGGTGCCGTGATAGAGCACCACAGTGCTGATGAAAAATGCCCAGACCAGCATCTGCCAGCGCGAAGTTCCGAAGGAGGGTGCATATCGCTCGAGCGCCGCGCCCACCAGAAAGGCGGAAACTGCCAATGCGAATGGAGGCAGGTGGTAGTACCGATTAAGAAAGCGTAACTCGGGATACTTGCTCAGGTTCGTGATCAACTTCCACTCGGTCTGCTGGCTGTCGCGGGACAGGAACCAGCCAAAATGGGCGCGCCAAAACTTGCGGCTCAGGGGCGAATGGAAATCCTGCTCAGTATCGGCGACGAGGTGATGGCGCCGGTGATGGGCCGACCACCAGAGCGGCCCTTTCTGGTAAGACGCCGTTCCCGTAAACGCGATCAGGAACTGAAAGAGTCTGCTGGTCCTGTAAGTGCGGTGTGCCAGCAGGCGATGAAACCCGGCGGTAATGGCAAACATGCGGACAACGTACAATGTCAGACAAGTGACTACTGCCACGGCGCTCACCCCGGTCCAGAAGACGAGCAGACACGCCAAATGCATGAAGAGAAACTGCACGCAGATGAAATAATCCAGTTTGTCCTGGTCGATTGCGGGGGTATTTGTAAATTCGGACATTAAAGAGGCCTTACTCTCCGTGAGAATCATAACAACTATAGAGTGTATTTATCTTAATGCAACTCGCGCCATCCCGGAACCATTGATCAAGCCTCGAGTTTTGCATCCATCGTGATCTCCGCCTTGAGAAGTTTGGAGACTGGACATCCGGCCTTTGCATTGTTTGCCGCTGTCTCAAATGCTTGCTGGTCGGCGCCCGGCACTTTCGCGGTAACGTCGAGATGTACTTTCGTGATCGCAAAGCCGCTGTCAGTTTTTTCGAGACTCACGGCCGCCGTTGTCTGAATGCTGTCTGCCGTCAGACCAGCCTGCCCCAGTTGCCCTGAAAGAGCCATCGAGAAACAACCGGCGTGTGCGGCGGCAATTAACTCTTCAGGATTGGTGCCAACTCCATCCTCAAAGCGGGTGCTAAACGAGTATTGAGTGTTTGAGAGCACGCCGCTATCTGTCGTTATCGCGCCCTTGCCATCTTTGAGACCACCGTTCCACACGGCTGAAGCCTTACGTTTCATTTACCCTCCTGCTACGAACAAAATGATTAGATGAAGATGATAACTTAACTTAACCCTTATCTTACAATTAAGCCGTTCGCGCTTTGAATAGGTCAACTACGCTTTGCCGCCGCACAGAGCGGTAAGGCTCTGCCTTACCGCTAAGTCTTAAACCGACTTGAGGCTACGCCTCCCGTTGAGGCGCAGCCTCAAAGAATAAAGAGTAGGCGCCGGAAAGGCGGAGACTAGCACCCCCAGCGGGGCTGCCCCGCTGGGGACCCCGCCCCTTTCCGCACTGTGCGGCGGCAAAGCCGCGATGTTTTATTGACTGGCGCAGCGAACAGACAGGAATGCGGGTCAGAAGAAATCCTAAAGAAAAGACTGCGGGAAGCCTGAAATTGTGTGCTGCGCAAACTCACGTTAGACGTTTGATCCAAACAACCTAACCTCTGACTGATCTGCAGAGAGTTTGATCAGACGCTCAAATCTCAGACCGAGCTTTTCAAGTAACCTCACTGAACCCTCATTGTCGGGGGAGGTAATCGCCACTATTCGCCTTAATCCCAGCACGTCTCTTCCGTAAGTCATGACCGCAGCGGCCGCCTCAAAGGCATAGCCCTGCGACCAGTAGCTCGGCAGAAAGGCAAAACCAACATCAACGTCCGGCAACGAATCTCTCTTCAGCAATCCGCAAATGCCGATTGGAACACCAGTCTCTTTCAGCTCCACCAGGTAGAGTCCGAAGCCAAACCGTTCATAGCTCGCTAGCGGGCCATCTTGAATATAGCGAACCGCGTCGGCATTGTTTCTCACTTCCTTGTCGCCGATGTAGCGCAGAAAAGATGGCTGATTGAGGAGTTCGACGATGAACTCGGCGTCATCAACGGCGAGCCTGCGAAGGATCAAGCGTCCTGTTTCAATGACAGTCAAGAGCACACCTCGAATAAAGCGGAAGTCAGCGTTACAGAACAGGGAGCGGTAGCGACCTGATCCAAGCACTCAACTCCTCCGTAGCCTTCGGCAGCTGAATCGTGAATCAAGGTTGAGTGTAGGATCAGGTCGCTACCGCTCCCTGTTCTGTAACGCTGACCTCTGACTTCTGATCTTTAAACGCAACCGCCTCGCACCAGGTTGAGGCAAAGAGGGCACCCGGAAATTCGGCGAACCTCAGCCAGGCATCGCTCATGGCCTTAATGTCTTCAGGACTGGCCCACCCGCGACTCTGGAAAGCGTCGCTCCAACCTTCCGCGAGCAACCCAATAAAAACTTGCGCAGCACCGCGCAGAATTTTCGGACCGGAAAGTGATTCATAACTGGCTGACATCTTGACATCGCGGTAGCCTGCGTCATGCAGAAAGGCGCCAATCTTACGACCGCCTTCCGGGTCATGACCATACTCGGTGCGAAGTCGCCGGTAAAGCTCATCATACTTCGCCATGGCCGGCTCCGGTGGATAGGTGATATCACCGCCGTGATCGAATTCCTTGACGCCGATCACGCTCCCAGGCTTCAGGATACGATAAGCTTCACGAAGCGCGCGACCTGGTTCCTTAAGATTGCCCAGCACGGCGGAGATGAAGACGGCATCGAAAGAGGCATCCGCAAATGGCAATTCATAGATGCTGGCAACCTCGAAGCGAACGTTGGAGAGCTTGCGGGTGGAAGCACTCTCACCGGCAAGAGCTACTTGCGACTCCTCGATGTCGGTGCCCACGACTTTTCCCGGGTCGACGAGCTCAGCAAACCCGAGGGTGACGGTTCCTGGACCACAACCACAGTCAAGCACAGTCATCCCCGGCCTCAGGTGCGGAAGAAAAAAGCCCGCGTGGCTCTGCGCGCTTCGCATCGCCATCAAGGCGGTTGCGGCGGGGCCGTAGCCCATCGTGTATTGTTCGCGATCCTTAGTCATAGCTGCCACTACCAATCAACAGCGCGATGAGCAACGTCATGAGCATGAGCAGTAGTCTGAGTGTCATTGATAATCTCATTTCGCCGGCATCGAACGGCTACGAATACTTTGCCGCAAGCCTTCTTATAGTCGTTGAGTTTCGCAGAGTCGCCGGCAGGCCGAGAGTCTTCGCCAGCAGCGTGCCCGAAATCTTAGACTCACTAAACTCCGTACGGCATAACCAATAGATTTCGCGCCCATTGAGATGGAAGTCGTCTACTTCCGTGGTTAACGACAGCAGCTTCTCTTTCGCAGTTTCAGTCGGTTCACCTGCCATGAAGCCGATATAGAGCGCGTGCCCTGCGGCACTCAACTCCGATTCAGGGAAGGGTTTGTGTTGGGCTATGTCCGCAATTTGAGTCGTCGATCGAATAAAGGTCGCCACCTCGTAACCAAGCGCCCCCAGTAAACAACTCTCTATCTTCTTCTCGAGAGCCTGCGTGCTTTTCGAAGTTGAATCAAAGATGACATTGCCGCTGGCGATAAACGTCTCGACATTCCGGAGGCCAAGACCGGCAAACAGATCGCGGAGATGATCCATCTTTACCGTGTGGCCGCCAACGTTAATGGCCCGGAGGAACGCAACGTATTTTGGCATGGTGTGATTAGTACGACGACTGCTACTCGGCTCCAGGAGCGGGTGGTGTAACGTAGGAGTCGTAAGCCGCGCGAGCGAGTTGCGCAATAACCTTCTCCTGCGCCGCGACGGGCAACTTCGATCCACTAAGGAGTACTGCAATCGCCAGGTGTCCCTTCCCTTCCGGAAGCGTGATCAACCCGACATCGTTCGTGGATGAACCCGGTTCGCCAGTGCCTGTTTTGTCGGCGACCGGAGTGCCCGCTGGAAGATCCGCGCGCAAACGTCGCTCACCTCCGGTCATCGATCGCGCCATAAATCCAAGCAGCAACTCGAGCTGTGGCTGTTGCAGTATCTCCCCCTTCTGAAGTTGCGCGAGCAAGTGCGCGAGGTCAGACGCCGTGCCTGTATTCGGTTTGTCCCGTCGTGCTGCAAATTCGCGAACCGTATATTGAATGTCGATATTCGAAAAACCGAGCGAGCGCATACGCCCGGTGACTGCGGCCGGGCCTCCTACAAGTTGCAGCAGTTTGTCGCTGGAGGTGTTGTCGCTTCGCACAATCGAAAACTCCAACAGCTCGGCTACAGTCTTATCTACGGGCTGGCGCCAAAGGTCGGTATTGAACTGCGCACCCGGCGCCACTTCGTCAGGCGTAACATGCACTTTCTTGTCGAGCACAAATTTCTTCTCTTCAACGTCCTTCAGCACCGTGACTGCCAGCGGCAACTTGAACACGCTGTAGAGAGGTAACTGCTTAATGCCATCGATCAAGGCGGTCCGGCTAGTCTCCACATGAATAACGGCTACACCAATATCCCCCTGAGCGCTAGTGCAAAGCGTCTTGAGGCGTTCTGTCAGTTCTGCATCTACAGTCTCGATTGTTGATGCTGGCGTTGTGTTTACTGCGAGCGACGAGTTTGAACTTAACGCACGCCGACCCGCAGATCTGCACGCGGAAGACCCGAGCCCTAAAAGGGCCACAATCATTGCTGTCAATACAAGAACTAATCTCAGCATGTGCGTGAGTGAATTACATTCAGTTTGATAGTGCCTACTACAAACTATCAATCAAACTCTATGCGCTTTGCGGATTGCTCTTCCCCGACCCGGCCCATGACGATTTCAGCCTTAAAATAATTCTCGCCGCGAACCGGCGCGCCAGCCATACGCCGCAAAAACGCAATTTGCCCGACGTGTGTGAGGGCATCGGCAATGGGGCCCTGAAAGATTTTTTCGGCAGGGTATCCCAGTGCCTCGTCAGAAGCCAAACATGAGTCAAGCTCTTGAAGGGCGGCGAAAAAACGAGCCACATCCTGTTCCCACGATCGCGGTGCGAGTTCCTCGTAAACATACTCGCCCTTTGCCACCCGCCCTGCCCAGTCAAGCAGGTCTCCCAGGTGGGCCAATATTTCTCCCGGGGTGCGGCTCGTTTCAGCAGCACGGAATGCAGCAAAACCCTCAGGCACATTCGCGACTGCTTTGCCTCCGCGATACGCCAAAGTCGCGACAGTGTGTCGCAACATCTCGCGATTTGATTCAGAAGTCATACTTATCACTCCTTGCGACGACATTCGCTCGGGGTTCTTCCGCGTCGCTGTCTAAATCAGGAAAAGATTATTTCTATCAACAGTTGCCTCACTACGAAACCGACCAGTGCTGCCAACCATAAAACCAAACCCAAATTCCGGTTACGTTTTGCCCGTGGATAATCGGGGTCATTGGTTTTGATACCGCCGAACTTAACCTGCCAGCGGATGATCATAACCAGCACAATCACGAAAGTGAAAAGGAAGGCCCACCCGACGAGAGGTATAAAGGGGATGAAGCTGAGGCCCAGGAACACCCACATCGCCAACGCCGCGGTTCTGAGGTAACTCGCGTCGCTACACGCCTGGTTTACTTTACTCTGACTCTCGGCCGCTGCCGCCGCAGCTTGCCGGTCAACGGCGGTCGCGCAGTAGGGGCATTTCTCCATCGTGTCATTGATAATCTCGTTACAGCTCGGGCAGGGATAGGTTTGTGGCTGAGCGAACATAGGTTTCTCCAGTTGAAGACTTTATCTACTAAGGTATCAGTGTACTGGAGACCCAGCATGTCGTAGCTGTTTTTCGCTCATGGTAACGCTCGCGGTAGAGGTTGCGGTCAAACTAGTCTACGGCTGATCCTCGACTTGCGATCGCTCTTGAGTGCGAAAGCGGTCCGCCGTCCGGGCACGAGCCTTTGAAGCTTCAACTTCACGATCTCGAGGAGGAGCGTTCGTAACGAGAGATGTAAGTAGTTCGTGGGCTGCTTGCGCCACCTGGTCTACCGCACGATTAAAGGCGAGCTCGTTGGCCTTCGAGGGTTTTGTGAAGCCACTAAGTTTGCGGACAAATTGCAGCGACGACGCGCGGATTTCTTCGTCCGTCGCCGGCGGTTTGAAGTTATGAAGGATTTTAATGTTTCGGCACATACATTTATTACCTCGTCCCGGGTCTTATGGGTTGTAAGTATAGGATTCGCGGGCCCTGACAGCTACACGCCGGCGGTTTACTTTGACTCTTATTTTTCGCTCTCGCCCCGTTTGCACGAGTTCGTTCGGGTGGTAGCCGAGCACATACTGTCGTCGTAATTCTTCTGCGACTTCAGAAAAGGATCTCCTGATTGTATTCCCATCGGCCGCCATGAAGTAACGCCCTCCCGTTTTCTCTGCCAACTGCTGGAGATACTTCTGTGCCGGTGCGTCGCCATACTGGAGTGTGTAAATGAGGATGTCAGACTCTTCAGCCTCATGGAGCGTACTCTTCATGGTCGCTTTACCCCAGGTGTTCTCGCCATCAGTAAAAAGGATGACTGCCTTACGTCCGGATACAGGTTTTAACGTGCTCATTGCGAAGTCAACCGCGTCATACAATCGCGTGCCCATGTTCAAGGGACCGGGAACCATCTGATCAATCGTCGCGCTTAAGAGGCTGGGGTTATTGATGCTCCTAGTAGTGAGTGGCTTTATCTCACCATGAAAATAAACAGGCTGTACCGTGTCTAAAGGCCGCAGTTGTTCGATAAAGGACTTAGCCGCTCCTTTCATTTGCTCCAGGAAAGCGGCAGTCGAGCCGCTGGTATCCAAAAGCAGAACCACCGAAAAACGCTGATCAATATTGCTGAAGTGAGTAATCAACTG
>DASXQM010000263.1:0-8863 GCA_036507195.1 Pyrinomonadaceae bacterium | reverse complement strand
TCTATCTAATAATTATGCAGATTGCTCAGGGAATTTATTTCGCGAGTGAGATCGAGCCGTCCCCTGCTTTTACGTTGATAGACTCCGTCGGGCTTCTCTGGATCGTTGGCTGGTGGTTGTTGAGGGACAGTCGCAAACGGGGTGTGGCATGGGTCTACGACATGGGATTCTTCCTCTCCATCGCGTGGCCGCTGATCATGCCTTATTATTTGCTGAAGACCCGAGGCGCTAAAGGGTTGCTGCTGATCCTGGCTTTCGTAGGTACGTACATTGGGGCCGGAGTAGTAGGAATGGCCTTGTATCTGCTGCTTGCTCCAGCGACCGGCTGAAATCACCGTTGGAAATGTTTATTGTTAAACTCACAAGTCATGATAGCTCGTCAATGAAGTGCCGCCTCAACTCATAGGAGGAGTGGAATGTCGAAACTTCCCGATGCGCAATACGACGCTTTAGAGCAACAGATAGACGATAGCCTGCAAAAGGCATGCAGGTTCAAGGACAAACTCAGACGTACAGGCTCACGATATACGATCACCAATATCCTGTTCAGTGCGTTAGCGACTTTTGTTGCCGGCCAGGCTGTCCTTTTTCCTCCGGGAAACTGGAGACTTACCTGCGCCGTTGCCGGAACATTCGCCTTAGGGGCGACTATTGTCGCCGGCTTGCAGAGACACCTGGCTGATCCTGAAATCCTCGTTGAGGCGAGTGAGTGCTGTGGAAGATTAAAAAACCTGAAGGTGCAAACAATCGGACGCCAATACGATTGGGACAAGATCAAGGATGAATACGGAAGGATCCTTGAGGGGTGCTCGAGAGTCGACAGTTAACTTCCCGCAACTATCCTAATTGGCACTTGGACCCAAACTCTAACACCACTGGCCACCTTAGCCATTGCCGCTTCCGAAAGCACAGATGATAGAATCCAAAACTCCTCAGGTCCTCAGAATGCGAGGTATTTCATCATGCGCATTTTCGTTGGTGGCTCGTTTCGCAGCGTAACCAGAGACCCCGATTTATGCCAGGAGTTTATCGAAACTTTAGGTCGCGAAATCGTCAGGCAGGGTCATGTATTGCTGAACGGTTGTCGAAGCGCCCTCGACGCCACAATTGCCAAGGCGGCTGAAGAGTGGTTGGTTGAGAACAATAGGAATCCGGCAGAACACATTCTGAGCTACTGTCTCAGGGATCAGAAACCGGTGCACCAGTACGGAAGAGTCCGTTATTCAGCTCTTTCAGACTGGGATATGACACATGCCGAATTAAGGTTACCGGAGCAAGTGGAGCTTGCTCATGTCGCAATTTTTGTGGGCGGGAGTGAAGGCACTTTCGGCGCCAGGAACTGGGTCTACTGGGCAAGAAAACCCATTGTGGGTATTCCCCGTTTTGGAGGCTCTGGTGAAACGATTTATGAGCAGGAACTGAGACAGCGCCAGACGAAGTCGAGTCTGGCAAGAGAAGAGTATGAACTGCTCAATGAACTGGTTGCGAGAATGCCGCAATATGCAAGAGATGTTGTTGACCTGGCCGAGTTGCTGGTAACTCCGCGCAGCGTGTTTCCAATCATGTCGTTCAAGCGCGAGTTTCGTGATATTTCGGCTTCATATAGGGAAGTCTGCAAAGAGTTCGGCTTCAATGCGGAACGCACTGACGAGTCGGATTCTTCAGAACGAATTATACCGCGCATCGAAAACGGCATTCGTCACGCGGCATTTGTGATTGCCGACCTTACTGAATACAGCCCAAACGTTTTTTACGAAGTTGGATTTGCCCAGGGGCTTGGCAAAGAAGTCATCGCGACGGCAAGGAAAGGGACGCAATTGCCCTTTGACTTTTCGGACGTGCCTATCGTTTGGTGGGAACTACAGGAGGACCTTAGGGAGGGACTTCGTAAAAGGATCGCCGCCTTAGTCAAAGCCAGAACCTGATTGGGATCTCTTTCCTAAGCTGTGAATACTTTTAATAGCATACGTATCAGAACCGGAAGCGGTAGCGACCGGCCAAGGATTCAACTGAGAATTGTCGCTTAAGTCGCAAGCAGTTTAGAGTTCAAACTTTAGTTTGCTCTTTGGGAAGAGGACAAGCTGAAGCTTGAACTCTGAACTACTTGAATGGCCGCACAAAGTCGCAAGCAGTTTAGAGTTCAAACTTTAGTTTGCCCTTTGGGAAGAGGACAAGCTGAAGCTTGAACTCTAAAAGGTGTCTCGGACGGCGGGCGGAGAGGCAGGAATGCCTGTCCTACATACTTTGCGGAAAATATTCGCGCCAACGGCGATCAACCAGATCAGCAATATCATCGCGAACGATGAGCTCTCTGGGAAAGCCGGGCTTGATGCGCGCGTCGATAACGATCGGTCCGGTGTAAGTGAGATGGTGGCGCACGACTTTTGTCTCGGCGGCATAAATATCGCTGGCGGGTTCAAAGCGCGTCCAGGTCGACCAAAGGAAATCCATGTTTGAGCAGGCCACGCTCGCATCGTCATGCAAAACGATGAGCGGCCATTCGCCAAATGCCGGGTCCTTCGCCAGCCGCGCCGCCTGCTCAGGTTCTTCTGCATATGTACTTCCCTGCACTACCAAACACCCGCCACAAAAAACTTCCGCTGCTGCCAGGCCAGAAGGCAATTCTCCATGAAATTCGCGTGGCAGGTCACGCCGGGCCTCACCCAGGCCAAGCATGATCGCCTTGCTGCCTTCGTTCACTTTACCGCTGGAGTAGTCGAGCGTGTCCATGGACACGTTTGCAAAAATGAAGAGATCCGTTTCCGGATTGAAGCGCGCCAGAACATGCTCCAGCAGCTGGGGAAAATTGTGAAGGTCCTGCGGCGTATCCGTGAGCAACAGAAACTTCGTCAACGAAAGCTGACCTTCACCAAGGATGCGGAAGGCCGAGACCAGCGCCTCGCGTCCGTAGCGCTCCTGAACGACGGCTGCGCATAAGGAATGGAATCCTGTTTCGCCGTAAGTCCAAAGATCGCGGACGCCGGGCATTACTAGAGGAAATAACGGCGATAACAACTGCTGCAAATAGTCGCCAATAAAGAAATCTTCCTGACGCGGTTTGCCAACCACAGTTGCCGGGTAGATCGCATCGCGGCGATGAAAAACCGCGTCCACTTCAAACACTGGATAGTCATGTTGAAGAGAATAGTAGCCGTAGTGATCGCCGAACGGCCCTTCAGGACGGCGTTTACCCGGCCGCGCTTTCCCGACCAGCGCAAACTCAGCTTCCGCAGCAAGTCGATGAGGACCACCGAGTGGATTCTTCGTCAGCTTCAACTTTTCGCCCGCAAGCAATGAAGCAAGCACAAGTTCAGGAACGTCCTCGGGCAGGGGCGCGATGGCGGCGAGGATCAAAGCAGGCGGCCCACCGAGAAATACAGTCACCGGCAACGACTGCCCCAACCGCTCAGCTTCTGTGTAGTGAAAGCCGCCGCCCTTCTGAATCTGCCAGTGCAAGCCTGTCGTGTGCTCGTCGTAGACCTGCATTCGATAGATACCGAGGTTGTGTTTGCTGGTTAGGGGGTTTTCTGTATAGACAAGCGGGAGAGTAATGAACGGCCCACCGTCTTCCTGCCAGGTAGTTAAGACCGGCAACTCCGTAAGCCGCGCGGGTTGATCGCGCACCTGGGTAACCGGAGAACGACCGGTGTTTTTGGTTCCCAGCCTTAAGACTTCTCGGCCGAGCGAACGATGCTTCCATAACTCCGCAGGCCGTGGTGGCAACAACGATTCGGCAACCTGAACCAACTCGCGAACGATTGCTTCAGGCTTTGGGCCAAACGCCAAATCGATACGTCGCTTAGTTCCAAAGAGATTGGTGACGACCGGAAAGCGACTTCCCTTGACTCGCTTAAAGAGCAATGCCGGGCCGCCGCGTTCAATGACGCGCCGGTGAACTTCAGCCACCTCGAGATAGGGATCAACTTCCACTGCGACGGCTGTGATCTCGTTTTCTCGGGATAGCAGATCGAGAAATGTGCGGAGATTGGGATGCATGTTACGGGAGAGGGAGTATAACGCGGGTGCGGGAACGGTAGCGAGGCGATTAGTTAGCGACTCATTTTGCGGCTCTGCCGCCGCACAGTGGTAAGGCTCTGCCAGGCTCTGCCTTACCGACGCTTCTCTTTCTTCTTTTTGAGGCTGCGCCTCATAAATCGGAGGCATAGCCTCAAGTCAATTTTAAAGACTTAACGGTAAGGCAAAGCCGGCAAAGCCTTACCGCACTATGCGGCGGCAGAGCCGCGTTAGTCAGTCTGCTGCTTCTTCCGCAACAGCGCATTGTTCAGATCAAGTTCCGCCATCGGAACAACTTCAACCTGCGGATACTTCTTGCTCAACTCCGGCAGAAACTCTTTGGCGTTACCAACGATGACGATACTCGTCGCCCTGGCATCGAGGTGCGAACCCGCAAATCGCTGCACGTCACTCGCCGTGATGCTCTGCACGTTGGAAATATAACGGTTGATCTCGTCGAAACTTATGCCATACACGGCCAGAGTTGCGACTTGTGTCACCAAACCGGAAGTGGTCTCGAGGTTGCGCGCGAAGTTGCCGACGACAACTGCTTTGCGCGGATTCAGCTCGATATCCGGGACCGGAGCGGTCGCGAGGCGGCTAACCTCACCCAACAAGAGATCAGCAACCTGCACCGCCGACTGATTCTTTGTTTGCGCCGTCGCCACAAAAGGTCCCACATTGCGGCGCGTGTCGAGCTGGCTGCCGGCGCCATAACTGAGCCCGCGTTTAATTCTAATCTCCTGGTTCAAGCGGCCCGAGTAACCGCTGAGAACTGAGTTGGCAACCAGCCCGCGAAAATAATCGGGGTCGTTGCGAGTAATGCCGGCGCGTGCAACCAGCACCGCGGCCTGGCCGGCGTCGGGCTTATCGACTACGACCACGCGTGGGTTGACGGAAGCTACAGGTTTTGGCGCCGGCAGTGGTGGCACTGGCTCTGAAGGTTTTTGCCAATCGCCAAAATACCGCTCGGCGAGAGCGAAGGCGTTCTTCGAGGTAATGTCTCCACCGATCACCAGCATGCCGTTATCCGGTCGATACCACCGGCGGTGATACTTCAAAAAATCATCGCGAGTGATTCGGGCTATCGATTCAGGTGTGCCGGCGAGTGGTTGACCGTAAGGCGCATCCCCAAAAATCACCCGGGCCGCAACATAGCGCGCAATCGAACCGGGCTGGCCAAGTTCTACTGTCAGGTCATCGAGTGTTTGCTGCCGTAGCCGCTCGATTTCCTCATTTTTGAAAGTCGGCCGGCGCACCACGTCCGCGAGGATATCTACTGCCGGGTCAATTTTCGACGACATTACATCGACGCCCACCCGGGTGGAGTCCCAACGCGCGGACGAATAAAGCGATCCTCCGAGGGCTTCGACTGCTTCCGCAATCTGCGTTGCACTACGCTTTTCGGTGCCCTTGGTAATGAGATCTGCCAGCATGTTACCAAGACCAGCGAGCTCCGGCGGATCAACTTCACCGCCATTCTTGATGACCAGTTGAGCCGTAACGAGCGGAGTGCCGGCCCGTTCAATAACTATTACGCGCAGACCGTTAGCCAACGTTTTCTCGACGGGTTTAGGAAACTGAACCGCATGCGGCGGAGCCGGCGGCGGTGGAGTGGCTTGTGGTGTCTGGGCCCTGATCTCTATTGCCAGAGAAGAACACGTGGCCAATAACATTAAGGCCAATGCCGGCCGCAACCCTAAACCGGCCAAACAGCGAAATAGAAGTTTGACGGTTTTCATCTTCCCTGCCCTCCCGTCTGTTGCGATGTTGCCGGCCGTGCGGCGGCGCGCTGTGGCTCGTTTCTCCCATTGGTGGTTGAACGAGTCGTATTTGTTTTCGCCGCTTCAGGTAAGTAGTAGATCACTAGACGATTGCCCGCAGTAAAATACTGTTTCATCACGCGTTGTACATCGGCGGCCGTGACTGCCTGGAGTTTGGCGAGGTCGGTATTCACCCGATTGGGATCGCCCAGGAGCACCGCTGATGAGCCAAGCGCCAGCGCCTTGCCGTTGCTGGTTTCACGCTGGCGAAGTTCATTGGTGACCAGCTGGTTCTTGGCCTTATCCAGCTCTGCAGCACTGACCGAGGCATCCTGGATTTTCGCAATCTCCGCCAGCAGAGCCCGCTCCACATCCTCCGGCTTTTTGCCGCTGGCCAGCACCACGTTGAAATAGAACACACCGGCGTCTTCTCGTAGATCAGGCGTCGCGTCAGCACTTTGCGCAATTTGCTGGTCGTAGATCAGTGATTTGTAGAGTCGAGATGATTCGCCCTGCGCGAGAATCGTTGCCGCCACCTTTAACGGCTCGGCATCAGGACTCTTTTCCGACGGAGTTAAGTAGGTTAGCGCTATTGCCGGTAAAGGAACGTTTGCCGCGTAATGCGTGATACGCCGCTCCGCGGTGCGCACCGGCTCCTTTATGTTGACGCGCGGGAGTGGAACCGCCGGCCTGGAAATCGGCGCCAGATACTTTGCTACCCAGGCGTCCAACTGTTTCGGATCGAAATCGCCGACGACAACCAGCGTTGCATTGTCAGGACGATAGAAGGTTTCGTGAAACGCGCGCACGTTTTCGAGCGAGGCCGCTTCGAGGTCCTCAATGCTGCCAATGGTCGGCCTTTTGTAGGGATGGGTCGTGAAGGACTGTTGTTCGATCAAATACTCGAGCATTCCGTAAGGCGGAGCGAGATAACTCTGCCGATACTCTTCTTCAACAACGCTTCTTTCCGACTTAAAGTTTGGCTCGTCCACCGTCAAACCGGAAAGCCTGTCGCCCTCCGCCCACAACAAGGTTTGCAAATAATTGGATGGCACAACCTCGTAGTAGACGGTAACGTCAGGATTAGTGAAGGCGTTATTGAAGCCGCCTACATCCTCCGTCAGACGATCCATCATCTCGGACTTCATGTTCTTCGTGGCCTTAAACATGATGTGCTCGAAAAGATGCGCGAAGCCGCTGCGCCCCGCAGGATCGTCTTTGGACCCCACGTGATACCAAACCTGAATAGCAACAGTCGGACTCGAATGATCCACGGCACTTAACACGCGCATGCCGTTTTGAAGAGTCTGCTGCTGAAAATTAATTCTCGGCATCGCGACCTGGGCGGTTGAATTTATGGTGAATACCCAAGAGATGAAGAGTGCCGTTGGCAGGGCTATCAAAACTCCGACTTTTCGCTGCTTCATAAGTTGCTCCAAATTATTGGAATGGAGTGGGGATCGACAATTCGAGGCTAAGATGGTCTACACATTCGCTACTGTTGCTTGCAGGCTTTATTACGAGGGGCCGCGGGTCCAGGTTTCAATCTCGCTCAATCGCTGTTAATCCCTTATCAATCGAGGTCCAGGGGGTTGCGATACGGCTTGTCCTTGTCTTTTTCAGCTCTCTTCATCGCCTGCTGGAATTTTTCCTCAAGGATGCGATCGCGATCCTTCATAGAATTCAACTCCTGGGCGAAAATCTGTTCGCGTACCTGTTTCTGTTTATCCAGACCTTTTACCATGTCGTCAAACGAGGCCAGCGGCTTAACCTTCTCCTCGTGAGAGATTAAAGCACCGGTATGCGAATCGACGGTCAGCGTTGCTTCGCAGCAAGGACAGATAATGGTGAACCGCGTTGTGTCTGCCATGGCTGGCTCAGTATAGCAGAGGACAGAGGTCAGAGGTCAGAGATCAGAAGTCAGACGGTCAGACAGAGCCCCAAGTGACGACAGGACTTTGACCTCCGACCGCCTTGACTCTTCTGACCTCTGACCTCTGACCTCTGATCTCTAAGGTGTAACTGCTTTCTTAATTGCTTTGCCCGTCTTCTTTGCGCCTTCCGCCGTCTTCTCCCCAACCGTTTTAGCGCCCTCTACGGTCTTTTCGCCAACTGTCTTGGCGCCTTCTTTGGTCTTACCTGCTACATCTTCTGCTTTATCAGCCACCCACCCTGCTGCACTCGCCAGTGCATTGCCGGTAGCTACTAGTGCATCTCCAACTTCTTCTTTGAGATCCTTCGACTCGCCACTGGGAGCGTAAACTGTGGTAGTGCGTTTACCCTCACGCGTAGTGACCACGACTTTCGCAACGCGTGGGTTGTTATGAAAGACGCGTGTTTCGGTTCTCACTCCGTTAGCATCGACCGAGGTGGTGATCTCAGAATTGTCCGGCCCCGGCCGGGTGGTGTTGCTTGCCATCGTCGCATTGGCGTTAGCGTTGGCATTTGCGTTTGCATTCGCGTTCTCGGTGGTACTGCAACCCGCGGTAGCGGTCGCCACTGCTGCAATAGCCAACCCAATCAAAAGCTTTTTACTCACGTTTTATTCCCCCTAACTAAAGTGGTCCAATACTATTCAGGATTTGAGCAAGCAACATGCCACCAGATCTTCAATAGCAAGCGGCGCCGTTGGGCTAAAAGCAGAAAAGCGGGCGTCTCCTGCTGGTAAAAGCATACGCGGCCGGGCGACGGTCGTTCATTTACCGTACGAAACGAACGGTTTGCAAGAAGCGCTCAACTACAGAACCGGAAGCGGTAGCGACCGGATGCTGCCACTCAACCTCCGCAGGGGGCGCAATACAGAACCGTGAGCGGTAGCGACGGATGCTGCCATTCAACCTCCGCAGCGCGCCCAATACAGAACCGTGAGCGGTAGCGACGGATGCTGCCACTCAACCAAATCTACTGCGCGCAATACAGAACCGTGAGCGGTAGCGACCGGATGCTGCCACTCAACCTCCGCAGCGCGCCCAATACAGAACCGTGAGCGGTAGCGACCGGATGCTGCCACTCAACCTCCGCAGGGGGCGCAATACAGAACCGTGAGCGGTAGCGACGGATGCTGCCATTCAACCTCCGCAGCGCGC
>DASXQM010000262.1:0-11926 GCA_036507195.1 Pyrinomonadaceae bacterium | reverse complement strand
GCGGCAAATGGATGAACGATGAAAAAGGCGCCGGTCCAGATCGACACCCTGCTCGAACCCTTATTGGCAGAGACCAGCGACGAACAGGCTGACGAACTCCTTCTGCGACTAATCACTGTGCATGCTGAACCGGTGATTAAGGGCGTTATTCGCTTCAAACTCCGTCTCACTCCATATGGTGCGACCCAACGAGCCGAGGCTGACGATGTCTATCAGGAAGTGATACTCCAGTTGGTGACGCAGTTGCAGCGGTTTCGCAAACTGCCTGGCGAGCACCCGATCACTGACTTGCGCGGAATAGCGGCTGTCATCGCTCATCGAACTTGTTCCGGCTGGATGCGACGCCAATTTCCGGAACGGCACGCGCTCAAAAACCGTCTGCATTACCTGCTGACACGACAACGTGGTCTGGCGCTTTGGCAAGACGAAAATGGAGGACTGGTGGCCGGATTTGCGGTGTGGCAGGAACAAAAGAAGCTGGTAGCACGAATCGCACACTCTTTAAATGATGAAGGCCTGGCGGTGCAAATCCGGAAGATCCAAAAGGGCATACAGCAAGAGTTGGGCGATGCCGCAAGACGGCGCTCAACTACAGAACCGTGAGCGGGCCGGGGTCCCCGGCGCGGCAGCCGCGCTGGGGTGGTGGTAGCGACCGGATGCTACGCTCAACCTCACCGCTTTAGTCAAGGTCAAGGTTCGACTTGGTCATACAACCAATAGGCAACGGCGTTGATTAAGTCCTGTTCAGTCATAACTTCTTCGAGCGAGTCTGCCGGTTGAGTGTAGCATCCGGTCGCTACCACTACCCCAGCGCGGCTGCCGCGCCGGGGACCCCGGCCCGCTCACGGTTCTGTAGTTGAGCGGCGTGGCTAAAGTTGAGTGTCGCAATCGGCCACAAACCGAAAGCTTCACGGTCGGGTTGAAAGACGCAATGGTGTCGCAGGATTAAGACGGCAAGGATCGATGGTCCGTGGTCCGTCTCTGCGGGTTTCGCGAGCCGCAGAGGTGGTCGTCCGCTCATCAAGCTTTACAAGCCCACATTCGATCTCATTAACTCGTAGCTGTAACGTCTGGATCTCTCCTCGCAGTAGATTGATTTCCTGGTCGCGAGCGCTCGGCTGTAAAACCGGCGTGCGTTGCGAGATTGCGGATTGCTCAAGCCGATTGATACTCGTTTCGATGGAGTAGAGGCGCTGCTCCAGTGAGCTGATCCTTCGGTCCAAACTTCCTACATCCTGCGATCCGGCCATGGCTTTCCATGTGGCAGAGGTCCTGGCTGGATAGGCGTTAGCCATCACCGCAATAGCGGCACACAAAATCACACCCAGCGCTATGCGCCTCTCTTTTAGGATCGTCATTGTCGTTTCCTCCTATCACTAACAAATCATCTGCTTCACTTCGCAAGACGGCGCTCAACTACAGAACCGTGAGCGGTAGCGACCGGATGCTACGCTCAACCGGCAGACTCGCTCGAAGAAGTTATGACTGAACAGGACTTAATCAACGCCATTGCCTATGTTTGTATCCAAGGCGAACCTTGACCTTGACTAAAGCGGTGAGGTTGAGTGTAGCATCCGGTCGCTACCGCTCACGGTTCTGTAGTTGAGCGGCGTGGCTAAAGTTGAGTGTCGCAATCGGCCACAAACCGAAAGCTTCACGCCACTCAATTGACCAGTGCGGCTCTGCCGCCGCACAGTGCGGCGGCAAAGCCGCAGGCGTAGATTGGACCCGGCGGGCGCTTTGGTTGCCTTTGGCAGTCCCAGCCAATATTCTTAACCAATGCGGAGCCCTCGCTCCATTCGTTCGGTTGGTCTCGTTAATAATGAGCAAGTTATCAGTTTATCTGGCAAGTATATGTCTCTCCTTGACGCTAAGCGTATCGAGCATCCAGGCGCAGTTAGATCGCCCATCCTCTCAGGGACAAAGATCCCAAACTATAGAAGATGCCAGGCGTCTACTCGAGGCTGGGAAGACAGATGCGGCAATCGAGCTTCTGACAAATGCGTCCAAAACGTCGAACAAGCCAGAGATCAGTTATCTTCTCGGTCTGGCCCATCACCAAAAACGGGATTATATTGGTGCGGTGGAGTATTTGTCCGCGTCTATCAAGGCGCTGCCTGAGACTGACGGGGACTATCGCAAAGCCATCCAGTTACTCGGCATCTCCCACTATCTACTAGGTCATTACAAAGAGGCGATTCCCTATCTCGAGAAAACGAACCGACTAATTCCGAACAGCGACGAGATAACCTATGCACTAGGCGTTTGTTACATTCAGACGCGTAACACTGATAAATCGCGTGAGGCGTTTGCGCGAATGTTCAAGGTACCGCAGTCCTCAGCGGCTGCGTATCTAATTAATTCCCAGATGATGGTGCGTCAGCAGTTCGAGGAGTTGGCCGAACAAGAATTAAATAGAGCGCTCGAACTCGATCCGAAGCTGCCACAGGTTAACTTCCTGCTTGGGGAGATGGCGATTTACCACGCCCAGATTGATCGCGGCATCGCGCTGCTGCAAAAAGAGATTGAAATCAATCCCGCGTTTGCGCTTGCTTATTACCGTTTGGGAGAGGCCTACTCAAGACAGCTCAAATGGGATGAGGCGATTGCGCCCCTCCAGAAGTCAATCTGGCTTAATCCTTCTTTCAGTGGTCCCTACATTGTTCTGGGAAAAGTCTATCTGAAGAAGGAGGAGCTGCCGAACGCGGAAAGCATGTTAAGGCGAGCCACACAGATGGATCCAAACAACTCTTCTGCTCATCATCTGCTTGCTCAAGTTCTGCAGCGTGCGAACAGGCCGGAAGAGGCGAAGCAAGAGTTTGAGACAGCGGAGAGACTCCGAACCAGCGCTGACAAGCAGCAGTAACATGTTCAGCAGCGTCAAGAAGCACCAAAGCATCAGGATAAAATCCTTCGTTTTAGCCATCGCGTTTTGGACTTTTCTCGCTTGCCCTACCTTCGGTCAGATCGGCTCACAAAGAGCAGTTCGAAATAGCGACGGTGCAAACCGCTTTCCGGCAACCTTCACCGATATTGCCGGCGCGGCAGGCCTGTCGACTCCAACCATCTACGGCGGAATCGATCGAAAGCGATTCATCATTGAAACTAATGGCTGCGGCGTTGCTTTCTTCGATTATGACAATGACGGCTGGATGGATGTTCTAATCCTAAGCGGGACCCGTCTTGAAGCTCTTCCCAATGGAGCGAAACCAACCAACAGGTTATATCGCAACAACCGCAACAGTACATTTACCGAGATCACCGACAAAGCAGGCTTAAGGCGCAACGGCTGGGCATCGTCTGTTTGCGTTGGCGACTATGACAACGATGGTTACGACGATCTGTTCATAACCTATTGGGGTCAGAACGTTCTTTACCGCAACAACGGCAACGGTACCTTCTCCGACCTGACACAAAAGGCCGGTTTGTCAACGACACTCACACGGTGGGGATCGGGCTGCACTTTTGTTGACTACGACCGAGATGGAAAACTTGATCTCTTCGTGGCCAACTATTTGAAATTCGATATTGCCACCACCCCCGAGCCGGGCAAAGGCTCAAATTGCACCTGGAAGGGAGTCGCGGTCAACTGCGGTCCCAAAGGGCTGCCGACCGACACAAATCTGCTCTACCACAACGATGGTAATGGAAGGTTTACTGACGTATCAGAAAGTTCCGGAATCGCGAAGGTACAAGGCCATTATTCCATGACGGCCACCACGACCGACTTTAATAATGATGGCTGGCCAGATATTTACGTAGCCTGCGATTCGACGGCCAGCACACTTTATCGTAATAACCGCGATGGCACGTTCACGGATGTCGCAGTGGAAGCGGGTTGCGCTTACAACGAGGACGGCCAGGCACAGGCCGGTATGGGAGTGGCAACGGGCGATTACAATGGCGATGGGCTGATTGATATTTTCAAGACCCACTTCTCCGACGATCTACCTGCTCTCTACAAAAACAGTGGGCGAGGTTTTTTTGACGATGCATCGAGGGCTGCGGGTTTCGACCATACCCGCTATGTCGAGTGGGGCACCGGTCTCGCCGATTTTGACAACGATGGCTGGCCCGACATCCTGATTGCTACCGGCAATGTGTATCCGGAGGTTGAGAAGATTTTTAAAGAGTATCCGCATCGCGGACCACGCCTGCTATATCAGAATCTGCGTAACGGCAGGTTCAGAGAAGTAACAGCCCAGATGGGTGCCGGCATCCTGTCTCCGAAATCAAGTCGTGGCTGCGCTTTTGGAGATTTTGACAACGACGGGGACATCGACGTGCTGGTGATGAACATGAATGAGCCGCCGCTGTTGTTGCGCAATGAATATGTCAATGAGCGCAGTGCCGGGCCCAATAACTGGCTTAAGCTGAATCTGATCGGCACGAAGTCAAATCGGAGCGCCATTGGAGCGCGAGTACTATTGCGGGCCGGCTCGCAGTCGCAGGTTCAAGAGGTTACCAGCCAATCCAGTTACTACTCACACAACGATCAGCGCCTTCAATTCGGACTGGGAGAGCATGAAAAGGCCGACGTGATAGAGATCCGTTGGCCCAGCGGTCAAACCGAAACGCTCAAGAACATCGTGGCTAATCAGATACTGACAATTAAAGAAAAAAGTGAAGTTGGGAAATAGAGGTCAGAGATCAGAGATCAGAGGTCAGAAGTCAGGAAGTGGCGTGACACCCCAGGGAAACCATTTAAAACCTATGATCCGAAAATAACAAAATGCTAATCTGACCTCCTCTGACCTCTGTCCTCTGTCCTCTGACCTCTCCTTACTGCAAGGGCTTAACTCGAGGATTAATCTTCTTGGCTTTTTGATACTCCGCCTCTGCGGCTTCGCGTTGTCCCTTTTGCTGAAGAGCTTTGGCGAGTTGGTAATGTGCTTGTGCATTGTCAGGATCAAGCTGAATAGCAGCTTGAAATCTCTCGACTGCGGCGTCGAGGTTGCCTTCTTTTAGTTGGGCCAGACCAGTATTGGTAGCGAAATTGGCAGCCTGCTGGTTTGTCCTAATCTGGTTAAGTCGCGCGGCCTCTTGAAACTCGGCGCGGGCGGCTCCAATGTCGCCCTTCTGCCTCAAGGCGTTCCCGAGTGTGTTGTGAATCTCGGCTGCGTTGGGTGCAAACTTGAGCGCCTCGCGGAAAGCCGCTATGGCTCCATCTAAGTCATTCTTCTGTTGCAAGACTGTGCCCAGGGCATAGTGAGCTTCGGCATAATCGCTCTTCACCGCGATCGCGGCCCGGAATGCCGCCGCGGCGTCCGCCAAATTGGATTGCTGTAGAAGTATTGCACCCAATGCGTAATGGGCCTCTTGTAATGAAGGCTTAAGGGCTATGGCCTTTCGCAGTTCCGCAACGGCGTCGTTCAGCGCATCCTTCTGCTTCAGGGCGAGGCCCAGATTGTAGTGCGCTTCCGCGTCATCAGGCACAAGCCTGATCAGCTTCTGATACTGCGTAATCGCACCCGCGTAATCTCCCTTCTGAATCAGCGTCATGCCAAGGTTGTGATGCGCCACCAGATTATTCGGCTCGAGTCTTAGAACAGTATCAAACTCCACGATAGCTGCTTCCGGATCGCGCCTTTGGACCAGCGCCAGGCCGAGGTCGTTATGAAGCTGGACGAATTCAGGCTTCAGCTTGATGGCAGCCCTAAACGCCTCGACTGCGCCATCAAGATCGTCAACCTGCAGCAAGGCTTGGCCCATCGCCTGGCGGGGCTCGATCATGTCCGGTGCGAGTTTGATAGCGGTGTCTAGCTCAACGATTGCGCCTTCAAGGTTGCCGCTCTTTTGCAGCGCCAGTCCGAGATAGTAGTGAGCGTTCGGATGGTTAGGCATGAGCTTCGCAGCCGCGGTCAACGCAGCGATGGCCCCATTGACGTCATTCGAAAACCAGCGGGCGGCCCCAAGATAATATTGCGCGTCCGCCAAATCGGGTTTGAGTCGAACCGCTGTTTCAAATTCCGAGATCGAATCTTGAAGCAGATTCTTCACGCCGAGCGCATAGCCAAGGTAGGAGTGTGCTTCGGCGACATCAGGCTTAAGCCTAACGGCTTCGCGAAATTGGCCGATCGCCGATTCCAGGTCTCCCATCTGTTGATACGTCGCGCCCAGTAATAGACGTGCGTCTACTTCATTGGGTTTGAGCACGATCGCCTGTTTAAACGACGCAATAGCTCCAGCAAAATCACCCGTATGCTGTAGCACGGAGGCAAGTCCAAGATGGGCTTCGTAAAGGCGCGGATTGATTTGAATAGCTTTACGGAACGATTCTCCGGCCGCGTTGATCTCGCCTTTCCTCGCCAGTGCAATGCCGAGCGCGTTATAAGCAGCAGCAAACTTTGGGTTCAGCTTTGTTGCCAGCGACAACTCTGCAATTGCCTGGTCCAACTCCTGCCTTTCTAAAAGCTGCATCCCGGTTTGATAATGTTGGTCAGCTCCGCGCGTTGAGATTCGACGCTGTGCCTGCGCAGTGACAGGTACAAACAGAAGAAGAGTAGACAGCACCAGCCAGGCCTGAATTGGTTGTTTGGGAAACCTGTAATTCATGAAGAGCGTAGCTAACCTCAATCCACCGGCATGTGCCACCCCAACGCGGCTGCCGCGTTGGAGACCCCGGTCCGCGTGGTAGTATTGACCTGCCAGTCTATTTCTTGAAGGACGTTTTTCGCACAATGCCGGCGCCTTCCTTCACAGTGATGAGCTGGTTGGCAGCCAGATCGTTAAGCGTATCGATTTGACCGCTGGGCCAGCGAACCTCAATAGTCTTGATAGCCTTGTTCTTACCCACGCCGAAATGGACACGAAGATCATTCTGCGAGTAATAGCTGCCGCCACTGCGCACTTCATCAATCTGGCTACCATCCGCTGTCACGCATTTAATGCGCGCTCCAATACCATCACGATTCGATTTAACGCCAGTAGTTTTAATCTTGATCCAGTTGTTCTGGTTGGTTGAGTCGGCACGAAGGAGTTCCGGGAGAGTGTTCACGGAGTTAATCAGGATGTCTATGTCTCCGTCGTTGTCATAGTCGCCAAAGGCGGCGCCGCGGGAAGGGTTCGGCAGCAAGACCGCCTCTCCGGCTTCATCGGAAGCATCGGCAAAATGGCCGTCCCGGAGATTACGGTAGAGTACCTTACGCTGAGCATAGCCGGCTTCGGTCGTCAGTTTTTCCACTTCCGGATAAACGTGGCCATTGACCAAAAAGATGTCGGGCCAACCATCGTTATTCACATCAACGAAGCCACAGCCCCAACCCAGCCAGCGCGTGTACAATCCTATTCCCGCTGGATAGGTGACGTCATCGAACGCCGCCTTACCTGTATTGCGATACAAAGACGAAGTGTCTCCGGAGAAGTTAGTCTTGAAAATATCCAACCAGCCATCGCGGTCGTAATCGCCCGCAGTCACTCCCATCCCTGCCTGAGGTTTTCCGTCAATACTAAAAGCGCAGCCCGCCTCAACACCGATGTCGGTGAAAGTGCTGTTCTTATTGTTGTGGTAAAGCGCTGCGGGCGCCGAATCGTTTGCCACGTAAATGTCCGGCCAGTCATCATTATCAAAATCTGCTACCAGAACCCCGAGGCCATAAGTACCATTGGTTTTCGTAATTCCCGCCTTTTCTGAAACGTCCGCAAACGTCCCGTTTCCGTTGTTGTGATAGAGGGCGTTGACGCCGCCCTTAAGCCCCGGGGGACCACAGGCAACCATGACGCCCTTGTACAGACACGGACCGGTTTCCGGCAGCGGGGCTGTTTTCAGGTCGAGGTCGATGTAGCTGGCAACAAAAAGATCCAGCGATCCGTCCCGGTCGTAGTCAACGAAAGCGCTTCCCGAACCCCAACGCGTGCTGTTGTTGGCGACTCCGGCTTTCTCAGCTAGCTCTGTGAAGGTGCCTTTGCCGTTATTACGATAGAGCGCGTTCTTGCCGTAGCTGCTGATGAAAAGATCGTCGTACCCGTCGTTGTCATAATCACCGACGCATACGCTTTGTCCCCACGCCGTGCGAACCAGACCGGCTTTCTCAGTTACATCTGTAAAAGTTCCATTACCATTATTCCGGTAGAGGCGATTTGTCGCATTTAGACTCGGTGACACTCCATCCAGGCGCGTTCCATTTACCAGGAAAACGTCCAGCCAGCCATCATTGTCATAATCTATGAAGGCAGCACCCGCCCCTGTGGTCTCCAGCAGATATCTGTTCTTATGTTCGTCACCGTAGATGGTCGTGGCGGTGAGGCCGGCCTGCCGGGCCACGTTTGTGAACTTTACCCCTAGCGGGTCGTTCATCCTGGCCGGAGTCAGGCTCTGACCATTAACCTCGCAACAGTAGAGCAATAGACAAGCGACTAACAACCACTTCCGACTATCGCGCAAATATGAGGAGCTCGGACGAGAAGTCGAGTTAATGGCAGCACACGTACTCATTGACATAATGGGATCAGGCGGAAGACAGTCCAATAGCTCCAACCTTATAATCGGCGTGATGGTGCGTCAAGCGGCAACGTCTTACTGGATGGTGTCCTAATTTGTAACGCAAACTGTTAGTTTGCGGTGATTGGATGGCATTCAACGAGCGCGCAAGCTAACAGCTTACGTTACAAAAAACCAAATTTGTCTTACTGGAAAAGAACGAAGTTCAGAGTGGAATCACATTCTTGTCTGTCGTTTAGACAGATCGAAATCGAATGGCCCGCTGTACAATTTGAACTCTTAGGTCCGAAGGACCGGCAGTTAGTAGCCCCGTCCGTAAGGGCGGGGACTCCATCCTCTCGATACCCAGAGGCCCGAAGGGCCGGCACAAATCCTGTCGCACCTTCGGCGCTCAGATAACTAATGGTCGCATCTACCCCGCCCTCACGGGACGGGGCTACTAACTGCCGGTCCTTCGGACCTAAAACATACTGGCGGATGAAACTGAACCAACACCAAAGACACTATCGACTTGAACTGCAGTCCCCTTCTGGCGGATGATGCCTCCCTACACCAGGAGACAAACGTGAAGGACAGCTTGATGCGCTACGCACTTTTCTGTTTGATTCTCATTCTCGTCAGCTCTGCAGCGGCCAATGCTCAGGCTTCAATTGATCCCGCGAAGCGAAGCGATCAACCGAGTGCTGGAAGTCTGGTAAACAAATTTCAACTTAATAAGAGTGGGCTTGAACTCGAACGACGAACACAAGCGGGCAGCTTTTTTGACGTTATAGGCCATAAGTCCGCCGTGCTTGGCTACGAAAACCGTTCGCTGGAGGCCTGGGTCTATCCGCTTAAGATCCTCGACGATTTCGAGCTTTCGTTTCGTATTGAGGGTTACCCACTCGAGTTTCGCGGCCCCGACATCGCGGTCCAGATAAACGCGCGTCCCGAAAGCACTATATTTACCTACTCACACGCCGCGTTCACCGTGCGGCAGATTATTTATGCTCCGGTCGATGAGCCTGGCATCATCATGCTGCTCGACGTAGAGACTGTCCTGCCAATGACCGTGACAGCCTCATTTCGACCGCGACTGAAACTCGCATGGCCGGCGGGCTTGATGACCGGAAATCTGGAGTGGGATGAGAAGCAGCATGCCTATTACATCACCGAAGAGTCGAAACGGTTCGTTGGCATGATTGGATCGCCCGCAGCGCGAGACATCTCAGTTATGCCTTACCAGGAGGAACCCCGCGATGTGCCCGTTCGATTGGCCATCGAACCTGCTGCAGATTCACTTAAGTCGCACTTCATTCCGATTGTCATTACCGGAAGCGTTGAAGGACGCAATAAAGCAAAGGACTCTTATCAGCGGCTGCTGACTTCCGCTCAGGCACTCTATGACAAAAATGTTTCTTACTACCAGCGGCTACAAAACGAGACAACCAATATCACCACGCCCGATGAGCGTTTGAACCGGGCCTTCGCGTGGGCGAAGGTCGGGATCGACAAAGGAATTGCAACGAACCCTTTTCTGGGGACGGGCCTGGTTGCCGGGTTTCGCACCTCGGGCGATAGCGAGCGACCAGGCTTTGCCTGGTTCTTTGGGCGCGACTCACTCTGGACCTCCTTTGCCATCAACTCCTATGGCGACTTTGGAGCTACCAGAACAGCTTTGGAATTTCTGAAGAAGTTTCAGAGAGCGGATGGCAAGATTCCGCACGAAATCTCGCAGAGCGCATCACTGATTCCCTGGTTCACCGATTATGAATTTCCCTGGAACAGCGCCGACGGCACGCCACTCTATGTGATTGCCCACGGCGATTACTGGCGGGCCCGCGGCGACAACGATTTTCTCCGGACAAACTGGGATTCCATAGTCAAGGCTTATCGCTTCTCTGCTGCCTCTGACACGGACGGCAATCAACTGATTGAGAATTCTACGAAAACGAAGTTCGGCCACGGCTGGGTTGAGGGTGGTGCACTTTATCCGCCACATGAGGAAATCTACATGCAAGGGCTGTGGATCGAGGCATCGCGCAGCCTGGCTGAGATGGCGGATGCTATCGGCGATGGTGCGCTGGCCAGGGCGGCGCGTGCTAATGCCGAGCGAACCCGCCTCGCGATGGAGCAAACCTACTGGCTGGCTGATCGGTCCTACTATGCATTCGCAACCAAACGCCCGCCTGCCGACCCGCCCAAGGCCGATCCTGGTCCAAACCGCGCCCGACGCCAGGCCCGCATGGAAGAACTCAGCAAAGCCACCATCATCGATGAGGATACGGTGCTGCCGGCTGTGCCTCTCTGGTGGCGTACAGCGTCGGATGATCGTGCGCAATTGGAGATAGATCACCTGGGCAGCGGAAAGATGGCGACAGACTGGGGCTCGCGAATCATCTCGAATGAGAGCAAACTTTACGATCCACTCTCCTACCACTATGGCTCGGTCTGGCCGCTCTTCACCGGCTGGGCCAGCACGGGAGCTTACCGTTACGGTCGCCCACACGTCGGCTACCAGTCATTAATGGCAAACGCATTGCTCACTTACACAAACGCACTTGGTTACGTGACCGAGTTATTGTCCGGCGATTTCAATGCGCCCTTTGGTCGCTCGTCGCATCATCAGGTTTGGTCTGAGGCAATGGTCATAACGCCAACTATCCGCGGATTGTTGGGCCTTGAAGCCGGCGCGGGCGGCAAGGAGCTTCGCTTTGAGCCACAATTACCGGCCAACTGGGACCAGGTAGAAGTCCGGAATGTCGCCGTGGGCAATACGCACTTTGATCTTAAACTGGAACGTAGCGCGGGAAACCTAACGGTAAAGATCACTCGACGAGCGGCGACACCCAACGACGCAAAAGCAAACGACAACATCACCAGAATCACCGTTGCGCCGGCCTTTCCGCTTGACGCGCGAGTCCGCGCCGTAAAGCTCCAGGGGCGCTCGATCGAATTTGTGATGAAGAGCATTGGTGATATACAACGCGCTGAAGTTACTTTTCATGCCAACCGGGAACCCATCGAGGTCATATATAGTTACGACGAAGGAACAGAAGTTTTCGCAGATCAGGAAACACCAGCGCCGGGCGCACAGAACAAAGGGTTGCGGATTCTTCGTTCACGCGCCGATCGGGACGCTTTGCATCTCGTGCTTGAAGGAATTGGTGGGCAATCCTATGGTTTGAGCGTGCGCACTCCGCATCAGCTCGGCGAGGTCAGCGGCGCCACAGTGGAAACAGGTCCAATTCCCACAACGCGTTTGCTAGTTGCTTTCGATGGACCACCAGACAGCTACGTCCGGCGAGAGTTGACTATCCCTCTTCGGCGGAAAGGTCCGGGGCAGTAGCCGGGGCCGGTAGCCCGGAGAAGTGGCCCGGGGCAGTAGCCCGGGGCAGTAGCCCGGGGGGCAGTAGCCCGGGGCAGTAGCCCGGGGCAGTAGCCCGACTGTTAAGGAGGGCTCGGGGATGGGAGATCAAGCCCTCCTTAACAGTCGGGCTACTGCCC
>DASXQM010000261.1:0-8180 GCA_036507195.1 Pyrinomonadaceae bacterium | reverse complement strand
AGTAGTCATACTTGGTGCGTCGTGCTCAGGTATGAAGGCAAAATCCCCCAGCGCTCGAACTCGAAACCCGAAACTCGGAACTCGAAACTGTTTCCTGGAAACAGACTTTTGATCGTAAACGTTATAAACTGCTCCGCTCTTGCCCGACAAGGAGTTTGAAATATGACCCGCCAGATAGAAACAGAAGTCCGTTCAGGACCACGGTATCTAGTATCATTCGAAGTGCGCGCTGAATGGGACGAGCCGGGCGGCACTCACGTCATGTCTGAGGGCATAACGGAAAACGTGGGGCCGCAAGGCACGCTCGTTCACCTGCCGCGAAAGTTACCTGACGTTGGCAGTCGCGTGCACCTGGAAGTGCAGGGTGGGGATGGACAGAAGCTGCAAGTAGTAGCGGAAGTGTTGCGCATTGAGCGCAACCCTGGTCATCCGCTCGCGGCGCTACAAGTTCTCGGTGAGACGGATGAATGGAGGGGATTGATTTGGGAGCCGGCTGCACCACGCGTGACCGCACCGCCTCCACCGGTGGAAAATGACGATGAGGACGATGAAGAGGAGGACGAACTAGCCCACTGAAAGGAGTTGTCCGCTGACTACGCCCGACATGACCTTACCCGATCATGAGCGTCGCAAGTTTCCCCGGTACTACGTCAACGCCCGGCTTACCCTGGCGATCGAAGACGAGAGTCTGAAAGAGTCGATCGGACTCGGGGAACCATCTGATATCAGCCTCGGCGGGCTGCGTGTGCGTAACCTCCCGGCATGTCCAAACGTTCGGGTGGGCGACCAACTTGGCCTACTACTGGTTGATCAGGAAGACGCTTTGACTTTGCACGGTGAGGTCGTGCATCACGCTACGCCGGATATGTTCGGAGTTGAATTTCGGAGTATCTCGCCGGCTGAGCAACTGGCGGTTGGCGGGATAATCCGGAGACTCTACAACTAGCAGATTCACCATAGTGGAAAACCAGGAGAGTAAAGCTGTCGCGCGCACAGCCGCAAGAGCTGCTGTGGAAGCGTCCTGGCCGCAAACGCGTGCCGTCCTGCGCGTGATCCTTGTTGTGCTTGTGGTCGGTGTTACGCTTTGGATAATAGTAAAGCTAACTGGCCTCATCCTGCTGTTGATTCTATCGATCTTCTTCGCTTACTTCGTTGCCCCGCTGGTCGAATTCCTGAGCCGCCCGATCCATATCGCTGGTCGGAAGTTTGCCATTCCGCGCGCCCTGGCTATTGTCCTTTCCTACCTAATCATCATCGCGGCAATCGTAATCGGAATCTACGTGTTGGCGCCGCGGTTGGGGAGCCAGTTTCCGGAATTTGCTGAACAGGCACGCGGTTATTGGGCTTCCTTCGGCACCAAAATGCAGAGTTGGGTCGAATACTCTCGCTCGCATAAGATGCCCGGGCCACTGCTCGACGCCATCAACAGCGCCATTCCCAGACTGATCGAAACGGGTAGTCAGACTGTCAGCGCCGTTTTGACAAGCATGGCCGGCTGGTTGATTTACATTCCCTGGCTGATTCTTATTCCTATCTTGAGCTTCTTCTTTCTGAAGGACGCAGAAGCGTTTCGGCGCTCCGCTTTACAGATGCTGCCGCGCGGCCGCTGGCGCTGGCGCGGTGACGAGTTTTTTCAGGACATCAACAGTACTCTTGCTGCCTATATTCGCGCCCAACTCACCGCCTGCCTTTTTATCGGCGTGGTTTGCGCGATTGGCTTCACGCTGCTGGGACTTCCCAGTCCCCTGGTTCTGGGGATCATCGCTGGTGTTTGCGAATTTGTTCCCCTGGTTGGACCACTGCTGGTCGCGTTGTTAGCCGCAGTGGCGGCAGTGCTCCATGGAGGTACCTTCTCGGCTTTTATGGTGCTTTTATTTCTGGCGGTGCTGCGCATTGCCCAGGACTACTTTGTCTATCCACGTTTGATTGGCCAGGGAATACATTTGCATCCGCTCGCGGTAATCCTCGCGATCCTCTCGGGAGCAGAGCTGGCCGGGGTGGCAGGAATTTTTCTCGCGATTCCGGTAGTGGCGATCCTTACGGTCAGCTACCGCCATTGGCTCGAACATCGTGGTAGCGAAGGTCTTGCCGATCTTTTGGAGCCAACCCACCTGGAAGCGGCCACGAACGATCTTACTCTTCCCTCGGATAAGGATCATGTGGTTGCTCATCCTGCCGTCGACACAACGCCGGAAGACATGGCCCGCGCGCGACCGGATCTGACTACAGGTGAGTTGAAGATGCCGGTAGAGGATTAGGTGAACGCAATCATGGGTGTTGGATACAGATTTTAGGCGCGAGATGTAGCTGCAGCCGGGCGCCGCTCCATCAGTTCAATAAACCTTCGGAAATGGTGCTCAGCATCGTGTGGGCCGGGCGCTGCTTCGGGATGATATTGAACTGAGATTATGGGCAAGGTCTTATGGCGCATGCCTTCCACGCAGCGGTCGTTAAGATTCACATGCGTTATTTCCATGTCGGCGGGGAGACTATCAGCAAGCACCGCGAAGCCATGATTGTGTGAGGTGATTTCCACTCCGCCTTGTTGTAAATCCTTGACCGGCTGATTTCCGCCGCGGTGGCCAAAGACAAGTTTGAAGGTCCTGCCGCCAAAGGCGCGGCCCAACAACTGATGTCCAAAACAGATTCCAAAGGTCGGCACGGTTGATTTGACCAACTCCTGGATTTGTTCCACTTCCCTGTTCATCGAAGCCGGATCTCCCGGGCCATTGGAAAGAAAAACCCCGTCGGGATTCATGGCCAAAACTTCAGCTGCCGTGGTTGAGGCGGGCACTACTGTGATGCGACAACCCAGGCGTGAGAGCTCGCGCAATGAATTTCGCTTGACACCGAAGTCGTAACAGACGACGTGAAAACGCTCGCTACCTGCCGGCGCAACCTCGTAAGGTTGTCTGGTCGTCACGACGCTCGCTAGCTCACGGTTATCCATAGAAGGAGACTGGCGCGCTTTTTCAACCACACTTTCCTCGTTGAGATCGGTTGTTGAGATACAGGCGCGCATTGCTCCTTTGTCGCGAATGTGCCTGACCAGAGCGCGCGTGTCGATGCCGTCAATCGCGACAATGTTCCAGCGCTTCAGATAAGCATCAAGGGTTTCCTGGGCCCGCCAGTTGGAAGCCATTCGGCTCGCCTCGCGCACCACGAAGCCCTCTACCCAGGGGCGATCGGATTCTTCGTCTTCGCTGTTGACACCGTAGTTGCCAATCAGCGGATAGGTCATACAAACGATCTGTCCGGCGTAAGACGGATCGGTAAGCACTTCCTGGTAACCAGTCATCGAGGTGTTGAAGACCATTTCGCCGGCGCTCTCGCCTTCGGCGGCCCATGAGCGTCCCCGAAATGTGCGACCGTCTTCAAGTGCGAGCAATGCGGGGTTGCGGTTCCTATTTGTCATCGATGAATTCCCACTCAGCCATTCAAGTAGTTCAGCGTTCAAGCTTCAGCTGTCCTCTTCCCAAAGTGCAAACTAAAGTTTGTACTCTAAACTGCTTGCGAGCTTTGTGCGGCCATTTAAGTAGTTCAGAGTTCAAGCTTCAGCTTGTCCCCTTCCCAAAGAGCAAACTAAAGTTTGTACTCTAAAATCAAACTTGTGACCGCAAGAATTGTTGTGCCTCATTGAGCCAGCGTTTGTCGGCACGGTACTTATAAGCCGGAGCGGTCTTGACGGCTTCTATGCAGGCTTGCATCGAGCTGGCAGCCTCGCGGCGATGACCCAGACCGGCGTATGCGCGGCCCATTAAATAGAGCGCTTCCGGATCAGACGGCCGTTGCTCCAGGAATCGTCCCAGCGCATCACGAGCGTCTTCAAACTGATCGGCGGCAATGTAAGTTGCGCCAACTTCGCGCCAGATTTCGTGTTGGCTGTGTGCCGCGTCGCGGGAGACTACTTGTTCGAAGTTCTTGACGGCTTCAGGAAATCGTTTTTGCAGCAGAGCGATACGCCCGAGTTGATAATGGGCATCGATCTCATCGTCGTCGATCTGAATAGCCCGCTCGAAACGTTCTCGCGCGGCATCGAGTTCGCCTCGCTGCTGATGAATCAACCCGAGGTTGTAATGGGCCGAGGCGTCCGCAGGGTTTAGGGTTGCCGCCTCCAGGTTTTGCTTGAACGATTCGCGCGCACGTTGAGTGCGTGTGATTTCGCTAAAGTATCCCCTCAACAGCAGAAAAACCATAATAAGCAAAAAAGGCGATGCGAGGAGCATGCCAACTATAGGAATCAATCTGGAGGCTGGAATCAGAAGGGTGCTGCTGATGAACACCACAATTGCGGACTGAAGCCAGGATAAGCGAAAAACTACGCGTATTCCGATAACTGCCCAGACGCCAAAAATCGCAAGCAAAACCAGCACAGACAAAACAGCGGCAAGCAGTCCCGGTCTCAACAACCCCTGTTCAATTAAAGGGAGGGTTTCCGGAGGAAGTTGGCTACGTTGCGTTAATACAGTTTCAAGCATCCTGTTCGCCAGCGTCTGTTGCACGCCACTAACAGTTGCAGCAATCGTGACGGCCGTTGCGCCCAGGCTGGAGGCGGTCAAGGCATAGAACATCGTAGCCGCGAGCGGCGCATACTCTTGCTGTAGGCGGAGCCTGAAACTTGCACGGCGCTCAAACAAGTTGGATAAAAACAGGGCCAGCGGACAGAAAACAAGCGCAATGATAACCAGCGAACCCGCCGACTGTAATATCACGGAGATGATGGTTGAGGGGTTGCGTGGATTAGCCAGGTAACCGAGATAGAGGAGAGTGATACAGTAGAAAAAGATCGCGTGAGCAATTAGAGCCACGAGGGCAGCAGGAGCCAGCGGCGCCCGGTCGCGCATTTCTCGAAGACCGCGCCCCGGCGCGTAAAAAATCATCAACAGAAGCCGTAGCCAATCGAGTATGTTCAAATCAAGTACTCAAGTCTCTGCGAACTTATTGTTCCGGGGCTAAGCTCGGCATCTCCTCGGGGCTGGGTTGATATGCGGATGGAGGTGTTGCCAGGGGCGAGATGTTTTCATGGTGGATGACGCTCGCCGCGCCTGGCGGCCAATAACGAAACAGCGCCTTGCCATAGATGTACTTCTTGGGCACCAATCCCCAACTTCGCGAGTCGCTGGAATTATCGCGATTGTCACCCAAAACGAAATAGTAGTTTGCCCTGACTAATACTGGCGCCTGGCTCCGCGGCGATAGATTCAACTGGGGATCCAGATACTTCTCATCGAGAATACTGCCGTTGATACGCACCGTGCCTTCCCGCACCTCTACCGTTTCTCCCGGCAAGCCGACCACCCGCTTGATGTAGCTTTTAGACGGATCATCGGGATACCAGAATACTACGATGTCGCCTCGCTCAATCCTTGGCGCCCAGCGATACTCGTCATAGTAGATCAGTTTGTTAACAAAGATTCGCTCGCCGTCATGCAGTCGCGGCAACATTGACGTGCCTTCCACTTTCACCGGCTGCACAACAAAAACAACTACCAGCGCCGCGATCATCAGTGCAAACACGAGATCGCGAAGAAGCAAACGGCCCTCAGCCCAAAGACTATTTCGCGAGGCTTCTTCAGGGCGATGGATTTGAATGTCTTTGTCGTCGTTAATATGAATCCCGCCAAATGGCGGCGGACGACGAGTTCTGATTCCCAACATGTTTATGACCGGCACTGCTCTGCCTGTAAATCTGCAGATTTGTAAGAATTCGAGATTATCAAAGTCGTTCCCCCAGGGTAATGGTTGAGGTTAGCTGCCACTTAGTTGCTTGTCAAACAGGATAAGTTGCGGGTTCGGGTGCAGTTCCATTCAGTTATCGTTAATACGCAGCGAGCGCCACTCCTATATCAGAACGGAGGGCGGTAGCGACCGGATCCGGGCACTCAACGCTGCGAGTTTACAACTTGGATGTCGTGGTGTGAACGACCAGGCGCTGCAACAGTTGACAGTCTTTGCTGCGCGTCTCTATCATCGCTCCCTACAAGTTCGGCTCGCAAAGTTTCCCCTGAGACGCGAACGGAGGCTGAAAGCCGTGATCAAACTAGACATTATTAACCGCGTGGCAGAAAAGACCGGCGTTCCCAAAATGAAAGCGGAGCAGGCCGTGGATGCCCTCTTTCATTCGATGAAGGAAGCACTCACGCGCGGCGAACGAATTGAACTGCGCGGCTTCGGAGTATTTGTGGTAAAGCCACGTAAACGCGGCGTGGGCAGGAATCCGAGAACTGGCGAGGAAGTGGCAATCCCCTCTGGTAAGACAATTCGTTTCAAACCAGGGAAAGACCTCCAGGTTAGCGAAGATGGCCAACTCGAAGGCGAGTCCGATTCTGATTAGAACCCCTGTTAGCAACGGTCCTTAGTTTCGCGAGGCTAGAGCACTGGACGCTGTTGTCCAGACTCTGGCCTCAAATATCGAAAAGACGCCAATGTCAGAATCCGTTCACGTAGTTTCACCCTTTGCGCCTTCGCGAAAAGTGCTGGTCAGGCGGCAGGCTGCCGGCCCCAGCGCGCGTGAATGGATAAAACATTCGGCACTCTTTCTGCTAACTTTCATAACTGCCACCTTCGCCGGAATTGTCATTGCGGCTCCAGCGGTCGACCCGCCGGAGCCCGTTGTCTCCGGACTGCTCGGGTATGTTCTATATGTTCCGGAATACTATGGACGAATTGTTGTCGCGCTGCTCTCGCTAGCTATGGCCGATCCCAGCCTTATCAAATCGGGATTAACTTTTTCCACGGCGCTGCTGACAATACTTACGGCCCATGAGATGGGTCATTATCTCGCCTGCCGCTATTACGGCGTCAGGGCCACGCTGCCTTTCTTTATCCCCGCTCCACCATTGTTCCTAACTGGAACGTTCGGAGCATTCATAAAGATGAAGTCGCCCATTCCCTCGCGCCGCGCGCTCTTTGATATTGGTCTGGCCGGACCTTTGGCAGGCTTCGTTGCATTGTTGCCCATTGCGCTGAGCGGATTGCTAACCCTGCAGCCAACTCCTCTCCAGCCCGCTGGTCAGGAGATCATATTTAACGACCCGTTGCTATTTCAGATTATTGCGCAATTCACGGGAGCGAGACTTGCCGGCGCGCTGCCGAACCCCTTTTACATGGCTGCCTGGATTGGACTGCTGGTGACGAGCCTGAATTTGATGCCGGTAGGTCAACTAGATGGCGGACATGGAACGTTTGCGGTATTCGGGCAACGCGCGCATAAGCTAATTGGCCGGCTCGCCTTTGTCACAGTCGCTGTGATGTCTGTATTAGGTTTTATCTGGCACGGCAGCCCCAGCGGTTTTCTCTACACGGTTCTGCTGGCCGTCATGTTGAAGGTGCGCCATCCGGCGCCTGAGGCGATGGAACCACTAGGCCGCGGGCGCATCGTCATAGCACTTCTCACCTTGATCGTTTTCGCGCTCTCCTTCTTGCCCTTTCCGATCACGATTACTTGATCAAAGAAAGCGGCAGCAGTACCCCCCACACGTTTCTTAAGGTCCTGATGCCTTGTGTTTAATTAATGTGCGGCTTCGGCTGCCGGCAGGAGTCCCTTGATCTCACGCACGACGCGATTCACTTCATCCTGATCGGCGAGTGCAATCATGAAGAACTTGTAGCCTTCGTGGAAACAGATAACGCCGTTGGCAAACAACCAAACACCGCCGAGAAATGGATTACCGCCCGCCAGCCAGCTCACCGGTGCGCCAACGATACTTCCAGGTTGAAGAATCTGCGCAAACATAGCCGCCCCGGCGGCACAACTAACCGCTCCCAGCAGTGGTGCGCCTACATATTTGGTAAGGTTGCGCTGAAACTCCACGCGTTTGCGCTCGGCTTCATCCAGCTGGCCTGCAGCAATCAGTGCTTCCTGCTTGCGCAAGTAGTCGTCAAATCTCTCGCTCAGTTTTCGCGCCCCAAAAAACGGCAGCGCGGAGTGGGTCAGCCAGTGGGGATGCGCGCCGAGCATCACCACATCAAGGCCGGGCAGCGCCGCGCCCGCGCGCACGCCCAGCACGAGAGAAAACGAAACCAGCGCCGCCTTGCCCGGGTTTTCCTTGATCCAGTCGCGAGCTTTCAGTACTCCGGCCGTGGCGGCCGTTGAAGCTCGCGTTACCTTCGCGCTGGTGTCATAAAAGTGTGAGGCGCGATCGTAGTAAGTCTTCGCATCGTCGATTACCTCGCCCGCC
>DASXQM010000260.1:0-8335 GCA_036507195.1 Pyrinomonadaceae bacterium | reverse complement strand
TTGGGTCAGGTTCGCCCGCTCGAGGGCGCGGAAGGGGTGAGCCGATCAATTTTACCGTCAAGCGCTGTGCCGCTGAATTCACGGCCGCAGTAATGAGGTTGAAGGTGTTTTGTTGGAACTCGCGGAAGGGAAGAGTCCTAATTTCAGCTTTCTTTGTGTAACCATTGTGTTCTCGGCGTCTTTTTGGTAAGGAATCGCTATGAAGATTCACCGAGGACTAGTTCAAACCAGGATAGTATTTGGGGAAGTGAAGGATGATCGAGTGACGAAAATTGTGACTCTAATAAGGACACAATTTGGCGTTGAATAGTGATCTATCGTACGGACGCACACGGTTGGGGCAGGGCGCACTGGTTGATTGAGTGGTGTGGGTGGCAGAGCCGCACTCGTTGATTGAGTGGCGCGTCGGAACGGGCGCCGTAATTGAGAAAGAATTCTTAATGGGACTGATCCAGCGTTAGGAACTTAGTGAATGGCTAGCAAGCGGCTTTGACTGGAGGATGTATCACCCAATCTGCGCCTGCGGCTTTGCCGCCGCACAGTGCGGTAAGGCTCTGCCTTACCGTTAGGCTCTAAAATTACTGGAGGCTACGCCTCCAATTCATGAGGCGCAGCCTCAAAGAAAGAGAGTAAGTAGCGGAAAGGCGGAGCCTTTCCGCACTGTGCGGCGGCACAGCCGCACTGGTTAATTGAGTGGCGCATCGGAAGGTTAGGGGGTCAGACAAGCTGAAAACCTTCTTCGGCTGCGCGGTAGGCTGACCAGAGATTGTATCGCTCAATCTGCGCCTGCGGCTCTGCCGCCGCAGTGGTTCATAGAGTCGTTCGGCGGAAAGGTGCGCTGTAATTGAGCAAGAATTCTTGACTGATCCACTTCTTGGAAATTTAGAGAATGGCCGCCTAATTGGCTTTAACTTGAAGTTGTATCACTCGAGCTATTCCTGCGGCTTTGCCGCCGCACAGTGCGGTAAGGCTCTGCCTTATCGTTAAGTCTCTAGATTTTCCGGAGGCTACGCCTCCACTTGATCCGATCAATGTCCACCAGGAGCGGCTCATCCTCCATCGGCCTTCCGTCCCAACAACGCACACTCGAATAACGATAATCCTCCGCGCGCGCAACCAATCCGGCTCGAACCGGATTCTCGTGCAGGTAATGGACTCGCTGCAGCAGCATCTTTTCAGTGAGCAGCAGGCGTACATTTGGATGGTGATCCCAGAGCGAATGGCGATAACGCCTGGGTTTGGTTTCCTGTCGCAACTTCTGCAATGAACTTTCGTAGCCTCGCTCCTTAAGACAAGCAATTACTCGATGGCTCATGATTCCATTAATGAAGCGAAGCGTGTCCTCGGAAGATCGAGCCGAATCAGTAATCGCATGAAGATGATCCGGCATGATCACGTACGCGTACAAAGCAAACTCTCCTGATTTGCGGGCCTCATCAAGCGCCCTGCAGGCAATTTCCTTTATCGCGTCAGTTCGAAATACCGGCAGACGGTCTTTCGCAACCGATGTCAAAAGGTAACAGGGCGTGTCTCTGGAGATGACATGCATGAGCGACGGCAGCTTAAGAAGACTCCGTCGGAAAGGCTATGGGAGCAGACCATCAGGCATAAACCAGAAGATGCAAAAGATCTGGTGCATTGGGACGGCGCGCCGTGGCGTGAGAAGGAACGCTTAGTGGAATTGATCCATCTTCAGGCATTTAGAGAATGGCTACCAAGCAGCCTTTGACCTGAGGATGTATCACTCAATTTACAGCTGCGGCTTTGCCGCCGCACAGTGCGGTAAGGCTCTGCCTTACCGTTAGGCACTAAAATTACTGGAGGCTACGCCTCCAATTCATGAGGCGCAGCCTCAAAGAAAGAGAGTAAGTAGCGGAAAGGCGGAGCCTTTCCGCACTGTGCGGCGGCACAGCCGCACTGGTTAATTGAGTGGCGCGGCGGAAAGGTGCTTCGTGATGTGGGAAAAAATTCTTAGTTGGGACTGATTCACCTTTAGGAAGTTAGTGAATGGCAACTAAGGGCTTTGACCTAGAAGTTGTATCACTCAATCTGCACCCGCGGCTCTGCCGCCGCACAGTGCGGTATGGCTCCGCCTTACCGCGCATAAAAAAAGCGAATCGACCCCGGTCGGAGTCGATTCGCCCAGGAGATTAATGGGAGTTTAGGTCTCGGTGGACCAGGTTCGCAATTGCATCCCGTTTTGTTCTTCCTGCAAAAACTTGACCGCCATCACGCCATACTGTTTGAGCCGGCGATAAAGCTTGCTGCGATCGATTCCGAGCGCTGCGGCAGCCTTAACCTGATTGCCGCCAAACTGTTGCAGGACAGATAAGATGTAGCGCTTCTCTATCTCAGCCAGGGGGACGCTATCGGTCATGTAGGCCGCCAGGACTTGCTTGAAGTCGGTTGAGCCGTCGGCAGATCGCGCCGGCCCGAGCTCTGGTGGCAGATCCTGAATTCCCAGGGTTTCCGACGCGCCAATCGCCAGCGCATATTCGATAGCATTTTCAAGTTCTCTAACGTTTCCCGGCCAGGGATACTCAACTAAAGCGCGCACCGCTTCGGGAGTGAATTGCCGCGGAGCGACGCCGTAGCGATCTGCCTTGATTCGCAGGAAGTGATCTATGAGCAGCTTGACATCATCACCACGCGTGCACAGCTCCGGAAGCTGAAGCGGCAGCACTCGAAGCCGGTAGTAAAGATCCGGACGGAAGCGGCCCGCGGCAACGGCTTGAGCAAGATCACAATTCGTAGCGGAGATCACGCGCACATCGATCGCGATATTTGTTCGCGCGCCTATCCGGCGCACTGTGCGTTCCTGCAAGACCCGCAACAGCTTTGCCTGAGCCGAAAGGTTGAGCGCGTCGATCTCGTCAAGAAAAATCGTTCCGCCGGACGCCTTTTCAAAGAGCCCGCAAGTGTTAGCCATCGCGCCGGTGAATGCGCCACGCTGATGGCCAAACAGTTCCGCTTCGATAAGGGTCTCGGGAATGGCAGAACAATTGATATCCACGAACCTGGCATTGCGGCGTGGACTCTGAGCGTGGATTGCGCGTGCGACGAGTTCCTTGCCGGTGCCGGTGGCCCCGGTAATCAGAACTGAGCTATCAGTGGGAGCAATTCGACTGATAACTGAAAAGATCTTTTGCATTACCGGCGATTGTCCAATGAGAGCAGCACCGCTTGCTTCTGACTCTGGAGAATCCGGGATCGACCAGGACTCCATAGCTCTGGCTGACCCACTGGTTGCGGAATAATTGGGCATAGGGGGGGCTGAGGGGGGCATATGATCTAAAGACACGCCTACGCAGCGAAGCGAATTCATCCATCGTGACTGCTGAAACGGGGTGAGAAGTCACAATGGCTAGGGCAGTTGCGGGGGCGTCCTCCTTTTTTTAGTGGAATCTGGGCAATGATTCAGAAAACGGTAAAAACGGCGAAAACGGTAAAAACGGCATCTTTGCCGATTTGCACTCGTTGGTTTGATTGTCTTCTCAGGCCCTGAAGTAAAGCTTGGGAGCAGGGCTCTTGTTTCTCGGCGAGCTCGGGACATCGCGGTTGAGAAGAGCTAACTTTGTTATGGACAAACGTATAACACAATCGTAACCGAAATGCCACAAATCTTTCATCGGATGACAAATTTTGTCTTGAAGTACCTTCAGTTAAAAGATCGAATGGTGGGGATTTGCCACAAAATGCTGGGAAAAACGGGAATTGTCGGCGGGCAGGCGATCTGGCTGCGGTATGACAGATTTTGTCGCATCTCACCGAAAAGAAGGTTTGGGGGAGGTTTTGGGCAGTAAGGCAGAGCCGTACCGCACTTGTGCGGTGTCAGAGCCGCAGGCGCAGATTGAGCGATACAACCTCCAGTCAACTTTACCGTGCAGCCGAAGAAGATTTAGATTGAGTGAAACAACCTCCTGTCAGCCTTGCCGCACCGCCGGAGAAATTTTCACCTTTTTAAGCCCTCTCCTTCCGATGCGCCACTCAATTAACCAGTGCGGCTTTGCCGCCGCACAGTGCGGTAAGGCTCTGCCTTACCGTTAAGTTCTTGAAATTTACTGGAGGCTCCGCCTCCTATTATGAGGCGGAGCCTCAAAAGAAAAGAGAGGAAGTGGCGGTAAGGCAGAGCGTTACCGCACTGTGCAGCGGCAAAGCCGCAGGCGCAGATTGGGTGATGCAAAACCTCTAGTCAGCCTTACCGCACTGTGCGGCGGCAGAGCCGCAGTCGCAGATTGAGCGATGCAAAAACAGAGCGGCCCCGCTCGTTTGAGCGAGGCCGCCTGGTTAATGCCGAGCGAAGGAAACTAGATTACATCCCCATTCCGCTCATGCCGCCCATGCCGCCCGGCATGGCCGGACTTCCCTTATCGTCTTCAGGAATCTCGGAAACCATCGCTTCCGTGGTGAGCATGAGACCCGCGATTGAAGCAGCATTCTGCAATGCCGTGCGAGTGACCTTGGCAGGATCGATAACGCCTGCTTTAACCAGATCCTCGTAGACTTCGGTTTGCGCATTGAAGCCGAAACTGTCGTTCTTCTCCGCGCGAACACGCTCGACTACAACGGCGCCTTCTTTGCCGGCGTTCTGGACGATTTGGCGAAGAGGCTCTTCGAGTGCTCGGCGAACGATGTTCACACCAATTTGCTCGTCCGCATCACCCTCGCCCTCCTTATTGATCTGGAACTTCTCGAGCGCCTTCGCTGCCCGAACCAGTGCCACACCACCGCCCGGGACGATGCCCTCCTCGACGGCCGCGCGCGTTGCATGCATGGCATCCTCAACTCGCGCCTTCTTCTCCTTCATCTCTGTCTCCGTGGCTGCACCAACCTTGATTACGGCAACGCCGCCCACGAGTTTCGCGAGCCGCTCTTGCAGCTTTTCGCGATCGTAGTCGGAAGAAGTCTCTTCGATCTGCGCCCGTAGTGTCTTAACGCGGCCTTCGATATCGCTCTGTTTGCCTGCGCCTTCGACGATGGTGGTGTTGTCTTTGTCGATGGTGATCTTCTTGGCGCGACCGAGGTCTTCAAGCTTGACGTTCTCCAGCTTGATTCCCAGATCCTCGCTAATGACCTTGCCACCGGTAAGAATCGCAATGTCTTCGAGCATCGCCTTGCGACGATCACCGAAACCCGGAGCCTTAACGGCCGCGATGTTCAGAGTGCCGCGAAGCTTGTTAACGACCAGCGTCGCCAGGGCCTCGCCTTCGACGTCCTCGGCGATAATCAGCATCGGCTTGCCCATCTTTGCTACCTGCTCGAGCAGCGGCAGCAGATCTTTCATGGAGCTGATTTTCTTTTCGTGAATAAGAATCAGGGGATTCTCGAGCACTACTTCCATGCGCTCGGGATCGGTGACGAAGTAAGGGCTGAGGTAGCCGCGATCAAACTGCATACCTTCGACAACCTCGAGCGAAGTGTCCATCGTCTTCGACTCTTCAACGGTTATCACGCCATCTTTGCCGACCTTATTCATTGCCTCGGCAATAATGTTTCCGATTGTTGCATCGCCATTCGCCGAGACTGTTCCCACCTGTGCGATCGCATCACCCTTAACCGGCTTTGCCAAACGCTTGATCTCTTCGGTGGCGCGCTCGACGGCTTTGTCGATACCCCGCTTGAGCGCCATCGGATTAGCGCCGGCAGCTACTGTCTTCACGCCTTCGCGGAAGATAGCCTGCGCCAGCACGGTTGCGGTCGTTGTTCCGTCGCCGGCTACATCTGAGGTCTTGGAGGCAACTTCACGAACCATCTGGGCACCCATGTTCTCGAGCGAGTCCTTTAGTTCGATCTCCTTCGCGACGGTAACACCGTCTTTGGTAATAGTAGGTGAACCGAATTTCTTATCGATTACCACGTTGCGCCCCTTGGGGCCGAGCGTGATCTTTACTGCGTCCGCGAGTTGATTGATTCCGCGCAAAATCGCCGCGCGTGACTCCTCGCCATGAACTACTTGCTTTGCCATTTCTGTCTTCTCTCCTGCTGAAATGTGGAATGTGATTTAGAAATAAAAGAAGCGGCCGAGTCCCAATTGACTACTTGCCGCCCTTCTTGCTGCCAGTCGCCGCGCCGGCGCGTTCGATGATTCCAAGGATTTCATCTTCGCGCATGATCAGCAGCTCTTCACCGTCAATCTTGATTTCAGAACCACTGTATTTGCCGAACAGTACCCGGTCGCCCTTTTTGACATCCAGTGGCTGCCTGGTTCCGTCCTCCCTGTATTTGCCTTGTCCGGCGGCGACGATCTCGCCTTCCTGTGGCTTCTCCTTGGCTGTATCGGGAATGATTATTCCCCCACGAACCTGCTCTCCCTCTTCAATGCGGCGCACAATGACGCGGTCATGGAGAGGCGTAATATTTGTCGACATTCTTCGAAGTTCTCCTTTCAGTTTCCCTGTAAATCTACGTGTTTTTAGATTAGGACTTTCCGACCAATACCTCTGCGTTTAGCACTCTGTGTGGATGAGTGCTAAGGATAATTCGCGGCAGGATTATTGTCAACTTCAGGCATTGGGGATGCCTGGGAGTCCCACCCACAGGAGTGGGTAGAGTGTTCAAGTCCAACCAGCGGCAGACACGACTCTTTCGGGAATCCCACCCACTGCCGTGGGTGGGATTCCTGAGTTTCGACACAGAGCCCCGCACGGACGGGGCTACTAAATGCCGGTCCTTCGGATCTAACGCATGCTGGCGATCTCAGTATTGGAAACTAGCGCGCCCCACCGCGGGCACTGCGCGCCAGGGGGCGCTTTACTTTTTGATAGTCAGCAACGCGCTTGGCAATCGTGTTTCGGTGAATGCCCAGCGCCTGGGCGGTTTTCGAAAGATGCTCATTGTTTCGAGAGAGGGCCTTCTTGATGTAGAGCTGCTCAAACTCGCTTAGCGCTTCGGCGAGCAGAATATGTCCATCCAGCATTTCGTCAATTAGGGCTTCAAGTCTGGCGCGCATGTTTCATGAATCCCAGGGAGAAAGTGAGTTGAGCACGAAACAACCTTAGAGCGATTCGCCGGTTAAGAGCCGGTAGGCTTCCAGGTAGCGATTAGTGGTGGCCGAGGCGACGTCCGGGGGAAGCGATGGAGCGGGAGGCCGCTTGTCCCAGGCAAGCGTCTCCAAATAATCACGAACAAACTGCTTATCAAACGACGGTTGTGATTTACCAGGACTATAACTTTCCGCCGGCCAGAAGCGGGAAGAATCCGGAGTCAACGCTTCGTCAACAAGGATGATCTCACCGTCCTGGTCACGTCCAAATTCAAATTTGGTGTCGGCAATTATTATTCCCCGGGTGCGAGCGTAGCTGCGCGCTTCATTGTAAAGACGCAATGAAGTTTCACGCAGGTAATTGGCCGTATCTGCACCCAGCATTTTGTGCACGTCTTCTTCTGCGATGTTTTCGTCGTGGCCCTCTTCTGCTTTTGTGGACGGGGTAAAGATAGGCTCCGGAAGCTCGGCCGATTCAAGCAGATTCTCCGGAAGCTTATGGCCGCAGACTTCTCCGGTCCGCAGGTAATCCTTCCAGCCTGAACCGACGAGGTAGCCTCTAACAACACACTCTACCGGGAAAACCTCCGTTCTGCGCACGAGCATGGAGCGTCCTTTTAGATCTTCTTCATGCTGAACAGTTTCAGGCATTCGTTCCGGATCGATCGTGATGAGATGGTTCGGGACAATGCCGGCGAGCTTTTCGAACCAAAACTTCGAAAGCGAAGTTAACACTTCACCCTTGCGCGTTATTGCAGTAGGTAGAATGCAATCGAAAGCCGAGATTCGATCGGTGGCCACGATGAGAAGACGCTGGTCGTCGATCGCGTAGACGTCGCGCACTTTTCCGCGTTTTACTAACTGCAAATCAGGAAGGGTGGTTTTTAAGAGAGCAGCGGAATTCATCATCGTAGTTTTGGCTTACATTGATCGCTATTGCGAAGCTTGATCCAGATTGTTTGAGAAGCGGCGAGCGAGATTCTGCTCGCCGAAAAAAACTTTGTCAAGAAAGCGACAGTTTTAACTTCATGAACTTTGAAATTTACATCTGCGGCAGAGCCGCACTGGTTCAACAATAACGCTGAAAGCGTTGGCTAATTTAAGCCCAGGGTTTGCTTTGAAACCCTGGGTAAAAAAGGGGCACATTTATTTCGTCGCAACTCTGAAGGAGTTGCGACGGGTTGAGACGCGACGGACGGCGACGCAACCCTTTTAGGGTTGCGTCTTCAAAAATATTCGGATTCCTTTTCCCAGGGTTGCCAAAGCGCAACCCTGGGCTGAAACTAGCCAACGCTTTCAGCGTTTGAAATTAGCGAACGCTTTCAGCGTTATTAATTGCGACCAAAAATTGTT
>DASXQM010000259.1:0-4994 GCA_036507195.1 Pyrinomonadaceae bacterium | reverse complement strand
TAATTGTGATTAGTTGTCAAAAAGGCAGGCGCCACCGCACATCGGAGGGCAAAGCCCTTACATTCCGTCATAGACCTTCCGCAGATCGGGCGGTATAGCCGTTGAACAGTAGTCCAGTCAATGAGACAGGAGTCCCCACTCCGCCTCCTCGCTACCGCTCGCAGTTTGTTTAGGTAATAATGATATCGTTCTCCCCAAGTTATCGGGTTTCCTATGCTTCATTGCCCTATATGCGGACGGCACTATTCTGCCGACTTCGGGGTTTGCCCGGAGGACCAGTCGCCATTGCAGGCTGACGCAACCATCACCGAGCCGGTTTCCGTCGATCCGCTGGTGGGGCACACCCTTGACGACAAGTATCACCTCGAAGCCAGACTTGGCATCGGGGGGATGGGCACGGTCTATCGTGCGCGCCACATGCTGATTGACCGCCCGGTCGCAGTTAAAGTCCTGAACCAACGTTTTGTCGAAGACGAAGCAGCCCGTACCAGGTTTCGTCGAGAAGCAAGAGCCGCCGGACGCCTGCAACACACAAACGCAGTTACAGTCACCGACTTTGGCGAATCACAGGATGGCTATGTTTACCTGGTGATGGAGTTGTTGGAAGGCCGGACGCTTCGCGATGTGCTTGCGAAAGAAGCGCCGCTTGACGCCGCGCGGTCGGTTTCATTGATGATGCAGATTTCCGCGGCGGTGGCGGCAGCGCACGAGGCGGGAATTATCCATCGCGATTTGAAGCCGGCAAACATATTTATTGTGCAACGTGCGGAAGTGCCGGCTGTCGTCAAAGTACTGGATTTTGGCATCGCAAAGCTGGCCGCTGAAACCCTGGAAGAAGACGAGCCGATGACGCTGACTCAGATCGGGGCCATGATCGGCACACCACGCTACATGTCGCCCGAGCAGTGTGACGGCGCCGAATTGACGCCCGCTGCCGACGTTTACAGTCTTGGGGTTATTCTTTATGAGATGCTCACCGGTACGGTTCCTTTTAGCGGATCGACGCCGTTAGCAATCGCGATGAAGCACACGTCGGAGGCGCCGCGGGGTCCGCGCGAATTTGTTTCGTCGATTCCACCCGAACTCGAGCAAATCGTGCTGCACACGCTGGAAAAGCGGCCGCAGGATCGGCCGGCGAATGCGGCAGAGTTTCGGAGAGAATTACTGGCTACGGCGGAGCGGCTAGGGTTCGAGCACGCGGCCGTTACGAGCTCGCCAAACCTAAAGGCCTTGCGCGATGTCGGTACTGAATCACCATCGGGGCGGCTGGTGATAGACATCTCGCGCTTGCGGGAAAACCGCGCCGCCAATTCTGACGTGAATGAAGAAACCGTAGTCGGTGTTGCTCAGTTGGCGAGCGGCAAGGATGGAAATGATTCGCGGCCGGCAGTCGGCGCTGTGAAGCAGGGCTCCTTTCCGAGGCTTTCTATTTCGATTAGCGGGACGGAGAAGTCAAAAAAACGACTCAAGGTGGTTGCTGCGGTCGTTGCCGCCATCCTCTTGATTGGTATTACGCTCGCGGTAAGATCTCTTATCGTGTCTCCAGGAACGGAAGCTGTCGTGGCCGCCAGCCCCAGTCCTACAGTAGAGCCGACTCCGTCGCCCCTGCCAACAACAACGCCTGTTCTTAAACAAGAAGCCGCGAAGCCCACGCCTACGCCTTCACCCACGCCCGAGAAGAAAGGCTCAAAGGTTGGCAAGGTACTGAAGAAGGTGGGGAATATCTTCAAGAAACCGTTTTAGAATTGGAAACCCCATGGCAGACGTTCAAGTAAAACCTTTTCGCGTCGGTAATACGACGTTCGGTGACGGACGCTTGACGATTATCGCCGGCCCTTGTGTGATTGAATCACGCGAACATGCGCTGATGATGGCGCGTGAGTGCTCAGCGCGCGCAGGAAGAGCTGGCCTTGACTTCGTTTACAAGTCATCATTCGATAAGGCTAATCGCTCGTCGCTAAAAAGTTTTCGCGGCGTGGGTATGGATGAAGGCCTTAGTGTATTGCGTCAGGTAAAAGAAGAAATTGGCGTCCCCGTCCTTACTGATATTCACGAGGTCTCCCAGGTAGGTGCGGTCGCGGAAGTTGCGGACATTCTACAAATCCCCGCCTTTCTCTCGCGACAGACGGACCTGATTTTGGAGGCCGCGCGATCGGGGCGTGCCGTCAACATAAAGAAGGGGCAGTTTCTCGCGCCTCAGGATGCAAGCAACATCGTGGACAAGGCTCGCGCAGTTGGCTGTGAAAGACTAATGCTTACCGAACGCGGAGTAAGCTTTGGTTACAACAATCTCGTCGTGGATATGCGATCATTTCCGATCATGCGTGAATTTGGCGTTCCGATAGTCTTTGACGTAACCCATTCGCTCCAACTTCCCGGAGGGCTCGGGCATGCAACCGGCGGACAATCGGAATACATCGAACCGCTCGCGCGCGCGGGCGTTGCCTGCGGAGTCGATGCGGTCTTCATGGAGGTACACGAGTGTCCTGAGCGTGCGCCTTCAGACGGTCCAAACGCGCTGCCTCTCGAAAGGATGGAAGCGCTGCTGTTCATTCTCCGCGACATTCATAAACTGGTGAGCTACCGTTCAAGCGAAGCGGCTGCGACATAAACTCCGTTTCCCAACCAAACCTTGTTTCGATCAACTAATACGTCACAAATCGTCTCAGATATGAAAATCATTGCGTCCATTTTTGCCACTCTTTTTCTTTTCCCGGCAATCGCGCCCGCACAAGAGGAAGCCAGGGCCGCCTGGCAGATGACGACGTTTGACATCACGGCAAACGTTCAGCAGGCGGAGCGAACCTTGAGCGCGGTCGCCATACTGAGCGCCACCAACGTAGGCCGCGGCACAGGTTCGTCGTTCACTTTTCGAATCAATAACAAAGCTTCAATAAAAGGTGTGACGGTCGGCGGCGCCACTGCCAATTTCCGTGTAGTCCCTGAAACGTATGGCAATCTACAGCGGGCAACAGTCACGCTGCCAAATTCGATTGCTCCAGGCGGGCCGCTGGTCCTAAACGTCAGTTACAGCCTGCCCGTCGAGAGCAATACCGGTCTCGCAGCAATCTCGCCCGTCGGTTCTCAGTTCCTACCGCTCTCCTTCTGGTATCCGGCGCCTAACACCCAGTTTACGCTGCGTGGCGCCGACACGGCCCCGGTTCGTTTGGCTGTTAATGGAGCCAACGTAATCAGCTCAGGAATCGATAAAGACGGGGCGGCCGGCGCAACTGTTTACGAAGAAGCGCTCTTTACGCAGCCATTTTTTTTGCAGGGCGACTGGGACAGGTTTGAAGGCACGGCTGAAGGCAAGAACATAACTGCATTCCTTCCGCGAGGCGCGACTGCGGAAGAGAAGAAGCAAGCTGAAACAATAGTCAATCTCACTGCAAACGTTCGGGCCTTTTACGCCAGTCTGCTCGGACCCGCGCCCGAAGTTCCAATTCGTTTAGTTTCTGTGCGGCGCGGCGCGGGCTTTAACGACGCCGGGACAATACTCGTCGAGTCCGGTGCATTCCGCCGCGCGAAAGTAGATTCCGGAACGGCGTTGCTGATTTCGGAAGCGATTTCCCGTTTGTGGATTGGCGGGCAAACGCCAGTAAGAGGCGAGGGCGGCGGGCTACTGCGCGATGCTCTACCGCGTTTCCTGGCGGTGCTGTTTATCGAAAAGCAGTTTGGCCGCCCGGCTGCTCAGGCTGAAAAGTTACGAGAACGGCTCGCCTACAGCAGCGTAGCCAGGAAAGATGCGCCACTGGCTCGCGTGACACCCCTGGAGGCCACCTATTTCAACTCTGTTCCGAATAAGGGCGCCATGGTCTGGCGGCTAATAGATCAAACTCTTGGGCATGATAGTTTCATGAGCGCTTTGCGGGAACTGCTGCAGGCCGGTAAGGGAAATGCCAGCGGGATCAGCCTTGCCGCGTTGCGAAAGGCTTTGGCGGATCGCGGCGGTGATAGGGTAAAGACGCTCCTCGATCAGCAGCTCGATCAGGTGACCGATCTGGATCTCATGATAGGCGTACCACAGCAGCGAGGCAGTGAGTGGGTTGCAGCCTTGAGAAATCTGGGTTCGACTGACGCCGTGACTACTGTTCGTGCAACCACGGCCAGCGGCGAACAACTTTCGGTTGATGTTACGGTGCCGGCGCGCAATTTCGGCGAAGCAGTGTTCAAGACCACCGCAAAACTTGTTCGTCTCGAGATTGATCCTGAGAAGCTTTACCCGCAGTTGGATTATTCGAACGACAGCGCCCCGCGTGCGCGCGATCTCCAGGAAGGTTTGGGTGAGGCGACACGCCAATTTGGGGCGCAGGACTACGTCAAAGCTGAGGCAATCGCTCGTGAGATCCTTGGCCTGGCTCCTAACATGCAGGAAGCGCGCATCCTTCTGGCGCGCGCGCTGCTCGGCCAGAACAGAATTGACGAAGCAGAAAAACTATTCCGCGTGGTCCTTGAAGAAACACTTCCGACTCCCGCGGCGCTTGCATGGGGCAATATTGGACTGGGCGAGATCAGTTTGAGGAAAGGGCAAGCGGCTGAAGCTGCGAGCCGGTTTAATGATGCCGTGCGTGCCGATGCCGAATATGCTTCCTCTATGGCAGCGCGCGGTGGTCGCATTAAGGCGGAAACGGCAGCCAATACCCTACAGGTAGACGGCACGGTGCGCGCTTTTATAGGGCAACTGGACCAGGCAATTACCAGTGGCAAGAAGACTGAATTGGAGGCACGCATTGTTTCGGGCGAGCTGGCAAGGTTTATCGGCGGCGTGATCGGTACGCAGCCCGAGGTTTGGCAAACTCGCGTCTTGCGCACAGAACAACTGGACGCGAATCTGGTAGCAACTGACGTTAGCCTGGACACTAAGGAGTTAGGGCGCCAGCGTTCCGGCACGGCCCTCCTGATTCTCGCTCGCGCGGGTGGCAGCTGGAAGCTTCTGGGGATAGATCTGTTTGAGGTTAACTAGCGGTGACGGTTGTCGCTGTTGCCGGGAGAGA
>DASXQM010000258.1:0-18985 GCA_036507195.1 Pyrinomonadaceae bacterium | reverse complement strand
AAGGAAGACGTCGTGCGCACCATTGTCAGCGAAGGTCCGGCACTAGTGCGCGAACTAATCGAGCTGGGTGTGCGGTTCACCGAAAACGCGCACGGCGGATATGATCTTGGACGCGAGGGCGGTCACACGCGGCGACGCGTGCTGCATGCCGGCGACATCACAGGTCGTGAGATTGAGCGCGCCTTGCTTACCGCGGTGGCAGCCCAAAAGAACATCACGGTATTTGAAGACGTGCTGGCCATGGATCTCATCACCTCGGAAAAAGTTGGCTTGAGCGGACCCAATCGTTGCCTCGGCTGCTATGCGCTGAACACGAAGTCGAAGGAGGTTGAGGTCTTTGCTGCGCAGGTCACTCTGCTGGCCAGCGGCGGCTCGGGCAAAGTGTATCTGTACACCAGCAATCCCGACATCGCCAGCGGCGACGGCGTTGCCATGGCCTACCGCGCCGGCGTGAGCATCGCAAACATGGAGTTCATCCAGTTCCATCCCACCTGTCTCTATCATCCGAAAGCCAAGTCATTCCTGATCAGCGAGGCGGTGCGCGGTGAAGGCGGCGTGTTGCGCGGAGCCGACGGCGAGCGTTTTATGCCACGCTATCATGACCAAGCCGATCTCGCGCCGCGCGACATTGTGGCCCGCGTGATCGATGCGGAGATGAAGAAGACGGGCGCCGACTTCGTATGGCTGGATATCACCTCGAAAGATTCCGAGTTCATAATGAATCGCTTCCCTAACATCTTTGCGAAGTGTCTGGAGTTTGGCATCGACATGACCCGCGAGCCAATTCCTGTCGTGCCGGCTGCGCATTATCAATGTGGTGGTGTAGTTACAGATGTTGATGGTGAAACCGAGATCCAGGGCTTGTACGGCGCGGGTGAAGTGGCATGCACTGGCTTGCATGGAGCTAATCGGCTGGCGAGTAATTCATTGCTGGAAGCCCTAGTCGTCGCTCATCGCGCCGCACAGAAAGCCATCTCCGGATACTCAGCCTTACACGCTCAGCCTTCCGCGTTGCCGCCGTGGGTGACAGGTGACGCGGCCGATGCAGATGAACTTGTGGTGGTGACTCACAACTGGGACGAGATTCGGCGCTGCATGTGGGATTACGTTGGCATTGTGCGCACTGAGAAGCGGCTCTTGCGCGCGCGCACCCGGATTCAAAACCTGCAACAGGAGATCAACCGATTCTATTGGGACTTCAAGGTGACGCCTGATCTGATTGAGCTTCGCAACCTGGCGCTGGTAGCTGAACTAATAATCGAGAGCGCGCTCCTGCGTAAGGAATCAAGGGGTCTGCACTATACACTTGACCATCCAAATCTTTTACCTGAAGCGAGTGACACGGTGTTGCGAAAGGCTCTGAGTGAGTGAATCAAGACGCAACGGCGGGGCAAAGCACATCACAACGGAAAGGCCCAGCTCGATAAACTCCGCAATACTAAGACAACACTTGAATCAGGTGACCTCTCCAATGCTAGCCCTGAGCTTCGCCTGTTCTAAGCTTACTGACAAATGCACCCCTGACGTGAAGAATCGTGACTGCCTGCTTTTCGACGTAAAGAGAACCCGATAGTCTATCGACCTTTGGCATAATTCCAGCCTGATTTAAAGCCAGAGCATTTGTTTTCCTCGACATTTATCAATGCTGTACCGAGTGATACGGGCCATCTCAGTCCGGCCGTAGAATCCGACCGCCATGACGGATTACCATTTGTAAAGTTGATCGCCACGTCCTCACTCGTAACCTCGACAAGTCCCGCGAGGCATTTTCCGGGTGCTGGCGCGATCTTTCCCAACTCCAGCTGAACGCGACCAGCCCATTGCTCCCCGTGATTGTGTGTTGCGGTAACGTCGGTGCTCTTGATCATGCCGTAAATCGGGTTCGTTACAATGTCCTGGTACTCTACGCTCGTCCTACCGGACGGGACGGACGCTGCGGAAATCACCACCTTCCATTTGCCGGGCTGCGGGTTATCAATTGAGACAGATTCATCCGATCCCTCGTCAGCGCTGTAGCCAACCAGCACTGGCGCTTGGCTGTGCATCCATGAAGCAAATTCTTCGTATTTCTTTGAGCCGTTAAATACGTATAGATCGAGATCTGCCTTGGCTTCATTCGATCCGGCAATACTTGCTGCAAGACGTTTTGTCCCGGGAGCGACGTTAACCTCGTAAACCTTGTACTCACCCTGCCGAAGCGTCGGCTTATCCGAATATGAGCTTCCGAGCGGGGCGTCAGCAACTCTTCCGGTAAAACTGCCTCCGTTATTCTTGAAGCTAATCTCTGTACTATCACCTTCGTTTTTCGCGGAGCTCGGCGAAACAACCGATTGGGTGGCGGATGTGTTGTATATGGAGGCAGTCAGCGTAAAAGTTGCCGGCGGCGACGCCTGCGTTTGTGCGACTTCCTGAAAACGGGTGTCGTTCTGAATTATGACCTCCCAAACGCCTGGAAGCGGGTTTATGAACGCTCGTCCGAGTTTTCCTTCCGTCTTGTATTGCGTCGGCCATGCCTCCATTTCGAAAAGCCCCCGAGGCCAGTAACCATCCCCGGTTCCGTTCGGGTCGTAAAAGCGCATTCGCATGCTGCCGCCCAAGATCTGAGATTCGAACTTGACCGCCGATGTGCCGGATGGAATGTTAAAAAAGTACGACCGGTGTCCCATCCAATCGGCTTTGCCTTCGACTTTGATAACTCCTTTCTTATCCGCCGTGAACTGTTCTGCGGCAACTACCGTATTCATAACCCGATATACAGGCTGCGAACTCGCGGGATCGACAAGTTCCAATACCGAGTTGTGAACACCGTTTGTTTGCCGGTTGATATTTATAGGAATCGCGACAGGCTTGTTTAGCGGAAGTGTTATTTGATCGACGGTGGTGAAAGTCCCGTCATTTCTGATCCAACGCAATGCAAATTTCATCGGCTTCGGGCTTCCCGAAGTTCGCGTAAACGTAATCGTTCTCCGGCCGCTCTGTCCCGCAGCCCAGCCTTCGCGTTCGTATATTCCCACTCCCTGATCCGGTTTTCGCAGGTGACTGCTCTTGATCGTCTTGACCGGGGCCTTGCTCGTGATATTGATGGGATCAGGAGCATGTTTGAGTGCTTCCCATGCCGCCTCAACATCGATCAGCCCGTTACCCTGTTCATAAGGCTGATAACCCGGAAGTCGTCTGGCCGTTGTCGTCAGCGCCCATCGGATCTTCCCAGCATCGTAAACAACCCCGCTCTGTTTTGCCGCGCTGATCAGCAGGGCCGCGGCTCCGGAAGCGGTCGGAGCAGCGTAAGACGTGCCAGCCGTATACATTCCTACGTACCCCGGCGGCAATCTGTAGTGTCCAGGAAGGATTCCCCATTCAGGGTTAAGAAAATCAGATCCGATTCCCCCAACCGGGGCAAGGAGGTCTGGCTTAAACTGGCCATCATCTCGCGGACCACGCGAACTCAACTCCGCAATGCAGTCGGGTCCACGCACACTCACGCCTAGCACCGTCCGCAACGTATCGCGATGTAAGTAGCTACCAACCGAAATAACATTCCTCCCGCTAGAGCCTTCCGAGACTACATTCAACCCTGACCCATTATTGCCGGCACTGGAAAAAAAAGGCTTCCTATATTTTTCCACAAGTCGATCGCTTATGATTCCCAATGTCGTGTCGCCGTCTCGAACTACTGCATCCATGCCTGCCTGCATCGTAATAATATCTGTTTTCGGGTGCTTGAACGCATAGATCATGGCTTCAATCGTTCCTGCCAAAGTGTATCTTCCCTTTTCGATTGACACGATCTGCGCCTCAGGTGCCATTCCGTTTGCCTGACTGCCAAAAAAACCCTTTCCTGCCGCTACGCCGGCAATAATCGAACCGTGCGTATCGTTCATCAGGTTAATCCCTATGTAATGGTCCTTCGGATACGTTTGTATTATAAAAGCAGTAGTCTCGCGGGCGGGAGTAGTCGGATCGTCCTGACCGATGATGCCCACATCGTGTCGAATATGATAGTCGGTCATGGCCTTTTCATTGGCGAAATTAAAGTCGAGATTCGTATCTACCCATACGTTGCCAGCCCGCTCATCCCATAACGCAACCAGCGGCCTATCAAGTAACTTCACTCTTCCAGGCGGAGTGGGCTGGAGAGTACCGATGCGATAGCGACCGTTAGCGGGCACCGTGTAAGATTTCTCTTGATAATTTACGGTTGCCGTGTCCGCCACAACCTCCTGCCACATATTTACAAAGAAGCGCGTATCGAATCCGAAGTCGGTCGGATCGATTACCATTTTTGCGTCAAGAAGTTTGGGGACAGGTTTGCCGTCGAGAGACTTTGCAGATTGAAGGACGGGATGTAAGATGTCTGGAAATCCATCAATAACAGCGATCACAACGCCCCGACCGTCGAAAGTCGGATGCCTGGCAACGAATTGCGGCGCACCAGCATACATTGTGGGCACGAAAGGATTCTCGGCAGGAGTATCAGGGCCAGGGCGCTCCAGAGAATCTTGCGACAATTGCCCGTAAATTCCGTTATTCCCAGAAAAATTAAACGGAGAATTTTCAAGCTCGTTCGAGTCGCCCGTAAAATGAACGTTTTCATCACCAACCGTTATTGATTCTATAACTTCGAGGGTGGAAATCTTCTCGACTTGTGTAACTGGCAAATAGGCCCGTATATAATCCACGCTATCCTCTCGGTAGTGAATCTTGCCTGAGCTCCGCTCGATTTCGTAGACAACGCGGGGATTGGCTCCGGGCTTGGCTGCAATCAGCACCATCACCTCCTTGCTGCCGCCGGCGAATTCCGCCGCCAAGCGGGTGCGGTCACCTTTTCTGAGGCCGTGGGCCTCGACGCTGGACGCGATACTAAACGTCCATGATAGTGAAAAACCTATGGTGCAATAGAATGCAAGCATTGCACACAATAAGCGAAGGCGGAATGATGTTCTCATCATAGGTCAAAACTGTAGCCTCAGAGCGAATTGCATCGATCGAGGTCCGCCGACTTGGTATAGCGGACTAAAACCTCGTCCGATTCCAGAGCTCCCCAAGCTCCTCCCCAGCATATTGATTGATCGCCCAAACTGAGAATTAGTGAGAGTACTCGTTCCATTGAAGTTGGCTCCCTGATCGCCAAAATTGGGATGGTTGAAGACGTTGAACGCTTCGGCTCTGAGCTGAAGTTTGAACCGCTCTGTCAAATTGAATTGTCGTCGAATTGCAACGTCCATTTGCCACATACCAAATCCACGAAGGGCATTGCGCCCCAAGGTACCCTGCACATTTGTCGCCGGTGTACAAAATGCGCCCTTTGCATTGGTCGACGTTATCGGAGCACAACCGGCGGCAGCAACTTGAGCGGCGGTCGGAATGGAATTGTTGATAATCCTTCCCCCCGGTGCCGTGGCGTCGTCGAGGTAGAGCGGAACACCCGCAATCAAATTGGGACGAAGTAAACCAAAAGGTATGCCAGTAGGGGTAATTCCGGTAAGGACATTTACCGGTGTTGCCGACCTCACCGCGAATGTAGTGTCAATCGAGAAGTTGCCAAGTATAGCCTTTGCGAACCTTGTACTGAAGGGAGCCGGTATATCGTACGTGACAGCGGAATTAAAGGTGTGTCGCACATCAAAATCCGACGGTCCGCGCTCCTGATCGAGGCTTATGCGTCTAATATCGCCGGCCTGCACGGAGTCACCGGAAACAGTGTCAAGCGACTTTGACCAGGTATACGAAGCTAGGGCCTGGATACCGTGTGACAGACGGCGCTGAAATTGAAGCTGTAACCCATTGTAATCCGAGGTGGCGAGATTTGTTGCGATAAAGACGGCAGCGGTGAAGCTGGGATTCGGTGCTGTTAGTGTTTCCTGATAGTAAAGGCGACGGCCGGCTGCGCCTACATACGAAACTGAAATACTCTGATTCGCGCCGAGGGATTGCTCTAACGCGACGTTCCATTGATACGTATAGGGTAGTTTGAGATTCGGATCCGTGAGTTTAATTAGGGTCCCGACGATAATAGGTGGCGTCAGACTTGGGAACGGCGGAGGCGCGGCTGACGCCGGGTCCAATGGAAAAGGAATGCCTCCAGCCGGAGCCAAATTCTTGCTTACCAAACTCGGAAAGGAATTACCGTAACCATCAAGACCACGACCGAGGTCATAGAAGACGCCAAAGCCACCGCGCAGTATCGTTTCCTTGCCGGCGGCCTGGGACAATCGATAGGCAATTCCTATGCGAGGAGCAAAGTTGTTGTATGTCGTTTTGAATACCGGTGTGCCCTGAGGTAAGACGAGACTGAGAGTTGCCGGATCGATACCGTTAATGGCAAGCCCGTCTTGACCGTTCTTTTCACGAGGAGCAGGGTTCAATTCCCACCGCAGCCCATATGTCAAAGTTAACCGGGGTAAGATTTTCCAGGTATCCTGCCCGAAGAGGGACACGTTCGAGAGAATCGGAAACCGTGTCCCGGCGAAGGCCGATACAAAAACACTTGACGCCCGACCCGTTATTGCCTGATTGACGCCCCCGCTAAATGAGGCTTGCTGTGAGTACTGATTTGGTGTAAAGATCGGGAAAAGTCTCCGGTAGTCACCACCGAACTTCAGTTGATGGGCGCCGGTTACAATCGAGAGAGTGTCCACCAGATTGATTTGACGCTGGGCGGTTTGCGCCTGGTTACCTAAACCAAAGCTTGAATTGGTTCCGCCAGTCAGACTAAAAATAAAAAGGCCGTCCTGGCTTGACGCGGACGAAGGAAACAGAATCGAATCTGGTGGAAGCACGGCCCCGCCGAACGTGTCAAGCTGATTAATGGTCGCGCCCGTATTTTTGCTGTAATTTAACCGCAACTCGTTACTTATATTCGGGGCGATAGCCAGGGTCGCACCGCCCGTTAGAGTTTGTGTTTTGAGATGAGCTTGCAGTAAGAAATTCAGAGCTCGGTTATTGCCGCCACGCTGAGTAGTGTCCGAAGGCGCATGGCTGTACCTGCCAAACAACGTTAACTTGTCGTTGATTGTGTGATCGATCCGTATACTCGTCGAATCCAAAACGGATGGGTTCGAGAAAGTAGCGTTGAATTGCGAAAAATTGTTTGCTAGGTCAAGACCGTTAGGGCGCGGAAATGCATTTAAAAAGGGCTGCATGCTTGCCGGGGCAGTCTGGCGCGCGTTTAGCGATGGAACTGTAGTGATCCCAGTCTGCGGCTGGCGAAGGCGTAATCCCTCATATGAGAAGAAAAAGAATGTCCGATTTTTAATAATCGGTCCGCCTATCACGCCGCCAAAGTCATTCTGGCGCGTTGCCGGTTTTGGCTGGCGAATTGCGTTTGCAAACCAATCATTTGCATCGAACACGTCGTTGCGAAAGTATTCAAAGAGTGTCCCGCGAAAGTCATTAGTCCCGCTCCGCGTGACAATCTGCACCTGGGCTCCCGGCGAACGGCCAAATTCGGGTGCAAATGTGGATGTCAGTACTCTGAATTCTTGCAAAGCATCCACGGAAACAAGGCCGTTGGTCCCGCCGGAAGCGGTGAAAGCTGGTTGGGATCCTACCTCAGATTGAGTAAACCCGGCTTGGGCACCTGTACCGATGTTGGCACTCACACCATCGATCGTGAAGTAGTTGGCATTCGCCCGCTGCCCATTGACACTGAATTGTCCCTGCTCATTGCCAGCATTTGATTTGGTGAAAACAACCCCTGGCGTAAGGGCAATCAGTGACTGAAAGCTACGTCCGTTAAGCGGAATGTTCTCCACGAACTGGCGATCAACAACCGTACCGACGGCCGGAGATTCATCAATCAGCGGCGCTTCGCTTTGCACTTGCACCGTCGCATTAACGTCGCCCGCCTTCAACTGAATCTTTATTGCCTTCTGATCGCCAACATTCAGCACGACATTCTCAACCCGCAGAGGAGCGAAGCCATCGCGCTCTGCGCCGACGTTGTACGTGCTCGGCTGAAGCAGAGGAACCGTGAACCCACCCTCGTCGTTCGTAGTCGCTTGCCTACTAAGCCCGGTCGCCGTATTAGTGACGGTGATGTTCGCTCCAGCAACTACGGCGCCGTTTTGATCGACGACGGTGCCGGAGAGCGTGGCGGTTGCGCTTTGCGCTTGCACAGAGGCAAAGGGCAAGGCGCAAATGGCGAAGAGCAGTAAAAGGCGAAGGGCGAAGCGAAAGGGGCGTTGGTGCGTCATCATTTCTTTCCTCCGAGCGATGTTACGGATTTTCCATTTGTCATTTCCCATTTTTCATTTGGGAATCACCCACCCGCTACCGCAGGTGGTACTGACCTCATTTTTCAGTCGTACTGAACACTACCTACTGCCTACTCACGCGTGCGGCCAGGCTCTGCGCTTCGCTCAACGAGCGCCAAAACTGTGAAGTTTTGATCGCGGCAGCCTTATCAGTGTCTGGCGATATCGCAAATGCCGAGTTGATGGCGTGGTCGTTCGCCGAACAGAGCGCGAAAAGCCGTTCAACGGCTCGAACAAGATCAGCATCGGTCTTAAAGTCAGGTTCGCTACTTGCTTCACCGAGCCCGGTGCCGGGAAAAATCGGACTCAGTTCCTGACGCAGCGTTTTCGTTGTTTGGGAAAGCGCTGCGGCGTGGTTGCGAACCAAAGCGATCCATTTGGCTCGCGCTTCCGGGTCGAGATTGCGCAACTCTTCGGAGGAGAATCGCTGCCCGAGTCGTCTGAGGGCCCAGGCGTGGTTCATGATTTCGCGCGAACGCACAACTGTACGGGTCGAGAACTGTCGCACCTCATTATCGAGCCGCTCACCTTCATATCCGCGCTTTGAAAAAAACGCGCGCAAGTCAGTCTCAACCGGAATTGTGTTTGTCGAGGCGCCGATTTCTTCGACCACAGTCGGAGCAGCCGGCGCGGCGCCTTGCGGTTTTCGCTTCAGCGCCTCAGCCACCGTGTTGACTTCTATCCTGACCGCCGGATTGTTTCGAACCGAAGCGAGGGCGTTAAGAATTTCATTCTTGCGCTGGGCATTCTCTACCAGCGCTTCGACATGAAGCCGGCCTTCGGGCGTACGCGAGACGCTCACCTGCTCGCCCATGTCGGCGCCCGCCTGGTTTAGCAAGCGCAGGACCTCGACTTCGAGTTCGGGCGTTGCCAGCGCGGGCGAATGGGTAAGGGGTAACGGCGACGTGGTTTCGAGTTTCGCGTTCCGAGTTTCGGGTTTGGCCGATGAAAGCAGCTCAGTTTCGGGTTCGAAGACTGTAGGTGCAACAGTGGACGGTGCGCGAGTTTCGAAATTGGTTTCGATGAAGCGGTATTCGCGTATTTCACTCCCATGATTTATGACCAGCGTTTGCTCGATAGGATGCAAATCCGTGCGGTTCAGGATTAGGACGGCTTTCTTAACCACAGAGGGCGCGGAGGTATTCGCAGAGGAAGGAGAGCCATCCGCAGATTTCGCAGATTCCACAGATTCAAAAGAGACTATGTAAACAGCGCCGCGATCTTCCACTTGCGTCGCTTTGCCAGCTATCAGCGCCGAGAATTGTTTCGCCGACGGCTCGAACAGCCACACATCGTCGAAATTGCGGATTACTGATTGCCGATTGCGACTTTGGAGCTGTGGGCGCCTGCCGTGACTGTAGAGAGTCTGCACACCGTCGGCCCGGCGCCAATCTCCAGCGACGAGAGCACCCTTCTCGTCATAGAGGCGTCGGGCGGTAACTCCCCTTTCTGCACTCTGCCAGACTTCGATCTTCCGACGAGCGATTAGCTCACCCGAAGCGCGCCTCTCTTCCAGATTAATGCTGCGATGCAGGACTTGATCCGTGCGAGCGGCGATCGCCTCCTCTGCCGACGCTGCTTGCGCGAGCAGCGATGTAGCAGAAAGAGGAGCAGTCGGCACACGCCGAAACTGAACAAACAAAACAACGGCTAGTAGTAACAGCGCAACGAGAGCGGTGACGGTGCTGGGCCGCGAGAAAAGCCCAAAGTCCAATGTCCGTCGTCCAATGTCTCTCAGCCTATGTGACAAGCCGATAGTGTGCGACCGCGCTCTTACAGTCGCGCCAGAACTTTCCGCAACTGAGCCCTCCTTTACAGTCGGGCTACTGCCCCGGCTTTCGACTGCAGACTCCAGACGCTCGACTCCCGACTCCGAGGCGAGCAGCGGGTCGTAGTAGAGGGTGTGCAGTGTCGGCCAATGGCCGTCGAAGTTTAGTGAGAGCTGGAGAGTGCGGTTGTCACTCAAGAGAACCTTCAGACTTTGGGTGGCAGAGCCTTCGGGCGGCGGCTCGACATTCATCAGCAGCAGGCGCATGCCCTGCTCGCTAAACACCTCGACGAAACTGATCTTCTCGTCGAGATTGATGCTTATAGTCTGTTCGCTTCTTTCGGAATCAACGTTCAGCGAACCAACCACGAACCCGTTGGCCGAGAATTGCAGCTCTTCCGGACGATGCTCGAAAGTGGCTCTCGCCTCGCGACGACTTCGACGCGCAAAACTCCCGGTCGGCGTCGAACCAACGCCTCCGCCTCCACTGGAACCGCCCATGCCGCCGTCCCCTCCTTTTGATCGCGGGTCGCGCCCGATCACATCGAACGGATTGCGCTCGGCAAGTGCCGGCAAGCGCAGCATTCTGTTCACCTCGTCAAGACAGGTCGCGCAACTCACGAGGTGCGCGAGGTGCGCGCAATCGATTGACGATTCAGTTTCGGGCGCATAGAGGGCCGCTAACTCTTCTCGCGAGAAACATTCACCCTGGACTGAGCGAAAGATCTGCCCCCGTAACTCCTGGAACAACCCGCCTGAGGTGTTGCTGTTGACGGACGCCGCTGCGGGTTCCGGGATGGTCTCCGTCGCAGTCTTTGCCATAAAAACCAGTCCGTCAGGATTTTCCAAAAAGAGTTTTGCTTCGCGGCGAGCGAGACCCAACCATTTATCTACAACATTGCGGCGCGTGCGCAGGATCTGCGCCGTTTCGCTCGGGTAGTAACCGTGAAAGAAACGGAGAATGAGAACTGAGCCGGCTTTCGAAGTTTGCTTGCGGTCGGTCGCGTAGTCGCAGATCGAACGAAGCTCGTCGTGAATCTGAATCGTGTTGCGCAGGTCGCAAGAGCGCAGACCGAATTCGAGTGAATCGTAATTTGCCAGCGACCTCAGGCGGTTGCCACGGGCCACACGCCGCACCTGGGAAAGACGCAGATTGCGCAGAGTGATAAAAAGGTAACCATCGGAGTTGACCATCGTATCAAGGTCGGGCCGCAGCAAAGTAAATTGGATGAAAGCGTCGTGCAGGAGGTCTTCGGCTTGTTGCTTGTCGCCTTCGGTCAGGTGCAGAGCCTGAGACATGAGACGGTCATAGCGCTCAATAAAGAGGTCCTCATGGCTCAACTGGTTTTTGAGCTGATTCAGCACTTCTCAGCCGCCTCGCCTTGGATGTTAAAACTATCTTACGACCCTAAAGACGCTCTGGGGCAGTCCTATGAATAAGAGCCTGGAAGAAATATTTTTGAAGAGGGCGCTGCACGCGGCCGGTTAACTTGCGATAAATCTCAGGCTAGGAAGGTGGGTCCTGTCCCCCGCTCACGATGCAAAGCCTTTCAACTCCAGTGAGCTTGGTAGGGTTCTAAGTAGAGCGAAAAGCTGTCCACTAAACTGGAATCAGGATCTAAAAACAATGGCTCTGGTGGAAGCGATGGCATCTTCGAGCGTGAATCGTCCTTCATAGAGCGCCTTTCCAACTATTACGCTGTCGATGCCGCAACCGCTCGCGGCGTTTAATTGGCGTAGATTGTTTGCGGCTTCGGCGGAGTCGGTGAAGTTTATCGTGTGCTGCAGCCGCTTGATTGTATCGACGGGGGCGACGGGGACGGTGGCGGTCGTGGGCACGTTGGCGACAGCTTGCGGATGCCGAGGGCGGTGTATTTCGTCTCGGTCACGGCGTTCGCCTTGATCAGGTCGCGGATCTTTCTGACCTCCGCCACGCCGTCGGCCATTGCTGCGTCCTTGTCGACCGTTGCGGCACGGGCGGCGTCCTGTATGTTGTGGGCCTCGAGCTTATCGCTGAGATCGTCCCGCACTCTTTTCTTAGATCTGAAAATTATTTTCGCCGTGCTAAGAACTCTTTCTCAGCGCTGAAAATCAGATTTTCAATTCTCAATTATCAGTTCTCAATTCGTTTCCGTCATGTGTTTATCGACCTTTGACAAAACTCGCTGCTCCTATTTGTGGGCGTCCAGTTTTTGTTTGAGGGTCTGTGTGCCTACCGATGCAAACACCTGTGCTTGAACTTGAATTATACTGAGCCAGGCTTTGTACGCTCTGGCTGCCTCGGGCATCTCGGTAAGGTAAAACTCTAAACGCTTGGGACGTGACCGTTCGCCCGCATTCAAAACGCCGTTCTCAAGTTGCTGGGTGAAGTCCCATATAGCACCCGCTTGATCGAGATTGTTATCGGCATTTACAACCAGAGCCTTGCCAAGCGGCGAACTGAGCGACAGCAACTGCACTCTGACAATTCCGCGGAGTTGTTCCTTAGAAGTATTTTCCAGTGAGGCTTCAACTGTGACCATGTGTTTCGCCCGGTTGTACACGGCAGGACCCAGAAACACCTTTACCCTGTCAGTTACGTTGCTCAGGCTTTGCAGCTCTCTGGGCAAGTTCTGTGCTGCTAGCGGGGCGACCTTCACGGCAGCCGTCCAGACCTGCGATACACCGGTACGGTTATCGACCCACAGAGGATGAAAGACGCCATCTGGACTAGCTGCCAAGCCGCTCGTGTCACCACCTGTGGCATGGAAAAAATCCATTCCTACCCAGAAGAAAAGCTTTCCATCGTCACCAATCGAACTACCCAACGATGAAAGAGACATTAGGTTTGGCTTCTTAAAGCTGGATGGCGCTTCGGAAACTTTGACGCTCGGCAAGAAAGTCTTGCCACCATCCAACGACGCCGAGAAGCGAGGCCAGTAGCCTAGATTGTCAAAGCTTTCGCGCCGGTCATACCACATAACTCCGACAATTCCTTGAGAATTTGCAGCCACTGTCGGATTAAAGTCATCCGAAGCGTTAGGCAGATAGTCGCGGTGTATATCATCGCTAACACGTCGTGGTAGCGACCAAGTTTTCCCCTTGTCGGAAGAATGAGAAATCACGACCGCCATCCTTCCGAAGCGTAGATCTGCCCAGACAGCATAGAGTCTATCTTTGAAACGGCCAGAACTACTGTCCACGGCTAAAACCGGTATCACACTGCATGTCCGTTTGTGTCCTCGATCTGGATACCAATCGCTAATCTTGACAGCGGGAGAGAAAGTTTGCCCTCCGTCGTTCGACGAGACGGCAACGATATGACCGATCGGTTTGTACGGTTTACTCTGATCGTATTGGGTCTCATTAAGATCGCCATTGATCGATACAAAGGTTCCGTCCGACAGGACAACTCCATTACCCATTCCCTCAAAAATATGGTTGGGTTGGGTTACGCCAAGTTGTGTTGGGCCAGAGAAGGTTACACCGAAGTTCGAAGATCTCCACAGATTAACAGCGCCGATTCGCTTGGCTTTCGGTTCGATCGAAGAGATCGATCCCGACCCATTCAGATATACCTGTCCTCGATATCTGCCTGAGGTATTGTCAACGGTTAGGTATTCGCGATCCATGAACGGCAATTTGACAGGCTTTGCCCACGTTTTTCCAGCATCCGTTGATCTAAACACCTGAACACGATCCGGTACGGCTGGGAGTTCTGTTGCGAGAGTAACAATGTACGCCACGCCGCCAGATCCATATGTGCATGACGGATCGCTAACATACCCCTCGTCAACATGCAGAGTCTCGTTCCAGCTCGCCCCGGCATCGAACGACAGATAGGCGACCACGGAGTGCCAAGGATGATTGGCCCTTCGCATAGAGCAGGCCAACAGGTGCCGTGGATTCTCAGGATCAGCAGCGATCTGAACCTCGTAATGTTGTTGGTCGGCACGCTGTCTACTAACTTGTACATTGGTGCCGACAACGATTTGCTTTGATATGGCTTTCTCAGTTTGAAAGGCTGAACTAGGCTGGGCGAATGAAATTTGTAGCAGAATGCCCAAAAATCCAACTAAGCTAAGCCTGTGAATCATGCACTTAACTCCGCTTCCAGACTACATCGTAATGAGCTCCTCGCTCGCAGTCCTCAGAAGCTAAGCCTCAAGGAAAGCTGCATGGAGCGTGGACCCCCGATCTGGTAGAGAGGGTTGAGTCCGCCTAAAAAGGAGTCCAACGTACTCGTCGCTTTTCCAAATGAAGTACTGCCGGGCGAGAAACTGCTTGCGTAACCACCGAAGGTGGGATGATTGAATACATTGAATGCTTCTGCCGCGAGCTGTAAGTTCACTCGCTCAGTAATATTAAACTTCCGACGCAGAGCCATGTTGGCTTGCCACATACCCGGCGCAATTACGACGTTGCGTCCCAAAGTCCCTTGTCGAGCGAAGGTGGATGTACCGGGAATGAATGGAGGTCTCTGGAAAGCCGCAACGTTTATCCTCCTGCCGCCCGGACTTGCCGGATCCTCGACCCATAAGGGCACGCCAGGAACTAAATCAGGACGAACACCCTGCCGAGAACCGTCTGAGCTAATTACCGTACCAGCAATTATGTCGATGGGCTGGCCTGATTGAGCAATCACAATTGCGTCGGCTGACCAGTCGCGTAATAGCGACGTGAGAAGCCCGCCAGTCTTCAGTTTGGGGAAAGCATATGTGAGCGCTGCGGAGAAATTGTGACGAACGTCGAAACTGGCATTACCGCGTTCTAGACGATCAGTCTCCACTTCATTCGAGACCTCATCGATCGCGTGAGACCAAGTGTAGTTCACCAGCGTTTGCAACCCGCGCGACAAGCGGCTCCGGAATTGCGCCTGGAGTGATTGATAGTCTGATGTCGGACCGTTCGTCGTGTAGTTAATAGTATTGAAATTAGGGTTTGGCCGTGGAAGGAGAACGCCGGTGACTGGATTCCGTGGCTGTTGATTTAGCGTCTGTGTCGTCATCAGATCGCGCGCCGCTGCAGCAACATATGCAAGGGATACCGTGTTATGAACGCCCAATGATTGCTCGACCGACAAACTCCACTGAAGCGTATATGGCAGCTTTAGCTTCGGGTTTAGTGCAGACACAACTGACGTGATCGGCAAGGACACAGGCGGAAATGCGGGAGGCGCAGCGAGCTGTGGCGTCAGTGGATAGGGGACAAAGTCACCGTTATTGACGAACGTAACGGCACTGAACGGGAAGCCGGTGAAGCCGGCCGCCGCCTCTCCGCCACCCAGGTCGTAGTACACACCGAAGCCCCCGCGCAAAACTGTTTCCTTTCCGGCTCCCTGCCGTAGCAGGTATGCAGCTCCAATTCGCGGGGCAAAAGCCTTATAGAAGGTCTTGTAAAAAGGCGCGTTAGGAGGGGCCAAGGTCGCAGTCGGTAAATTGTCCACTCCGACGACCGTCACTGGCCTCAAACCGTTCGCGTCATATGGTGCCGGGTTCACCTCCCATCTTATCCCTAGACTGAGATTCAGGCGTCTTGTGGGAGACCAGTCGTCCTGAAAGTATGTGGATACATTACTGAACACAGGCCGGGACCCTTGCTTCGCCCTGACAATGAAAGAGCCTTGTCCGCTCAAAAGCGCGGGCTCGTCAAAAATCTGGAGTTGCTGCGAATAAGGGGCCGGACCAAAAATCGGACTTAGACGACGATAGTCGATCCCAAACTTTAACCGATGTGAACCTTTATCGAGCGAAAGACTGTCAACGACGTTCATTTGTCGTTGATACGAGTCGATAGGATCACCGAGACCGGCCAATAGTCCCGAATCCCCCAGAAAAAAACTTACCTCGCCATATTTCGGCCCAGGGCCGTTATATCCGGAAGTTAACACGGACAAATCGACCGGCACCGCTCCGCCAAAATCATCTTGCGCGAGGGTTTGTCGACCCCTATTGCTGCTGAAGTTCACCCTGAGCTCATTATTCAATCGTGGGGTGATCGAGAGAAATGACCCTAAGGTTAGCGTACGCGTTCTACCGCGAAGGCCCGTAAGGCTGCTTAGGATCCGATTCAAACTGGTTGAAGGGGCATCGTTGTACCTGCCGAACAGTGTTAACTTGCTACCAAACGTCTGGTCGATACGAATGCTCGTCGCGTCAACAGTAGATCGGCTGGGGCCAGTACCGACGAACGGAGCAGCACCAGAGGGAACACCTGAATCCGTAGTCTCCGGCCCAGTTGGCACGGGCCAAAGGTTGAGCAGGGGCTTCATCGCCGTAGGAGCCAATTGCCGCAGCCTCATCGATGGTACTAACATGTTGAAAGTCTTCGGGAGAATTAGGCGAAGCCCTTCGTATGAGAAGAAAAAGAATGTGCTCCTTTTGCGTATCGGGCCATTAAATGTGCCGCCGAACTGGTTCTGCCTCAGCGGCGGCTTTTTGATGCCGGCACGGTCGTTGAACCAATTGTTAGCATCAAACGCCTCATTACGCACATACTCGAACGCTGTCCCGTGGAAGTCCTTCGTCCCGGCACGGGTCTGGAGCTGCACCTGCCCACCAGGTTCGCGACCAAATTGCGCCGAATACGTGGAGGTCTGAATCTTGAACTCCTCGAGCGCATCTACCGACACGAGATTCGTCGTGCTGCCAAAGGCACTAAACGCGGGTAAAGCGCCCGCGGCATTTTGGCTGACGTCCGGTCCAAAGGAAGAATAACTGACCCCGATGTTGGCGCTCACCCCGTCAACCGTTAGATAGTTCGCGCTCGCTCTTTGTCCATTCACGCTAAACTGTCCAGAATCGGTGGAGATAGTCGATCTCGTCGCGACGACGCCCGGCGTGAGCAAGATTAGCGACTGGAAGCTGCGCCCACTAAGCGGCAGATTGCCAACGAATTGACGGTCAATGGTCGTCGCCACTGCCGGCGATTCATTGATGAGAGGCGCTTCACTTAGTACCTGTACCTGCGCAGTTATGTCCCCGGTCTTTAACTCAATCTTCAACGCTTTCTGATCACCCACATTAAGCAGAACATTCTCGACACGAATCGGCGCGAAACCGTCGCGTTGCGCGGTGACTGAATAGGCTCCTGGAGGCAGCAGGGGAAATGTGTACCCACCAGAATCATTCGATGTCGTCTGCCGCGCGAATGCGGTCGCAGGATTCAGTATCTTTACTTCAGCACCTGGCACGACTGCGCCGTTCTGATCGACTACCGTACCGCTGAGAGTCGCGGTTGCGGTCTGGCCGAAGGCAGTAGGCAGTAGGCCGAAGGCAGTAAGCAGGACTAGGAGAATACTGAGCAAGAAAGAGCGACGCGTGATCATGAATGTTCTCCTTCGGAATATGCGATTAATCCCACCCGCTACCGCAGGTGGTACTGACAAGAAATCCGCAGATTTCGCAGATTACACAGACGGCAAAAGCATTAAGAACGATCTTTACCCGGTCGCTATTACCTTGCACGCGAGTTGATCGAGCAGGATCGGCTCACCGGTTCTGACTCGCTGCCCTGATCTTAGTAGCTAACGTCTCGGCGGCGGCGAGCGAGCGCCAGAACTGCGGCGTTCTCACCGTCACACTTTTATTGGCAGATGAAATCGTGAATGCTGACTGAATGGATTCATTGGAGGCAGACGCCAGTTCCGTCAAGCGCGAGACGGCGCGAAATAAGGAGGCCTCATCTGTTACCTCCATAATCCCATCACCCGAACCAGCTCCTATGCCAAAGATTGGCGCCAACTCCTGTCGTATCGAAGCCAGGTCACGCTGGAAGCCTCCGGCATGCATCACGATCAACGCCAGCCATTTTGCTCGCGCGTCCGCGTCCAGAGAGCGCAGGTCATCAGCCGAAAACCGCTGCACTAGACTCTTCATGGCGAACGCATGCAGCAGAGCCTGATGCGAACGATTCAACACGCGGTTTGAGAGCCGGCTAATCTCTCCATCGACCTGCTGCTCAGACACTCCTCTCGCCCGCAGGTAACGGCGCACTTCAGCATCAACTGGAATCAGGTTGGAAGTGGTTATTCCCTGAAGGTCGACATCAGTTGATCCGCTCCCGCTCTGTGCGCGGCGGCGTTCGCGCTGGATACGCGCCTGCGCCTCAGCATTCGTCTCAATCCGAACCCTTACAGTCCCTTCGTGCAAAACTGAAGATAGGGCCGAGAGGATTTCCGCTTTCCGCTTTTCCGTTTCAACAATAGCTTCGACGTGAAGCGCGCCATCAGCCTCGCGCTTGACGCTTACCTCCTGGCCCATGTCGGCGGAGATTGACCCAAGCAAACGCAGGACTTCCACCTCCAGCGACGCGGAAGCCACCGGGGGAAGAGGGGAAACGAGTATCGGAAGATTTGTTTCGAGCTTCGAGTTTCGGGTTTCGGGTTTCGCCGACGAGAGTAGTTCGGGATCGGGTTCGAAGATTGCCGGCGCGACTGTTTGTGGCGCGCGCCGTTCATAGCCGATTTCGGTGAAGCGAAACTCGCGCTCCTCGCTTCCCTCGCGGACAACCAATGTTTGCTCAGTGGCGTGGAGATCGTTGCGGCCCAGAACTAAGGATGCGTGAACCAGTGTCGCCTGATTTCCAGCGACCGCCATTTGAGTGGCGTCGTAGCTAACCACGTAAGCGGCAGAACGCTCGTCTACTCGCGCTGTTTCAGAGCCAGCAACAAAAGACTCAAAGTCCTTTGCCGAAGGGGTGATCTTCCATATTTCATCTGAAGCCAGGCTGGAGCGAGTCTGCGCATCCTTTGGCGATTGAAATGTCAGCTTCGAACCGTGATGGTAGAGAACTCTTGAGCCATCATTCCTAGTCCATTCACCTGCAACGAGCTTGTTCTGGGCGTCATACAGACGCCTCGCGGCCACTCCCTTGCCTTGCCAGATTTCGATTCGCGATCGCGCGATCAATTCTCCACCTGGCAGTTTGCGTTCTTCCAGTTGCAGTGTCCGGTGCAGAATCTGATTGGTGCTCGCCGCTATCG
>DASXQM010000257.1:0-23704 GCA_036507195.1 Pyrinomonadaceae bacterium | reverse complement strand
GCCTGCGGAAGACAAAGGAGGTAAGCAAACAGTCTGGCATCGTGGGTCGACAAATACGGAACGGGGAGCAGTACCGACCTGGTCCGTGACCATTAGAAATGAGCTTGTTGTTACTGGACCCGGTCGCTACCGCTCCTGGTTCCGTATTTGTTTGGCGCTGCAGCTCGCTTCTTGCGGAAGACAAGGAGCGTAAGCAAGAACTCTGGCATCGTGGGTCGACGAATACGGAACGGGGAGCAGTACCGACCTGGTCCGTGACCATTAGAAATGAGCTTATTGTTACTGGACCCGGTCGCTACCGCTCCTGGTTCAGTATTTGTCGACCCACGATGCTGAGCGTCCCAACACGGAATGGAAAGCAGTAGCGACTTGGCCTGTGACCGTTGCGCAAATTAAATTACTAGCTTGTCTTTGAATCCGCGGTGTCTCCGGTCGCAGCTTTCATTGCCGACAGGATTTTCTCGCTGACGCGGTGTTTGCGGAGGTCGTTCAGCTTTGCGGGGGAAAGATCAAACTCGACCGGGGACTGTTCGATGCGCCTGATGATTGTGCCTTCGGAGAAACCAGCGTCAACCAACTCTACTATTGAATCGTTGGTAAGCGTAGCCACCTTTTCAAGTTTTGGCTGCGCGCCGGCCTCGCTGGGAGGACGAAGAATGCGCACGGTGGCGCTTCCGGTAGTAATCGTGTCGCCAGTCGCGGCAGAGTTGCCGCCGCGGCTTTGCGTGCTTCCGCGAGAGCCGCCGCTCGAGCCAAATATGTCAGTGCTGCCGGGATCCGGCTGGCTCTTCGAACCGTTCATCTTGTCTATTGGCTTACCTGGTTCACCGCCGCCCTGATTGAAAAAGGCGTCGTCGCTCCAGTTTTCGTCATATTCAAATCCCTGTTGATGCGCGAGCATTGCCAGTATGATTCTTTCGCTGACGCCATTTCGCTTCAGCTCAATCATTCGCTCAGTTGCTAGATCGAAACGGCTGGGACGCGACCCGATGATGGCGATAATAGTTTTTTCTTTGAAGTCGGCTTTGACTAGTTTAACTACGGCGGCATTAGTAAGAGGAGCGTCGTTGCCCGCGATCTGCGCTGTCACGGCCCAGCTCTGGCCGAGGCAGAACACGACGAGAGCAAAGCTAAGAATAACAACTCTCATGGCCTATCCTCCGTTATCTCCGGGGCAGTAGCCCGACCGTTAGGGAGGGCTCCAATACGCCTCAGATCAACTGCAATGTGCCGAGCCCGTAGCCCGAATATTAAAGGGCTCCCTTATAGCCAACACTCAATCATCAATTAGTCGGCCTAGGTCGCTATCGCTCCCGCAAGCCCTCCCTCATGGTCGGGCTACTGCCCCGGCGCGCGTCGCGCCAGATCTATCGGGGTCAGCCGCTGATGGTCGGGCTACTGCCCCTTTTCCGTAGCGTTGGTTTATCCGTTTTACGTAATTCTGAGTCTCCTGGAACGGCGGTACTTTGTTGCCGTAACTAATCACTCGCCCTTCGCCCGCATTATAACTCGCCAGCGCCAGATCTACCCGTCCCTTGAACATCGTCAGCAGTTCTTTCAAGTATTGCGTTCCGCCGCGAATATTCTCCACCGGGTCAAACGGACGCCGCACCGCGAATCTCCGGGCCGTTCCCGGCATGAGCTGCATCAGCCCCTGCGCCCCTTTCGGGCTAAGCACCCGAGTGCGAAAGTGTGACTCCTGTTCAATGACCAGAAACACGAGGTAGGGATCGACGCCGAACCGGGTGCCATTTGTTCTGATTAATTGATCGATCAACGGGTTGCCAGAACTCCAGCCCTGGTCTTGCCATCCTGACGGATGGGTTCCCGGGACCTCGCGCTCGATTCGTTCAATGCGTGCAGTCTCGAGGAAGCTCAAAAGGTTTCCGCGCTGGTACCAGGCGCCGTCTGCTGTTTTCTTGACCTCATCCACTTTAAACCGCGCACCGCCAACGAGGTAAATCCAGGTTGAGACGGCCGTCTCTGCGGACTTCTCCGGCGCTGCAATCGGCGGCGGTGTTTTCGGATTCCTGGATTCTACTCTGGCAACAAATACCGGCTCGATGGATTTTACTTTTCGACTTGCGGTTTCAGTAACCCCGCCCCGGCTGTACCAAACCTCTTCTCCGTGCCACCAGGCGTTGTCAACATGCAGCGTGCCGCCATCGACAAACCTAATCAGCTTGCCGTTTGGCAACCCTTCGTCCCGGGGGCCGTCTGGCGCTTGAGAGATCGCGGCAGCCGGTATAAGAAGTCGCTGGCCTCTTTTCAATTTGCTTTGCAGGGAGAGGTTATTCAAGCGGGCCAACTCATCAGGACTGACCCCGGCTCGTTCTGCAATTGAGCTTAGCGACTCACCCGCACGGGCGCGAATCTTTTCATATCTGGGAGCCTGAACTGCCGCAGATTTCGTGGCTCGACTTCGCGCAGACGAAGATCTTTGCGCCTGCAGCGAATGCGAGCCGGCGCTTATCAGGACAATGCCAATTGCGAGGAGAAGAGTTTTACTGGGATGTTTATTCATTCAATAATGCTGAAAACAGTTTCGAGTTTCGAGTTTCAAGTTTCGAGTTTCGCGTCTCGCGTTCAGCGTCGCAAAGAGTTAGCAGGTAACTCGAAACTCGAAACTCGAAACCCGGAACTAGGACGCTACCACAGCTCGAGCCTGACTGACGTTGGTCACTTCCAGCGGCGGCGACTCAAAATGGTGAGCGGCACCAAAGTAGTTGCGCCAGGCAATATCTACCACCTCGGGCGTAAGCCGCAAGGGGCGTCCCTCAAAACGGCAGAGATCGTTCACACGGCTCAAAAGATCGCGCGGCTCACACGGTTTCATGGGTCGCTTTTCAACCACATACTTGTCCAGAACATAGTTTAGGCTGACGTCGTCCAGCGTTATCGCCGTGGCGCTGGCGGCGCGTTTGAATATTTCCAGATAGGCGGACGCAGTTGGCATCTCGATGTGGGCACGATAACCCAGGCGCCTCAGGAAAGCTTCGTCTACAATCTCATCTTCATCAAAGTTTGTTGAGAAGACCACGAGTTGCTCGAATGGCACTTCGATCTTGTTGCCGTTATTCAGAGTCAGGAAATCGACCCTTCTTTCGAGCGGCTGGATCCAACGGTTGAGCAAAGAGTCAGTGGGCACGGACTGTCTGCCAAAATCGTCGAAGATGAGCGTCCCGCCATTGGCTTTTATTTGAAAAGGAGCCTCATAAACCTTCGACGTCTCAGACCAGACCAACGCGGTGTTATCCAGAGTGAGCTCGCCGCCGACTCTTATCAAGGGTCGCGCAATCTCTACCCAGCGTCGATCATACTCCTGGCCCGAGTTCTTTTTCGGAATCGCATGATGGCAGCGAGGGTCGAATATGCGAATGATCTCGCCATCGATTTCGACGGCGTAAGGTATCCAGACAGAACCGGAGAGAGCGACGTTAATTCTTTCGGAAACGGCCGTCTTCCCGGTGCCGGGAAGACCGGTAAGGAAGAGCGATGAGCGCGAGTTGATTACGCAGCCGAGTGTTTGCAGCAACGATTCCGGCAGCACCAGATCGCTAAAAGCCGCACGCACGGCTTCCATCGAAGCGGGATGGGATGACCCTCCCTGCAACCGCATCATGTGCGAATAGTCAGCGAGTGATACCGGAGCTGGCCCCCGATAGCCGCTCTGCGACTCCATCTGTACCAGACGTTCCCAGCCCTGATCGAGCATCGCGTAGCGACTGGCACCGACGCTGCTCTGGAGGCGCATCTCGATCAACTTCTCTCTATAAAGGCGGTAGAGTATTTCCTCGGTCAACGCGCAGGGAAGATGCAGCCTCTCGGCAACGGCCGCTGAGGTTGCTTCCGGCAGCCTGGCAACGTATCTAAGTGACAGGTCGCGCAGGAAAACCTCAGAAACGCCTGTCTCTTCGAGATCCTCTGGTGTAGGCGGACCGAGGCTTTCAATTTCCGCACGTTTTAGAAAGCTCAGATGTCCCATCGCTTGCTCCGACTTCTACTTAGAAAGCTCAGATGTCCCATCGCTTGCTTTACCTTTGAGGCGCGGCTTTGCCGCCGCACAGTGCGGTAAGGCTCTGCCTTACTGTCGGCCCTTCATAAAATCCTGGAGGCTGCGCCTCCCATTCATGAGGCGGAGCCTCATGGAAAAGATAAGAAACTGGGTCGGAAAGGCGCAGCCATTCCGCACTGTGCGGCGGCAACGCCGCAAACCGCCGCACCTATCGCAATCTAGCTGGCAAGCTGCATCACTACTCGGAAATCCCAACCACGGGAGTGGGTGAATTGTTCAAGTCCAGCCCTTCGCGCTATCTTCCGAACACTACAGGCGGAATCTGAACAATCCACCTACTCCCGTGGGTGGGACTCAAAAACTCGGTCACGGCTGTTTGTAGGCCGGACTTGAACAATCCGCCCACTCCCGTGGGTGGGATTGCTGAGTTTTGAAAGAGGCTCTGAAGCACACATTAATTAACTGGTGCTTTGGCCAGCGTGCGGAGCGTCTCCAGCGAACTGCGCGCGCTTTGGGCCTTCTCATTGCCGGTACTGTCGTAAAGATCAATCAGTCTAACCAGCACATCGGGTGAGTTTGGTTGTAGCGCAAATGCTTTTTCCAGATGTTTGATCGCCTTCTTGGAGGAACCCTGTTTCTCCAAACGAGCAGCGACGTTGAGATGGCCCTTAAACTCGCCCTGTGCGTGAGCGAAACTTTCGTAGGCATCGTCAAAATGTCCCCGCTCCGACTGGGCCAATCCCAGGTTATTCCAAATGCGCGGATCGTTGGGCGCCAACTTTGCCGCGCGCTTCAAATACTTAGTAGCTTTCTCATAATCGCCGTTCTCATAAAGCAGGAATCCGAGATTGTTGAGGTTTTGCGGATCGTCCTTCTTGAGGCGCAAGGCGTTCTCAAAGGACCTCTCTGCTAAATCGCGCAGTCCCTTGCGCGAGTACGCCACGCCCAAAAGGCTGCTGGCTTCGCTCAATTTCGGATTTGCTGAAGCGGCCAGCGACAATTCGCCGATGGCGCCGTTCAAGTCATTGCTGTCCAGCAGAGCGCGGCCTTTCTCGAGATGATCCAACGCGCTTGTCTCGAGCGCATCCGCCGGATTCCTTTCCCGGGTACTGGCAAACCCCGAACTAGCATTCCCACTCGAGCTTACTTCTGCCGCCGGCGTAGTCTTGTTGAGTTGCACGGCCGGGGCGGCACTTTCAAATCTCTTCGCATCTTTTTCGGAGATGCGTGCGAGTTTGTTATCGTCTTTCTTGCGTCTGCCAAACAAGCGGCCGATTGCCTTAAATGGCGCCTTGAGAGCGCGCAGGAAACCATTGCCTTGACCCTCCTGCTTTTGGCCACTCGGAGTGTCAACCGCCGGCGCGTCGACAGTGTTCAACGCCAGCCACTCCGCCGGAGTCATGACTATGCCATGGACCGTTTGCACCGGTTCGGCAACAACGACGAGGGCCAGGGCCATCGACAAAATTATTAAGGTTCGTTTCAACATTGAAGAATCTCCTCTGCAACCACTCGCTCTTCGCGCTTAGCTCATTTGAACAAAACGTCAATGAGATTAAGTATCGCCGGGCCAAGCACCACCAGAATAATTACAGGAAACAAAAACATAGTGAGGGGAAACAAGAGTTTCAATGCCGCTTTCTGTGAAGCTTGCTCTGCTCGTTGGCGTCGCTTTGTTCGCAGTGACTCAGCAAATATGCGCACTGCTTTCGCTATTGAAGAGCCATAGCGGTCAGCCTGTATTAGCAAGGCTACAAAACTGCGGATGTCGTCAATGCCCGTTCGTTCGGCCAGATTGCGCAATGCCTCCTCACGGCTGCGTCCCACGCGAATCTCCAGGTTCACGAGATCCAGCTCATAGTGCATATCGGGATGGAGAGCTTTCATCTCTTCGCCGACACGATTCAGTGCGGCATTGAGACCAAGTCCAGCCTCCACGGCAACCACCATCAGGTCCATGGCATCCGCCAGGGCCCAGGTAATACGTTGCTGACGACCCGCGATTTTCTGGCGCAGGACATAGCGAGGCAGATAGAAACCAAATGCAGCCCCTAACATTCCCCCTATAAGAAAGCTGTTTAGAGGACGATCAAGGATAAAGCAAATGGTCATCACCAAGCTCGGGATCGCAACAACGAGTGTAATTTGGATTGCTCGAAAGGCCGTAGCAGCATCCACCGAACGATAACCAGCCCGGAGCATTTGTTTTTGCAGCTTCAATGCCTCGACCGCCGAAATGGGTACGATACGATTGAGCGGCTCTACAACGCGTTCAGCCATCACCGTCATCGGGTTGTTCTCTACCAGTCCCAGAGACGGATCCAGGCTTTCCAAACGCGCAGTGACGACTCCTGTTGGGCGCGCAAATATCCAGTAAATGCTCATCACGGCGAGCACCAGAGAACTAAAGGTTAGGATGACAATTAGAAGCACCATGGATTAACACCTTCCTTAAAGCAAGAGTTTGGGTTAACGGGACATCAAACTCTAATAGCCAGAATTTTCTTTATTGTGACTATGCCCAGCAGTTGCAACACGGCGGCGCCCGCCAGAATATAGTGGCCCCGCGGGTCATGGAGCAACACACTCATATAGTCAGGATTGATGGCGGTCATCAGAAAAATGATACCGAAGGGCAAGCCGCAGAGAATCCAGGCCGAACCGCGAGCGCTGGTGGTCATCGTGCGGAAGTCTTCCATGAGCTTGAACCGTTCCCGAATAGTCTGCGAAACCTTCTCAAGAATTTCAGCCAGGTTGCCGCCGGTTTCGCGTTGAATGTGCATTGCCGTGACGCAGAGACGCAGATCCGGGAGCGGAACGCGCTCGGTTAAGCCATCCAGAGCCGCCTTTGTGGAAAGACCGAGCTTCTGCTCTTCAAAGGCAATGCGAAATTCGGTGGCAATCGGGTCGGGCATCTCTGACGCCACCTGGTAGAGAGATTCTGAGAAGGCATGTCCCACTGCGAGCGAACGGCTCAACAAGTCGAGCGTATCCGGTAGTTGCGTATTGAACTTCAAAAGCCGCTTGCTCCGTTTCCACGCTACATGAAGAATTGGCGCCACACCGGCCAGGAGCGCAAAAACAAAAGCAAACAAAAAGTTCAGGACGGTGTAAGCCGCAAGTCCAGCTAAGGCGCCGGAAAAAAAACAGAACGTGAGCAAACGGCTGACCGTGATCTGCAGGTCTGCCTGCCTGATCATCCGATCGATTTTCTTGATGAAATCGAGCGAGGAGAGCAGTCGATTGATGGTAGGGTGCCCGCCAATTGAATCCTCCCGAGCTATCTGTACGAAGTCATCGGAGTGGCCGGATTCCTGCAGAGCTTGAGCAACTCTCTGCTGCAACCGCACCTGGCGAGCGTCAGACTTGCGGGACGCCATCAGGAAGAGCGCATAGGTAAGGAACAGAAAGAAGAGAAATACGACTGTAGAAATCAACATCTTGGAAATGCCTCCTAAAAGAACGCCGGCAGTTGCATGCCATACTGCAGGAGTCGCTCCGCAAAGCGCGGGCGAATACCGGTGGTGCGAAAGCGTCCGATAACCTTGCCGGTCCCATCGACGCCTGTCCGCTCGAACAAGAATATTTCCTGCATGGCGGTCATCTCACCCTCCATACCGGTAATCTCCGAGATCGAAGTTATTCGACGAGTACCATCGGTCAGACGCGCGACCTGAATTACCAGGTTCACGGCCGAGGCGATTTGCTGTCGCATTGCCCGGTCAGAGAGTCTCATTCCGGTCATTTGGATCATTGTTTCAAGGCGAGCCAGGGAGTCTCGAGGCGTATTGGCGTGAATAGTAGTGAGCGATCCGTCATGACCGGTATTCATCGCCTGGAGCATGTCGACGGCTTCGCCGCCTCTGACCTCGCCTATCACGATACGGTCAGGTCTCATTCGCAGCGCATTCTTTACCAGATCGCGCTGGGAAACCTCGCCTTTGCCTTCAATATTTGGTGGGCGGGTCTCAAGGCGAACAATGTGTGGCTGTTGTAGCTGCAGTTCCGCCGAGTCTTCTATGGTTACGATGCGCTCGTTGCTGGGAATATAAGCTGAGAGCGCGTTAAGTAGGGTCGTTTTGCCCGCGCCAGTGCCTCCTGAGATGATGATGTTCAGACGGGCCCGCACACACATCTCAAAGAGGATGGCGATCTCTCTGGTGAGCGCACCATTCTCAATCAGCTTGGCCATCTTCAAAGGATCCGCGCCGAAACGGCGGATCGAGAGTACTGGTCCGTCGATGGCCAGCGGCGGGATAATGGCGTTGACGCGTGAGCCATCGGGAAGGCGGGCGTCCACCATTGGCTGTGCTTCATCTATGCGACGTCCGACAGTAGACACGATCCGCTCGATCACGCGCATCAGGTGCTCGTCATCTTTAAAGCTGATGGCGGTCTTCTCCAGCTTGCCGCGCCGTTCAATGTAGATGTTCGCATAGGAGTTGACCAGAATATCGGAGATCGTCGGATCGGCGAGCAAGGGCTCAAGCGGACCAAGCCCGAAAAGCTCGTGGTGAACTTCCGTGACAAGACGATCGCGCTCAACAATAGAAAGCGGAGCATTCTCGGCCATTAGAAGATCTTCCGCTAGGCGCGATACCTCGGCATGAACGCGATCAGGGGGCAGAGAGCTGAGCTTGGTTAAGTCCAGGCGCGTGATAATCGCGCGATGAAGGCGTGCCTTCATTTCCTGAAAACTTTGGTTACCGTAAGCTGGGTCCTCGACCGCTACCGCGCTGCCGTCGGGGTTGATATATCGTTCTCGGAGAGCCATGTTTGTTCCCTATACTTTCCTTGAAATCCTGCGGCGACAACACCTAGTCACATTCCTGGAAGTCAAAATCGCCGGCCTTACCCTGCCCTTGGTCTGCCTTAGGCCGTATCAGCTATTTCTGAGAGTTCCAGCGGGCCGGTGGAGCTTTGGCGGCTAAAAACCGATCCCAGCAAACGCTTACGAGTCTGCGGAGAGGCTATGTGGTTGCTGCTCGAAACCAGTGCCGCAATTCGCTTAATCTCCAGCGTCAATTTCGAAGATGTATCAGTTTGCACCAGCGGTCGGCCCATGTTGATTGACTCCATCACCTTACGATAATCGTTTGGCACAAAGCCGATAAGTTGCTCATCTAGGTGGGCCTCGACCTTTTGCAGTTCGACGTCAATATTCTTACTCCAGCGGTTAACCACGACGTGGACCTTGCCTCGGGGATAACCCAGACGCTCGAACACTTTGAGCGCGCGTTTTGTGCTGCGAATTCCAGGAATATCGAGGGTCATAATCAGCAGAATGTCGTCAGCTAAATCGAGGGCAGCGATGGTTATCGGGTCGAACGTATGCTGTAGATCAATTACCAGACACTCATACCTTTGCCTTAGAAGATGGAGCACTTCCGTCACGTGCGCTGGATTGATGTCTTCAGCCTCGTGAGCTTCCAGTGGTGCTGCCAGCAGCGCCAGACGTGCTGAATGCGGCGTTAGCAAGCTACTAATCAGTGAGTCGTCGAGCCGCGTCCGATTGACTACAAAATCGGTCAAAGAGTATTTCGGCTCTAGACCGAGAAACGACGCGGTATCTCCAGCCTGCAGGTTAAGATCCATCAGTAGAGTCGGCACATCCATGGCAGCCGCCAGATTGGTGGCCAGAAATGAGACGCCGGCTCCACCCTTGCCGGAAAACACGGCAACCAAACGACTGCTTTTGCTTGAGCTGGTTCTCTCCGCTGCGACGAACTCCTCGATGCGTTGGAGCACCGTTTGGAATTCTTCTGGGATGATCGGAAGCTGGAGGAATTCACGAGCTCCGGAACGGATACTTCCGAGTATCAAGCTTGGTGAGGCGTCACTAGCCGCCGTGACTATGGCAGTTCGAGGACTAGTCGCGACAAGCTTCCTGATCAGGGCAAAATCCTTTTCGGACTGGTCCGCCTCTAAAGTAATAACCGCCGCTGAGGGCTGCAGGCGTAAGACGTCGGCAAGAAGTTCCTCGGGGTTACTGCAATCGGCTAGTACGCGGACACGCGTAGCGCCGTCCAGCGCATCCCGTATCTGTTTCGACCCTTCGGCGTTTCTACCCAATGTTATGAATGTCAATGATTGCATGTTTTTGCTCTTTAGCTATTCCTTATGATTCCACTCTTCTGGCTCTAAATGTCCGGGGGGATGAAGCCGGCGCACTCACCGGAAATTGTAGTGCGGTAAGGAGGCATCGAGATTGATGTTGTCCGAGTCGGAAGGACGAAAGGATATGTGTAATTATCGATCGTCACAGTGACGGTACCCGTCGCAAGGTTCAATCCGGAGTATGTCACGGTCACATTGGCGGGTTGCAAATTGTAAATCAATGATGTTGCGCCTGGCGCCGGCGAGTCGGTACCGTATACCACCACATTCCGCACCGCAGTAGTGCTCCCGCTTGCGTGTAGCACAGCATACCTGGCGCCGCGCCGAGTCGCTTCAACCAGCGCATTGTGCGTGTAGAAGAGATTTCCCGCGGAGACAATACCGACGAGCATCATGAAAAAGGAGGCTGCCACGATGGTAAACTCAATGAGTGTGCCTCCGCGTTCGCTTTTCCTCTTTATTGAATATCTCGAGATCAAACCAACCTTCCTTGTATGTTAATTACGCATATAGCGCATTCTCGTGCTCGGCGCTAGATACATATTGAAAGTTTGTCCAGTCATCTGGCTCAGGTTGAACACAAGCGGCGTATACGTGTAGCCGGTTATCTCCACGGTCACGTATTTGACGGGTGCCGTGCCTGCAACGGGCGGGGTTATCACGATGTTATTGGCTGTCAGGTTAGGGAGAATAACTGCGGGTTGGCCCTGCCCACCGCAGCCGCCAGCGTTACCACACATAACCATATTTTTTCCGGCGGTCGTACTATTACTCACGTTCTGTACTGTCGAGAGATAACGCGCCGCGCTCCTGGTGGCTTTGGCTAGGGAGTTGTAGGTGTAAAACATACGCCCCAACTCTGTCACACCGGCGAACATTAAGATAAGAACTGGAAGAATGATGGCAAACTCGATCATTTGAGTTCCATGCTCACGCCGAATGAAACGACTTACTGTTTTCTTTCCTTTAGTCCACATTGGCTGTTTGCGCGACCTCACTTGTACAGCACGGGAATGGTCAGGGTGGAGGTGCCCCCGCCCGGGGTGAAACCACCTGCACCCAGAACCAAGTTTTCGTCTATCCACTCAACCTCGAGCTGGGCGCAATTTCCGGCCTGCGAGCAGGGGTTTTGCACCGTTACTATTCTTTTCAAAAAGAATGCGCCGAACTTGACTACAGTGGCGTTCGGAGGACTGTAAACCGGATTTGCAGGCGTGTTCGGCAAAACTATCGGCACGATCAAGATGCGCCGGTCATCCTTGCCTGGCCCGTTGGGGTTCGGCGCCGTAACCGCCGTCCGGTTCTTGTAGTCGTCGAAGGTTATGTTTTCACGCACATTGCTGTCCGGCGGGAAATCAGTTGCGTTAATTTGGCCGGGACCGGGCGAATACAAATTGAACCTAGTATTGACTCCGTCCGATATATCTCTTGGCCCGTTGTTCTGGTTTGCGCTCGGGGTCATGTGAAAAGGAATGGTCGTATTAAGCGTCTGACAAAGGCTCGTCACGCCGCCGGCAAGGCGGACCGTTTCAGGCGCTCCAACACCGTTGATATCAGGTACCTCGAGAATTATGTAATCCTTGTCGGCCAGGGTCGCCGAGTTGCCGGTGCCCTGCACGAAGTTCAGCGTCATCGTCGTGTTGGGGGCGGGATAACCACTCTCGTCGTCGCCGGACTGCACGGCTGGGTCCAGAGCTACGGCAACTGGGAAGAAGTCGCAGATTGTATTAATCCCGACAGACATGCCAGCTGTAGCAGTTCTTGATTCCGTGTGGTTTGTGCCAAGCACTCGCGCGGAAAACAACATTGGCGTCACAGCCGACTGAGTCGTTACGCGCACAAAGCGAATGTTGGCGGGACTCGCTTGAGCGCTAGCCGAGCTCATATAACTGTCGTTCAGGTTGATGGCAAACTCCACATTAGTGATCGTCACCGCCGCCCGGTTGAAGCCATAGTTATTGACGATGGTCGTGGCCCGGGTCACCGCGTCCTGGATTCCGCCCGCGCCGGAGTTTAGTTCACGGGCGGCGGCCAACGCTGCCGCATCAGCCGCATTCTGTAGCTCAGTTCGCACCATGTAGACACGCGCGACATCGATGCAGAGGCCCACGGCGAGGACAATTCCCGACATGAGGATGGCAGTCATCACCATCGTGCTCCCACGCTCGCTGTCTCGCAACCGATTCCGCTGTCGATTAATTGTTGACATTTGCTAAACCTCTTGCCTGCTCCGGCTGACTTCGGTAGAAAAACCTCAATGACCGATAAACTTCAGGAACATCTGATCAAGTGTCTTCGACACGTAGCGGCGATTGAACTCGCACAACTTTCAAGGCGTCGCTAGCCGACGCGAACTCTTCGTTGGCCTGTCCCGGCCTGAAAGACCGGGCTAAATTCATACCGACGCTACGCGTCGAAATACTTCTTTTCAGACAGAACATGCCTTACGGGTTTGGAGTGCCCTTCGCCGCCTGCGTTGTTCCAACGGTCGGTTGCGCCAACGATACGCTTGGCGCTTCGGCTTTCGTCCCAGTCACAGGAGTTACAACCGGAGTTACTTCCTTGGTCGCCGGGGTCGAAGGCGTCGTTGAATTCGGTTTCTCGGGTTGTCCCGTCAGCGCCGCGCCGGATTTAGTACTGAAGCCAGTTGGTCCATCTATCTGGCCCTCTTTGCGATCGATGCCCAGTAGAGATCCCTTCTTCAAGGTTTCCACATTAGGAATGGGCGGCAGGTCGTCACGGTTTACAGGTTTCACCATCTGCGCTGTGACAATGAACATCAACTCGCTTTCGTTCTTCTGAAATTGTTTCGACCTAAAGAGGTTGCCTAGTATGGGAATGTCACCGAGGCCCGGGACTTTAGAAAGCGATTGCGTTTCGCTGTTGTCGAGAAGGCCGGCGAGTGCGAAGCTCTGGCCATCGCGCAGCTCAATGCCTGTCCTGGCGCGGCGAGTGCGTAATCCTGGAATTAGGAAACCGTCAAACTTCACTCCGTTAATAAAGTCAAGCGTGGAGACTTCCGGCTCGAGCTCCAGCCGGATGTGATCTTCGTCAATTATGGTCGGCTTGAAATTCAGACGCACGCCATATTCTTTAAAAATTATGGTGACTGTGGAGTTGCCGCTGCCGCCTGATTGAACGATCGGGACGGGAAACTCACCACCTGCGAGAAAGCTCGCCTGCTGTCCATCCATGGCGATCAGATTTGGTTCGGCGAGGGAGCGAAGCGCGCCCTGCTGTTGCAGCGCGCGGATCATTGAAAGAGTATTGCCGCCCATCACGAAGAGGTTCAAAGAACTGCCGAGGGCCCCGCTTAAAATGCCGCCTTTCACGTCGCCGATCGAGCTTGGTCCCTGGCCACTATTCATGTAACCCCCGACGCCTGGACTGCCTTGATAAGCATAAGACGTGCCCAGCTCTCGCATGCGATTGCGGCTGACTTCCGCAACCCGGACCAGGAGCTGTACCTGCGTCGCATCCTTAACCGGCGATGCCAGTAAGTTAACGGTCTTAAAGCCTGCAGCCTGGACGACAGCGTCAGTCTGTGTCGCTACGCGCGGATCGGAAACGGTGCCTGAGATGACTACCGATCCATTGGCCTGGCTCAGACGAATGTCTTCTTTCGGAAAGAGCGCGCGGATTTGCGAATCGATGAGCGAGAGGTTAGTGCGCACGTAAACGTCGAAGATGAGAAAACGAGAAGTGGATTTTTCCCAGGCGATAAAGTTGACCTGGCCAAAAGCCTTCCCATTGACGACCACCTGATTTGAGGTTACCAACACAGCCTCGGCGATCTCGGGGTTAGAGACCGAGAACCGCTCGATGGGCTGGTCGAAACTGATTACCCTCGACTGGCCCACCAGCACGTTGACAGGGATTGCCTCTTTCGTCCCCGTTGAAAACGAGGCGTTCGTGGTTTGCTCTTGCGCCAACAGTGGAAAGGCGCATAGCAAAATTGTTCCTAGGACGACGACGAAGTAGCGGATGGAGGAACGGGACTGCATGATCATTTTCTCCTTAACTGATTGGGGACTCTAATCTTAAAACGGAGAGGACTTCTCTCTTGGGAAGTCGGCTACCCTCCGCGCTTCCTAAGGTATTTCGACATCACGCCTCTTCGCCCCTTCGATCAATTCGACGGAGTTGCGCGAGACAGGTTGAGCTGCTGGCTTTTCTTCCCGTGGAGCTGCGGCAACCCGCCTGGCGGGGGCGGCACGCTTTACGACTGCTTTGGACTGCTCGACTCTTTCACTTGGTGGCGCAGGCTGGGGAACAAATGACTCGCCGCTCAAAAGCGTCGACTTATTGGCTCCTTTGGTTTGGGTGTCCTCCTGGTCCCCATAATTGCGCATAACAAGTTGTAACTTGCCTTCATTGGCCGCAAGCACAAGCTTCTCGGCCTGCTCCGGGGTGACTTGAAGAGTTACCGCCTTTGCTGCGGTCGGCTCGCGCTGATTTTCGGGGGAGTCAAGTTTTGGTCCGCTTGCTAGAACCTTTATGCTCTGCAAGACGATCTTGGATATCGGGCCCTGGGCTTCAGTCCCTTGCCGCGCAATCGGGACGATGATAGCCACAACGTCGACAAATGAGCCGGGCATGATAAAACCGGAGACGCCGACCACGTCGTCGACCTTGACGGTCATCGCGCGGTAGCCCTCCGGGATAACTGCGGACAGCCCGGCACCGACCCCTTCGGGTGCCAGCTTTAAATTAGTGATGACCTCACGTACACCAATTGGCGTGATTGCGACGCGCCCGACGAGTTCACTCATCTTGCGGAACACGCCTTCGGGAGCTGAGCCATTCGGAATTGGGGCCAGGGCGAGTTGCTCGGCCGTGATCCTCTCACCGAGGGGAATCTCCGTTTTGGCGACAACGACGTTACCGAGATCTTTCGTGAACGCCTGTACATTAGACAGGTAGCGGGTAACCAGCATGACGCCGACTAGCCCGCAGATCACTGCTCCAGTGAGCGCGATGATTAGACGTTTATTTCGCATGACTTAATTCTCCATTACCGCAGTAAATTTCATCAGAATTGACCAGATACCTAAGCGTGAAAGAGCAGAAAAGCAATGAAACTACCGCCACAGATTGCCACGCCATAGGGTAGCGTGTAGCTGGGATCGTCAGGCAGCTCGAAGCGGGGAACTCTTTGTCCGGGCAGTAGGCCATAAAAAAACTGGAAGACGCGAAACATCGTCGCGCGCGCACGGCCCGCATAGACCATCTTGCATATGGCGAGTAAGCCACCTGTGATCGCTACAACTAGAAACGCTCGGGGCACCAGCGAACTGCTGAAAATAGCACCGATGGCCGCAAAGAGCTTGACGTCGCCTGCGCCCATGGTGCCAAAGACGTGAAATATCAACATCAACGCAAAAGCCAGCGCGCCTCCAGCCAGGCTCAGCAGCAGCCCGTGCCATCCACCAAAGAACGCATTGACTGCCAGTCCGCCGATCAAGGTAATCAGCACCACCTTGTTGGGAATCCGTCGGTAACGGACATCCATGTAGGAGGCGGTGATTGCCAGCGGGATAAACATGAGCGCCACTGCTAGATTCTGCCCAACGAGCATTTTGCGAGTCTCCGAATTAGTGGCCTTCTGCGATCTGGCCCTTAATTCCTTGCTCAGAAATAGAGTTTGACTTTCACACTTGGAGGAACGTGACGGGCTTGAATTGTGTAAAATTGAAATTCCTACCCGCCACTCCCTTTAGACAAAGCTCACTAGGTGGCGTTGGTCGCAGCAAGGAGTCTATTAAAAAGATTGGTACCCCAGGTGCTGCCGCTCCCATAGACAGCGATGGCGACAACGGCGATGAGGCCGGCAATAACTGCATATTCCAATGTTTCCATGCCGGACTCGTCGTTGATGAAGTTTTTGATTCGTTTCATTTCTTGTTTGCTCCTTTTGAATTGTAGTGGTTAAGGTTCGAGCCCGACTTCCTCACTTCGCGCGGGCCAAGAATTACACAGGAATTGCAGGCGTCATCTCAGGAAACCTGAGTGATCGCTTCCTGCCGATCACGGCAACATTTCGAGTGCAACCTTTGCTGAGCAATGATTGTGCCGGGACATGAAAGCACAACCTCGTGGTCCACGACACCGAGCGGCAAGTAAGTAGTTGGCTCTATTTAGGCAACTTTGACGCGGTGGGCCCATATTGCTGAGAGCGTTTGACTTGGTTGAACAGTGCTCGCATGCGAGCAGTTGTAGCAGAAACAAAGCGGAAGAACTCTACGTCTAGGCACCTGGCACCAAGAATTTTCCCACCGCGTGCGCAAGGGCTTTGCGCAAAAGCAAATCGACTAGTCCGCGCAGCGGACGACTGATAATAACCCAGCAGCTCACTGCTGGGATGAGGGCTAGGGAAATGCAGTCCGTGAAGCGGACGGCTGAACGCAGATGCCAGATATCGACTCTTTCAGCCGTCCGTTTTACGGACTTTTTTGCACGTCCTTTCTTCCCAGCGATGAATCGCTGGGCTACTGTCAGTCGTCCGCTCGTGCGGACTAGGCACGTGATGAGTTTTTGTGCAAAGCCCGTGCGCAAGGCTTTACCTACCCAAGACAACTGCTCGGTAGATAACGATCCCGCGAGAACGGAAAAGGCGATAATTTGGCCGATTTTGGCGAGGTCAGATACTGGACTAGAAACTTTCTCAGCTCGCTCGCCCTCGGCGCCGCATTACCAGAAAGATTACGCCGGCAATAACGACGACAATAGCTACCACGGTGAACCAATTCATTTGCATGGGGAAAATATCCTCCTGGGCGTATTGGGAAGAACGGCAGGCTTATACACCTTGCCTTCCGAAGGTGCAAGAAAACGTTTTCGGAAAACGTTTTCAAGCTTCTCGCAGTCCGTAATGGCGAACGATGGGATAGAATCATTTTATGAGCGCATCATCTTCTTACATTACCAAGTGGAGATTGTGTGCCTTGGCCTCGCTGGCGATGATGCTGCTGTCCTTGATACCTCAAATTCATTTCTGGTTCGTGCGAGGCAGCGATTGGAATGGTGCCTACGCGACACTTCAGGGAGATGAGTTTCTTTATTCAGCTTATGTCAATGCATTGATAGATGGACGGGCACGCCGCAACGATCCTTTCGCAGGTCAGGACAGCACGCCGCAGAAGCCACTTCCCGAGTCCTCCTTTTCAGTGCAATTCGTACCCGCCTACGCGCTCTCTCTGCCAGCGAGAGTTTTAGGGACATCGGCATCAACCGCTTTTATTGTATTGATGGGAGTGGCCGGTCTGCTCTCAAGTTTGTCCCTCTACTGGCTTCTCAGCATGGTGACTGGTGATAAAAAAGTTGCTGCTGTCGGTGTCATCCTGGTGCTTTGTTGTGGAGCGCTGGCAGGGGGCCAGGGGATCGTCGGAATACTATCAAACCAGCAGCGAAGTGCCTTCATGACTTTTTTGCGGCGCTATCAACCAGCAGCAGTCTTTCCGTTATTCTTCGTCTTTTGTGCCCTGGTCTGGCGGATGCTCACCGCCGACAAGAAACGTCTTGCACTGCTCTGTTCCGCACTTGCCGGGCTCACGTTTGCCGTGCTGGTTTTCTCTTACCTTTACTTATGGACAGCAGCCTTAGCATGGTTTGTGTGCCTCGCCTTGCTATGGCTATTCCTGCGACCTGCGCCCGAGAGACGGACCAGCGCAGAGTTGTTGACTATCACGGCCGCAATGGCAATTTTTTCACTAGTGCCCTATGCCTATCTGGTTTCTCATCGCTCTGCAAGTTTAGCGGACGCGCAGATTTTGGTGCGCACGCGACAACTCGATCTGTTTCATATTCCTGAAATAATTGGCGCTGTCATCCTGTTCGTAATTATTCTGGCCATCCGGCGCGGTCGGATTAGACGAAACGAGCCACGCGTTATCTTCGCCGTTTCTTTGGCGCTGTTTCCTTTTGCCGTGTTCAATCAACAGATCTTGACGGGAAGGTCAATGCAACCAGTCCATTTCGATTATTACGTGGCGAACTACGCTGTGCTGGTTAGCTTAGTGATCTTGGCAGCGCTTCTCTGGCGGCCGATTCCAAATCGCGCCTTGTTATGGATTGCCAGTGTGTGCTTTTTATGGGGCGTGACAGAAGTTAGTCTCGTGGCGCTAGCGCGCACGCCCGCTGACGTTATTGATGATCAGATCATCCCGGTGCTCTTGCGCTTGAAAGAATTATCAAAGCAAGACGGTACGCTTGCAGACTTACACAATGAGGGGAAAGCGTCAGCCGTCGTGTTTTCTCCGCAGGATGAGGTGATGCGTTTGCTTCCCACCTGGACCGCCCAAGGTACTTTGCTCGGCGCTGGAGCTTTGGATTTCGGGAGCGCCTCGGATAAAGGACGGAAAGAATTGCTCTACATGCATCTCTATTACTCCGAAGCCGACGCAGCACACTTCCGCGAACTATTGAACCAGCGGACTAACAAATCCTATATGAACTTTTACGCCCCTAGCGTCATGTTCGGCGACGAGAGATTTCTGTCTATCTTCAGTCTTCATTCCAAGCCTATCCAAAAAGGGGAGATTGAAGAGGGAGTGCGTGCTTACCAAGCTTATATCGACTCCTTCTCACGCGAGGAAGCTTTGCAGCACCCACTCACTTATCTGGTTACAAGCGTAGAGGGAGAGCCGAATCTCTCCCATATTGAACGCTGGTATCAGCGCGACGCCGGAGAACGGGTTGGCGACTACAATCTGTATCGCTTAAAGTTGCGGAACTAGGCAGGTTGTTGCGAGCTGAGATGGGTTTATTTGACAGGGCTATTCCGCCATCGTTATGACCCTTCACCAATGGAAACCGGGACTCGTCGCCGCCGCAGTTTTGGCTATTACTACATCCCTGCCACAGATCTATTTGTGCTACGAGCGCGGTTCGAAGTGGAACGGAGCATTTGCCTCTTTCGACACAGATGAGTTTGCCTACTCGGCGTATGTAAATGCGCTAATACACGAACGTCCCAGACTCAACGATCCCTACACCGGTCAAGACGGAGGTTCGTTTGAAACTCTATTCTCAATTCAGTTTTTCCCCGCTTATTCCTCAGCTATCCCCGCTCGCATACTCGGTGTTTCAGCGTCGACCACGTTCATCATTCTTCTTCCGGTTATTACGATAGCCTCCACGTTAATACTATTCCTCTTTCTATTTGAGTTGACACAGAACGAAATTCTTTCGGGAATCGGAGCGTTTGGAGTGTTGTGCTTCGGGTGGCTTGCCGCTTCTGCCCCTTGGATCTTCTTCTCTCCTCATGTTGCCTTTCCTTTTCTTAGACGCTACATGCCGGCCTTTCCATTTCCCTTCTTATTGGCCACGACCCTATTTGCATGGTGGGCTCTAGTGAAGAACTCTCTGCTCTGGTCCTTTCTCACGGGACTAACCTTGGTGGTTCTAATCTATTCGTACTTCTTTCTATGGACCGCCGCTGCCGCTTGGCTTGCGGTGCTGATGACGCTGTGGATCGTTGCGCGACCTCACGATCGCCAGACGATTTGGAGGGTGTTTGGCGTTATTGGCCTGATGGGAATGATCGCGCTGATTCCCTATGCATGGCTAATAACATTCCGACGACCAGTCATCGATCAGGCTCAACTGGTGGTTGAGTTTACACGCCGCCCGGATTTGCTACGGGGACCGGAAATCTATGGGACTATGATTTTTCTGGGCCTTATTGGAAGAAATTGGCGACAGCCAAAAACTCTCTTTATGCTGTCGTTTGCACTGGCCCCATTCCTGGTATTCAATCAGCAGATAATCACCGGCCGTTCGGTGCAACCGTTCCACTATGAACAGTTCATCGCAAACTACTGGGTTCTGATCGGTCTGTTTTTAGCGTTCGCGCTCAGGTGGAAAGTACCAAGACGCGTAGTAGTGTATATGGTAATTGCGACCCTCAGCCTGGGTCCAACCTACGGGCTTATCGCCGCTTTGGGCAGGTTGAAGACTAATGTTGCGGTAGATAAAGGCCGCGCTGCGGCGTTGAAGCTTGACGGTAGCGGGATGGTGTTCGCGACCAATCGGGACGTTATGAACAGTCTGGCCGCGACTGGATCCAACCCGGTTCTATGGGCGCGCTACTTACTCACGTTTTCTAACGTAGACTATGAGGAGCAGAAGCGCAGGTTTTACCAGTATCTGTATTATTCGAGAATAGGCGAAGACGACCTCCGAACCTCCCTTAACCGTGAAGGCGATAGTGCGCGGTTTGAAATTTTTGGGGTTGACCGGGCAAATCCTGGGTTAACATCGAACCCTCGGCCCATAACTCCTGAGGAAGTTGAACGGGCCATCGATGAGTACAGGTACTTTACATCGACCTTTAGTCGCACCGAAGCCTCGACGCCACAGCTTTTCTACGCGATTGTGTCACCACTCGATGATCTTTCGAATCTAGATAAGTGGTACGAGCGTGATGGTGGTGAACGAGTCGAAGACCTGATTGTTTATCGACTGAAGCTGAAATAGAAACAATCTTATTCGTTGGTATGAGCGCGATGCTGGTGAGCGGGTTGGAACCTACACTCTGCATCGTTTGAAGTTGCGCAACTAGCGGGGCCCTCTAGTTTTCAAACGCAACTAAACAACTCGTCTGGGAACTATGAGACGGAGGATCTAGCTTACCCTGCCACCTGCTACTTCTTCTGCCACTGTCCGACTACGAAGCAGGAAGTTACCTTTCCTTGTAGCTTGTTAATCGATGACTCGAGTCGCATCAGGAATGGCGAATAGAAAGGCTTGGCTCGTAAAGGAATCCGCAAGATAAGAGAGTTTAAGACAAGCAAGAAGGCAAGGTTTCCGAGGTACTTAACTCTTTTAAAGACAAAACGGAAGGCGAACTCGGTTTCAAGCGAATGGATATCAACCGAAGCCTCATTGTCCGAGAAGAACCGGTCGTGTTTGTACCAAAAGCGACGGATTATATCGGGAAATGACCCGCTGTGGGGCTCCATAAAACAAAAGTAACCCCCATGCTTCAATATGCGATCGATCTCCTTAACGGCCTGACTCACGTTTGGCTGAACGTGATGCAATCCCCCCACCACTACAACACAGTCGAAGGATTCATCTGGTAACCCTGAGTCAAGCAGTGATCGGCGAACCGATTTACAATCAGACCAGCGCGTGCTGAAAGCGTCGATTACCTCATCTGAGATGTCGAGGCCGGTCACCTGCGCATTCCTTGAGAGTAAGTACTCTGTCGTCTGGCCGCTTCCGCACATCGCATCGAGTACTTTCATACCGGAAAGCGTGAGGCCCTCGAACATTGGTCCGTAGACGAATTTCCGACGATATTGGGAGCTCCATGCGTCGCTGTAGTGCTTCTCATATTCAGCGGAAATTTGGTCGTAGTGACGTCGTTGAAGCTGTTCAGACAATTGGACGCTGTATTCACCCGCGGAAGAAGCGTTTATCGGTTCGATCTCAAGTCCTATGGAGGGCGTACTCATGAGCACATTCTCACGTAATGGAGTGCCGAAAACGAAACTATTTTCAATTGCAATGTTCGTACCAATGTGCAACCCGGAAATTTGACTCTCGCCGCATTAAGATGCAATGGCATTAAAGCCAATGCTTCGGGCTTCCGGCTACAGTTTTTGTTTCGAACAGATACGTGATAGCGCTACAAACTTCCGGGCGACATGGTCGGCAAGGTGCTCGCCTGCGAGCAGTTGTCGCTCCATCGCTCATGGCTTTCGAGTCCCGACATGAAATAATCCCCCGTTTTTTCGGTGTTATTAACCATCGTTGTCCGGCATATGGGTTGCTTCGTAAAGATTCATACAACTGTGCTCTGGTTTATGAAGGGCCCCCCATGAAATGCAAATGTCTGTTGTTCGTGGCAGTTTTCCTCCTCGCAAATTGCTCGCTGATATTCGCGCAGGCTCAGGCGCGTCAACCCGCGACTAAGATCCTGCGCAACGGCGATGTCCTGCGCTTGTACAAAGCTGGCATGAAACCCGGTGAGATAATAGCGAAGATTGTCACCTCAAACTGCAACTTCGATACGTTTCCCCCGGTGTTGCGGGAGTTGAAACTGAAGGGTCTCCCCGACACGGTGATCATGGCGATGGTCATGGTCCCCTACGGCCCTCCAGTTTCATCCCGCGACGCTCTTATGTTGGAGGAGCCCGCGCCCAAAACCGCCAAAGTCCAGATTCCGGCCGGTACCATGGTCGAGCTGGAAGGCATTTCTCAAGTGTCATCGGCAAACGTCGCCGAAGGTAGCCGGATAAACTTGCGGGTGTCGCGACGAGTTTTCGTTAATGGCGCGCTGGTGATCGACCGAGGCGCGTTGGCCAGAGCTCGGGTGGTCAAAAGCAAACGCGCGGGGGCCTGGGGCAGGGGAGGCTCGCTCGGTTGGGTTCTGGAAGATGTGGTTGCGGTCGACGGCTCGCGAGTTCCAATCAAACTCTCGGATCGTCTGCAGGGCAAAAATCGAAGTAAGGCCGTTGTTGCTGCCGCCATAGCCACCGGCGCTATTGTTTTTCCTTACACGCCACCGGCCGGATTGATTTGGGCTTTGAAGAAAGGTGACGAGGCCGTGCTCGACCAAAGCAGGAAATCAACCGCCGTCGTCAATGACAATACGGACGTTGCGGGCCAGCTGCCTAAGACGAAAAAGGTGAACTACCACTCGGTGGAAAAACTGAAGGCCGCCGACGGTGAAAAGGGCAAGGGCCTGCCGGCTTTCAACGAGAGTTTTCGAGCAACTCCGATTGGAAGACACTGATCGGCAGTCGGCAGGAGGCAGGAGGCAGGAGGCAGGAGGCAGAAAGCAGGAGGCAGGAGGCAGAAAGCAGAAGGCAGAAAGCAGAAGGCAGTAGGCAGTAGGCAGTAGGCAGTAGGCAGACAGCTGGGTTAAATGAAAAGCCGGGTGACTGCCCAAACGGCAACGAGGCTGACAAACCCGCCTGAGAACGTGAATGCCCACTCGACTCGTTGACTCTTGCGCTGCAAGAGTGAGCGCATAATCACCACTCCGCATTTCCATCCATCATGCTGGTAGAGAGGCAGTACGTTGCCCGCCGCTACCAGAAAATTTATCCAACTAAATCTTGTTCCGAAGGTGGCCACGCCCGCTACGATGTTTAGCATGATGCCACCAACATGTACGAACAATTGCTGCTGGATTGATCGGTCCCTCAGTGCAGTGCCGTCGAGCCTTATAAATGAACCGAGCGGAATGAGACGAAGAGTAAAGCGCATGCTGCCAGCGCGAAAGCCCAACAGCCGCGGTCCCAGTCCCAAACTAATTTCAGACGCGAGGATATTGCACTTTCTGGCCGCAATGAGATGTCCCAACTCATGAACGATCAGGGCGAGAGCGACATATATTGCGATTGTCAGAATAAGCACGGCAGTCTAGAGCCTCGTTGTGTCTTGGCGATATCGATTTCGGAGCTGCAACCCGGAGAAAAATTGGGTCAGGTTCGCCCGCTCGAGGGCGCGGAAGGGGTGAGCCGATCAATTTTACCGTCAAGCGCTGTGCCGCTGAATTCACGGCCGCAGTAATGAGGTTGAAGGTGTTTTGTTGGAACTCGCGGAAGGGAAGAGTCCTAA
>DASXQM010000256.1:0-2469 GCA_036507195.1 Pyrinomonadaceae bacterium | reverse complement strand
GTTTGGCGCAATGGTCGGATCGATATCCAGAATTCGATCGATAAACACATCATTGGGATTCAGTGTCGCGGGAAGAAAGTCTGTTCGCTCGAACCATGTCTTCGCTATTCTTACCGGCAGCTTGTTGCTGCGCGCCACGCGCAGGAAAGCTTCGAACAACTCCTTGTTTTGATAGAGCGTACCCATATGTGAATCCAGGTGCGTGGGCTGAATTCCCAACGCCTTGGCGCGCTCAATCTGGGCGTTGATTTCGAGTTCTACCTGCTTTGGGTCCGCATGAGCAGCTGCTTGAGTCTCCGTCAAATAAAAATAGCCGTCTTTGTCAAGCAGCGACGAGACCCGATCTTTTGACATGACCGGACCCCAGCGGAAAGACGTCCATTCACTGGTTAATGTCAGGTGCAGACCAAGATCGGCTTGCGGGTTCGCTCGGGCATAAGCCGCGATTTCTGAGAGCCAAGGGCAGGGCACCATGATGCTTCCTGAATTTACCTGTCCGGTTTCGAAGGCTTTTATTGTGGCCGCATTCACGGAATGAGCCATCCCCAGATCATCGGCATGTACAATGAGGAGTTTCGCATCGCGAGGATAGCCTAATCGTTCAGAGATGCTTTTGACCTCCTGCAATCGTGAATTATTCGAACGAGGTGTAGCTCCTGCTAGCGGTAGCACCACAACGCAGAACAAGATTGCAGTGACAAGGGTTCGTTTCATCGATCGCTCCGTTTGCTCTGGCTCAGAAGTTCAAGGTGACAGCAGGGGTAGAGAATAGAAACGTCGGAGCAAAAAATCCAGACAAATCCCACCCGCAACAAGGTGTCGGAGCCGTGAGCGCTAGCGACTGACTCAAAATTTATGCCGTAGGGTACAATCAATCTCCGATAGCACATCCGGCTTTCCTGAGACCTAGCAGTTCCAGAAGTTTTGATGAAACCACTGAAGATCGGCATCACCGGCGTTCGCGGAATAGTCGGCGAGACCTTGACCCCGGAACTTGCCGTAGAGTTCGCGCAGGCGTTTGGCACGTATCTCGACGGCGGCCGCATTGTCATCTGTCGCGACACCAGACCGTCCGGACCAATGATTCGGTCTGCAGTTGTGGCAGGGCTATTAGCTGCGGGTTGCGAGGTTTTGGATCTTGGAGTTTGCCCTACGCCGAGCATGCAGCTGGCGATCAAATGGCTCCAGGCTGACGGAGGCATTGCAATCACTGCCGGTCATAACCCATGGCAGTGGAATGCCCTCAAGTTTGTCCGCGGTGATGGGCTCTATCTGAACTCTACTCAGGCAGAAGAATTACTCGACATCTTTCATCAGGGAGAGTTTGCCAAGGCGAGTTGGAAGACGATCAAGCAAGTCGTTCAATACGAAAATCCGATCCCACACCATATCGAGGTTCTCAAAACAGCATTTGCCGTCGATGTCATCGAGTCACGACGGCTGGTTGTGGCCGTGGATTGTTGTAATGGCGCGTGTTCACTGATGAGCCCTCAATGGTTAGCAGCTCTGGGATGCGAGGTCCTGGCACTGAACGACAACCCTACGTCTGTTTTTCCACACGAGCCAGAGCCGAAGCCGGAGACGATGGCGCAACTCAGCGCGGTGGTTAAAGCCGGGCGCGCTGACATAGGCTTCGCACATGACGCGGATGGTGAGCGCCTCGGAATCGTAACGGAACGAGGTGAGCCGCTCTCCGAAGAAACCACTCTCGCTCTCGCGTCGATCATTCGTCTCAAAGAACGCACAGGGACGATCGTCACAAATATCTCGACCACCAGCGCTATAGATCTAATCGCAACTCGTTACGGTGGCGCAGTCGTGCGTACTCCGGTGGGTCAGGGTTACATCTCCGAAGGAATGATCGAACATGACGGCATACTTGGCGGTGAGGGAAGCGGCGGCATCACGGTTCCAGAAGTGCAACTTACTCACGATAGCGCCGCGGCAATTGGCCTTATCCTCCAACACCTATCGCGCACAGGCGAAACGCTGTCGGAGCTGGTCGAGCAGCTGCCTCATCTGGCGATTTTGAAGCATAACATCACGGTAGAACCCAATCGGCTCTACTCGGTCCTCCAAGACTTTCGCACTGAAGTGGAACTCGAGGAACTGAGCTACGACACGACCGATGGCGTGAAGGTGATGATGTCAAACGGCTGGATCCATGTGCGGGCGTCAAATACAGAATCAATGATCCGAATCATCGTTGAAAGTAAGGACGCGGAGGAGGCGCCGCGCCTGCTTAACTGGGTGCGCGACAGGTTGAACAGATAGTTGTAGCTTGATTTCATGCGAGCGATACCAACTCTCAAAATCAGCATTTCCGGTGTGCGTGGCGTAATTGGCGAGTCGCTAACGCCTGCGCTGCTGACGCGTTTCGCTCAAGCGTTTGGCACACACACCGGAGCGGGCACCATCGTGATTGGTCGCGATCCGAGAACTTCCGGTGAGATGGTCAAGCACGCCGTA
>DASXQM010000255.1:0-2492 GCA_036507195.1 Pyrinomonadaceae bacterium | reverse complement strand
GTTTGGCGCAATGGTCGGATCGATATCCAGAATTCGATCGATAAACACATCATTGGGATTCAGTGTCGCGGGAAGAAAGTCTGTTCGCTCGAACCATGTCTTCGCTATTCTTACCGGCAGCTTGTTGCTGCGCGCCACGCGGAGGAACACTTCGAACAGGTCCTTGTTTTGATAGAGCGTACCCATATGTGAATCCAGGTGCGTGGGCTGAATTCCCAACGCCTTGGCGCGCTCAATCTGGGCGTTGATTTCGAGTTCGACCTGCTTCGGGTCCGCATGAGCAGCCGCCTGAGTCTCGGTCAAATAAAAATAGCCGTCTTTGTCCAGCAGCGACGACACTCGATCTCTTGACATGACCGGACCCCAGCGGAAAGACGTCCATTCACTGGTCAACGTCAGGTGCAAACCCAGATCAGCTTGCGGGTTCGCTCGAGCATAGGCAGCGATTTCCGAGAGCCAGGGGCAGGGTACCATGATGCTTCCGGAATTCACCTGGCCGGTTTCGAAGGCTTTTACTGTGGCCGCATTCACGGAATGAGCCATCCCCAGATCGTCGGCATGCACAATGAGGAGTTTCGCATCGCGAGAATAGCCTAATCGTTCAGCGATGCTTTTGACCTCCTGCAATCGTGAATTATTCGAACGAGGTGTAGCTCCTGCTAGGGGGAGCATCACAACGCAGAACAAAATTGCAGTGACACGGGTTCGTTTCATCGATTGCTCCGTTTGCTTTGGCTCAGAAGTTCAAGGTGACAGCAAGGGTAGAGAATAGAAACGTCGGAGCAAAAAATCCAGACAAATCCCAACCGCAACGAGATGTCAGAACCGTGGATGCTAGCGACTGACTCAAATTTATGTCGTGGGGTACAATTAATCTCCGACAGCACATCCGGCTTTCCTGAGACATAGCAGTTCCAGAAGTTTTGATGAAACCACTGAAGATCGGCATCACCGGCGTTCGCGGAATAGTCGGCGAGACCTTGACCCCGGAACTTGCCGTAGAGTTCGCGCAGGCATTTGGCACGTATCTCGACGGCGGCCGCATTGTAATATGTCGCGACACCAGGCCGTCGGGACCAATGATTCGGTCTGCCGTCGTGGCAGGGCTATTGGCTGCGGGCTGCGAGGTTTTGGATCTTGGAGTTTGTCCTACGCCGAGCATGCAGTTGTCGATCAAATGGCTCCAGGCCGACGGAGGAATTGCAATCACTGCCGGTCATAACCCATGGCAATGGAACGCGCTCAAGTTTGTCCGCGGTGACGGGCTCTATCTGAACTCTACTCAGGCAGAAGAATTACTCGACATCTTTCACCAGGGAGAGTTTGCCAAGGCGAGTTGGAAGACGATCAAGCAAGTTGTTCAATACGAAAATCCGATCCCACACCATATCGATGTTCTCAAAACAGGATTTGCCGTCGATGTCATCAAGTCACGACGGTTGGTTGTGGCCGTGGATTGTTGTAATGGCGCGTGTTCACTGATGAGCCCTCAATGGCTAGCGGTCCTGGGATGCGAAGTCCTGGCACTGAACGACAACCCTACGACTGTTTTTCCACACGAGCCAGAGCCGAGGCCGGAGACGATGGCGCAACTCAGCGCGGTGGTTAAAGCCGGGCGCGCCGACATAGGCTTTGCACATGATGCGGATGGCGAGCGCCTCGGAATCGTAACGGAAAGCGGTGAACCGCTCTCCGAAGAAACCACGCTCGCTCTCGCGTCTAGCATTCGTCTCAAAGAACGCACAGGAACGATCGTCACAAATATCTCGACCACGAGCGCTATAGATCTGATCGCAACTCGTTACGGCGGCGCCGTCGTGCGTACTCCGGTGGGCCAGGTTTACATCTCCGAAGGAATGATCGAACATGATGCCATACTTGGTGGTGAGGGAAGCGGCGGCATCACGGTTCCAGAAGTGCAACTTACTCACGATAGCGCCGCAGCAATTGGGCTTATCCTCCAACACCTATCGCGCACAGGCGAAAACCTGTCCGAGCTGGTCGAGCAGCTGCCTCGTCTTGCGATTTTGAAGCATAACATCACTGTAGAACCCAATCGGCTCTACTCGGTCCTCCAGGACTTTCGCACGGAAGTGGAACACGAGGAATTGAGCTATGACACGACCGATGGCGTGAAGGTGATGATGTCAAACGGTTGGATCCATGTGCGAGCCTCAAACACAGAATCAATGATCCGAATCATCGTTGAAAGTCAGGACGCGGAGGAAGCGCCGCGCCTGCTTAACTGGGTGCGCGACAGGTTGAGCAGATAGTTGTTGCGTGGAAGCAGCTTTCGGATTTCAGTCTATTTCATGCGAGCGATACCAACTCTTAAAATCAGCATTTCCGGCGTGCGTGGCGTAATTGGCGAGTCGCTAACGCCTGCGCTGCTGACGCGTTTCGCTCAAGCGTTTGGCACACACACCGGAGCGGGCACCATCGTGATTGGTCGCGATCCGAGAACTTCCGGTGAGATGGTCAAGCACGCCGTA
>DASXQM010000254.1:0-3150 GCA_036507195.1 Pyrinomonadaceae bacterium | reverse complement strand
GGCTTGTGGGACATGCACATTCATTCAGGAGGTTACGAGAACGGTAAAAAGAACTTTCCATTTCTTTTGGCCAAGGGAATTACAGGCGTTCGGGATATGGGTTCTCCGCTGGAGGAAATATTACGTCTTCGTCGGGAGGTTAATGAGGGAAAGATTCTAGGACCACGTATGGTGATAGCTGGCCCTCTTTTGCAAGGTGCGCTCCCTTTCCAAATGCCTTTGATCATTTCCGTTAACGATGAGGCAGAGGCGAAGGAAATGGTTGCCTACCTGAAAGAACGCGGCGTAGATTTCATCAAGGTACACGACGCAGTTCCGCGAAACATCTACTTTGCCATTGCGGCACAGTCGAAACGACAGGGCATTCCGTTCGCCGGACACGTCCCGCCCTCCATCAGTGCTATGGAAGCAACCGATGCCGGACAGCACAGAATAGAACACCTTGGTGGGCGCTTCTATGGTGTTTTGCTTGGCTGCTCAACGCCGCGAAGCAGAGTTGACGGACAGAATACGAACAATAGTGAATGCTGTTCTGAAATCCTTAATTGAGAAAAAAGAACCTGACGACAGCGAGATCTTCCGCGCGAGTTTCACCAGACCGTTGCTTGACAGTTTCAGCGAGCAAAAGGCGGCCAGCCTTCTATCCGCCTTTCGCAGAAATAATACATGGCAAGTTCCTACACTTGTGGGCCAGCCAATCCGCGAGGCAATTAACGGCGGGCGCAAAGACCTGAGCGAACACGATATCCGCTACGGCAAAATGCTAATCCAGAAACAACTTGATTTGGTTGCTGCGATGAGGAGGGCGGATGTGAAACTAATGGCCGGAACAGATCTGCCCCTGGATAATCCAAAGCTGCATGATGAGCTTGTTCTGCTCGTTGAGGCGGGGCTTACGCCTCTGGAAGCTCTGCAAACCGCGACTCGCAATCCCGCAGAGTTTCTAGGCAGACTCGACTCTTTCGGTACAGTAGAGAAAGGCAAAGTTGCTGACCTGGTATTACTTGACGCTAACCCGTTGGAGGATATACGCAACACGCAAAAGATCAGCCTCGTGGTGCTTGGCGGCAAGATGATTTCCAGACCGTCTTTGCAGAACCGAGTAGCTTTGCTCGTCTGCGACAAGCAGATAACGAAATGAAACTTTTCGCCTTAATAGAATCAACGACTTACACGTCAGTTTCTAAGAAGGCGGGAACATAGACTGAGCTGCGTTTATCTCTGTAGTCGTCGCCCTGCCGCTGAAACGCGTCGCTGAGTGAACCCGCTGCTTGATGCGGGCGAGACGCCCGCGGTCCCAGGAATAGGGATTCTCTTAACGCAGTTGCCGCAATCGCTCGTTTCTGATTGCTACTATTGTCACGTAGATGATGATGCAAACACCGCCCGCGGCAAGGGCGAACGGTGCGCCGTATCGATGCGACACCGCGCCTGCGAGCAGATTCCCGAGCGGCATTGCGCCAATAAAGGAGAGGATGAACATGCTCATCACTCGCCCGCGCATTTCGTCAGTAACTAATTGCTGCAACAACGTGTTTACGACCGCCACTGAGGTGACGATAGTAAAGCCGACGCCGAAAAGGAAAACCAGCGACCATATGAGGTGATTGGCTTGTGCGAAGGCGATCAGGAAGACACCAAAACCAAAAGCGCCGCCGAGCACCGACCAACCCTTCCGTTTGAAGTCGCCGAGGTATGCGAGAAACAACGCGCCGCAGAACGCTCCTGCGCCTGCTACCCCCATCATCCAGGCGAGGCCGCTCGCGCCGAGATGAAAAATGTCGCGAGCGAAGATTGGGATCATCGTAATGTAAGGGGCGCCGAATAGACTGTTGACGGCGGAGATCTTCAATAACGAAAAAACACGCGGGCGATGTCTCACGTAACGGAACCCGGCAATAAGATCCCGCCACAGCGCGCGACGATCTTTAACCGAATGTATAAACTTCGTGGCTTCCTGGAAATGCACCATGCGAAGCGCAACCACTACGGCCACGAAGGAAAGGCCGTTCAAAAAGAAACAGCCGGCGAGTCCGAAAAACTTGAATCCGAGTCCTGCGAAGACCGGCCCGATAACACGCGACAGTTGAAACTGAGACGAATTCAAGGCCACAGCGTTTGCCAGATCCTCTCGACCCACCAGATCGAAAGTCATTGCCTGATACGAGGGGCCGGCGAGCGCCATGCAACATCCGGTAACAAACGAAAAACCCAGGACCATCCAGACGTTTACGTGGTTCGTCCAAACCAGCGTGGCCAAGGCGACGGCTGCTAATCCGGCTACTACCTGGGTGTAGAGAAGTAAGCGCCGGCGATCAACAAGGTCGGCAAAAACGCCTCCGGCAAGTGTCAGAAAGAAGCCCGGCGCGGTGGCCATGAATCCATCGATACCCAACCACAGAGCCGAATCAGTCAGCTGGAGTACCAGCCAGCCCTGGGCCACGGCCTGCATCCAGGTGCCGACGTTCGACAAAAATGCGCCAATCCAGAAGACCCGGTAATTACGATGTGACAGCGCGCGAAACATTGCTGTCCTGCGCCTGATCACCCTTGGTTCAGGTTCCAGTTTCTCAACTTCGATAGCCATGCCTTAACTGTTCTTAACATTCAACCATGAAAAGCTCCAAGGCTCGAAGGAGATTGCGCAAGACTTTGATTCGATTACTGTAGCGTTGGCGAGTTGTAAAGAACGGTGAGCGGTAGCGTCCCAATCCTTTGCTCAAGCTGCACGCGACGATTTCGCCGGCCGGGAGAGCGGTGACCCGGTTGAGTACCTGCATCCGGTCGCTACCCGCTCACGGTTCTGTAACCAGAGCTTCTTTGGAGCAGCGTCCTCAGTTTCGGGCCGATGCAAACTGCTAACTTTGCGCTAACTTTTGCCGGTTACGCCGAGCCCATGTTTTAATCAACGTGAGGCACAAAGATCCATACGAGGAGAATCGCATGAAAGTCATCTCAGTGGCGTTTAAATTTCTTATTGCGGTAACCATCATATCTTGCGCAGTCGCTATTACAACGGCCCAGACTGAGAAGCCAAAACCAAACCCATTGCCGGTACCATCGCCAATGCCAAAACAATCGACAGTAGAAACACCCGCAACTCCGGCGGCAAATCCCGCCGATGTCGCTTCGATCGACGCGATCATCACA
>DASXQM010000253.1:0-57246 GCA_036507195.1 Pyrinomonadaceae bacterium | reverse complement strand
TAGTTGGCCCATCGTGTGTCACGCATGCACGACAGTTTGTGAATGAACGAGTAGCGGCGGCGATCGAGAAAGCCGGTATTAGCGAGAGTTAAATTGGTGGACGTGCCGACAGGGATACGAGTTGGAAGACTTTGACGAGGTGTAGCGCGCGAATTGATGCTGCCGGTGGATGCCCCTAGAGCGCTTGCGGATGGAACGATGGCTAGATTCTTAAAGTGGCACATGAAGAACGTGTGAATTTCCAAGAAGATTCCCACTGGGCAAATGGTAAGCTCTTTATTGAGAGCAATTGCAACGTACCTCTATGAATACATAGTTTCTAGTTGGAGGTGGCGCATGTCAGCAGAAACACTAATCTCCGCTCTTTACGTTTTCGCGTTGGCGGCGTTTCTCGGTTACCAGGTGATCTCGCGAGTGCCGCCGCTATTGCACACGCCGCTGATGTCGGCAACCAATGCCATCTCCGGCATTTCGCTCGTGGGCTCAATTGTCACTGCCGGCGCACGCTACAACACGGTGAGTACTATTCTCGGTTTCACCGCCGTGTTTTGCTCCACGACCAATGTCGTCGGTGGCTTCGTAATCACCGATCGCATGCTCAAGATGTTTAAGCGCAAGCCAGCGGCAGGACAGAAGACAGAAGGCAAAAAGCAGTAGGCAGAACCCAAATCGCGGGAGGCATAGACGAAGGAAACACAAAGAACAAATTCTAAATTGCAAGTTCAAAGACCCAAGACCCAAGACCAAAGACCCTCTAAACTGTGCGTACCTACTTCATCGAACTAAGCTACCTGCTGGCGTCCATCCTTTTCATTCTCGGCCTCAAGGGATTGAGTCACCCGGAGTCTGCCAAGCGCGGAATGCATCTGGCGGAGTTTGGGATGTTGATGGCGATCATCGGCACACTGATGCATTACGAGATCGTCACCTATACCTGGATCATTACTGGTCTGGTGCTTGGTTCGCTGGTCGGTTTGGCGATGGGTCTTTGGGTTCCGATGACGGCGATGCCGCAGCGGACTGCACTGTCTCACGCGTTTGGCGCTTTCGCTGCGGCGCTGGTCGGAATTTCCGAGTTCTACCGCCACGGTGGACATCTCGAAACCATAACGATGAGCGCGCTCGGTTTTGAAGTAATGCTCGGCGCGCTGACAACGACAGGCAGCCTGCTGGCGTTTGCCAAGTTGCAGGGCCTTGTTCGCGGCACGCCGGTGACCTACCGCGGCCAGAACATTTTCAACATGACGCTGCTGGCAACGACGATAGGAATTTTTGTTTACTTGATTTTTGTGCCGGGCTCATTGCCCCTTTTCTTCGTGATGGTAGGTCTGGCATTCGTTTTCGGACTCTTGCTGGTGATGCCAATCGGTGCGGCGGACATGCCGGTGGTCATGTCGCTTCTGAACTCCTACGCAGGTCTCGCCTCTGCGGCCACCGGCTTCGTGCTGAAGAATAATGTCTTGATCATTGCCGGCACGCTGGACGGCTTCTCGGGATTCATTCTCTCGATTCTGATGTGCCGGGCAATGAATCGTTCGATGACCAACGTATTATTCGGCGCGTTCGGCAGCGCTGCGAAATCTCAAGGACCCGGTGGCGCACAAGGCGTCATGCGCGAGGTGAGTTTGGACGACATCGCGGTGCAGTTGGCCTACGCAAACAAAGTCGTGTTTGTGCCCGGCTACGGCCTGGCCACTGCCCAGGCGCAACATGCGGTGCGCGAGTTGGCAGACACGCTCGAGAAGCGAGGCGTCACCGTGAAGTATGGGATTCATCCGGTCGCGGGACGCATGCCCGGCCACATGAACGTGTTGCTCGCCGAGGCAAACGTTCCTTACTCATCGTTGTATGAGTTGGAACAGATCAATCCTGAGTTTCCCTCGACTGATGTTGCAGTTGTGATTGGCGCTAACGATGTGGTCAATCCCGATGCCCGCGACAATCCAGGCAGCCCGATTGCCGGCATGCCAATCCTCGAAGTTGATCGCGCAAAGTCAGTTGTGGTTCTAAAGCGTGGCCAGGGCAAAGGATTCTCAGGGTTGGAGAACCCCCTGTTTTTCAAAGAGGTGACGGGGATGCTCTACGGCGACGCGAAAGATACGCTGACCAGAATGATCCAGGCAGTCCAGCAAGTTTGATAGGGAAAAGGTCGAAGTCCGGGGCCGTAGCCCGACTGTTAAGGAGGGCTTTGATTCGCACCCCAAAGCCCTCCTTAACAGTCGGGCTACTGCCCCGAGTGCATTCCGAGTGATGGTAACATTCAGGCACACGCTAAACTTTCGCCGGCCCCGCTGCGTAGTAAGCCAACCCCAGAGCTGAAGTCAGCCTCAAAGCGAATTCCACCGGAGAATACATGCGAAGATCACTGGCAACAGTCTTCCTGACGAGCGTCCTCGTCTTTAGTCTTTCACCAGTCCAACTGGCCCCGCGCGCGCTGGCCCAGCGCAAAACCAGGACGCAAAAAGCGACGCCGGTTTCTCTTGCGTCGCAAAGAGGCGCGGACACAATCACGGCGGCACAACTGAAAGACTACCTCTCATTCATCGCCTCCGACGAGATGGAAGGTCGCGACACGCCTTCGCGTGGACTGGATACGACCGCCAGGTTCCTGGCGATGAACCTGTCGCGCTGGGGGTTCAAACCGGCGGGCGACGATGGCAGCTACTTTCAGAAAATTGCTCTCAGCAGGGACGTCATTGACAAAGCGGAAACGCGGGTACAGCTCAATAACCAACCGCTGGGCCTTGGCGACGATTACATTCCGATTGTGCGACCGGCTGATGTTGCAGCGGCGCAAATTGTATTTGCCGGCAATGGTTGGTTCGTCAAGTCGAAGAATATCGATGCGTACAGAGGAATCGATGCGAGGGGAAAAATCGCAGTTATCTTTGGCCCGCCCAACGGGACTCCGTCCGCCATCAGGAATTCCGACCTTACAGGCAAGCGGGGCGACGACTGGATGAACGCAGGCGAATATGCGCAGAAACAGGGGGTCGCCGCTGTTGTGATCGTTCCCGATTTCCAGTATCTGGCGAATTGGGATCGCAACCGAACTCGCATGGCGGAACGCGGAGTGATGAGGGTCGATAGGTTTCAACCCCCGGCCGGCGCACAAATGCCGCAGATCGTCATTTCGCCCCGAGTAGCGAATGTTTTGTTCCAGGGCGAGAGACAACATGCCCAGTCGCTCTTCGAAGCAGTTTACGGTGGTCAATTGCCGGAGCCTTTTGCGCTGAACCCGGACAAAAAACTTTCCTTAACCATAAAGATAAAATCCGATCCGGCCACAACACAAAACGTAGTGGCGGTCTTTGAAGGTAGTGATCCGGTGCTAAACAATGAATACGTCGCGCTGGGCGCACACTATGATCACATTGGCATCGGCATACCATTGAACGGCGACGCGATTTACAACGGCGCGGATGATGATGGTTCCGGGACAACCGCGCTACTCGGGTTCGCGGAGGCGTTGGCGAAAGCAAGCACCCGACCCAAAAGGTCAGTGCTGTTTGTCTGGCATGCAGGAGAAGAAAAAGGACTCTGGGGCTCGCGCTACTTCACCAACTATCCCACTATTCCGCTCGATAAGATCGTGACGCAACTCAATATAGACATGATCGGCCGTAGCAAGAAGGCAGGCGACACGGATCCGAGAAACAGGGAACTCTCAGGACCAAATGAGGTTTATGTCATCGGCTCAAGGATGATGAGCACGGAGCTTGGTGAACTGACCGAGACGGTGAACAAACAGTATTTGAACCTCACCTACGATTATCGCTACGACGATCCAGCCGACCCCAACCGTTTCTTCTTCCGCAGCGACCACTACAATTACGCGCGCAAAGGCATTCCGATAGTTTTCTTTTTCGACGGCGAGCACGAAGACTACCACCGTCCCGGCGACTCAGTGGACAAGATCGACTTTCAAAAGATGGAGAAGATCGCGCGCACGATTTACATGACGCTGTGGGAAGTTGCTAACCGGCCGGCGCGGCCTGTAGTCGATAAGCAGCTGCCGGCACAGTTGAGTGGTGGCTGAACTTCGAGTATCAAATTAGCCGCGGATTTACGCGGATAAACGCGAATCTGATTTGTCAGTACCGCCTGCGGTAGCGGGCGGGTAATGTTCATCGCACCCACCCGCTACCGCAGGCGGTACTGACATCCGCGTCGATCTGCGTAAATCCGCGGCTAGTTTTTTTCAGCTACCAATCGGCGATAAGCTTCGGCGCGCGTGAGTCCCAGCTGACGCGCCGCCTTCTTTAACGCCGCGCGATGATCCAATCCTTCGTTTTCCAATTCCGTAACCAGCGCTGCAACACTGGCAGAGGCTTCGTCTTTCCCGCCTTCGACTTCAATCACAGCGCGGTCAATGATCAGTACCATCTCTCCTCGTGCACCCTCGGTGGAAGAAAAACGCTCCGCCAGCTCACTCAAACGGCCGCGCACAATCTCCTCGTGCATCTTGGTTAGCTCCCGCGCAACTACTGCCTCGCGTTCCCCCAGAATTTCACGCGCATCTTTAAGCGCTGCCGCGATGCGATGCGGACCTTCGTAAAAAATCAGAGTAGCCGGGATTGAACGCAACTCACTCAGCCGTGCCCGGCGTGCGCCCGAACGTGCCGGCAGGAATCCGCCAAAAAAGAATTCATCTGTGGGCATGCCGGAAGCCACCAAAGCAGTAATAAGCGCGCTGGCCCCGGGCACCGGAACAACTCTCACTTCATTTTCGATCGCCAGCCGGGCGAGGCGAAACCCTGGATCACTAATGCCAGGCGTGCCGGCGTCGGAAACAACCGCTACATTTGAACCCTGTTTGAGCTGCTTGAGAAGTTCGACAGCACGTTCACGTTCGTTGTGTTCGTGATAGCTGATGGTTCTGGTGTTGATTGCGTAATGATTGAGCAGCTTCTGCGTGTGGCGGGTGTCTTCACAGGCGATGACATCCACTTCGCCCAGCAGCCTGACTGCCCGATGGGTAATGTCTTCAAGATTGCCGATTGGAGTTGAAACAAGGTAGAGCGTTCCAGCCATGTGGCTATTCTGTCATCAAGACTGGACATGCGAAAGCCTCACCCCAGCTCTTTCAGGAACGATTCAAGAGAGGTGTTCTTCCGAGACCGCAGGTCGGATACGAGTCAACTTCCTAAATAAGCAGACAAGCAGTACAGAACCGAGCGCGGTAGCGCCGGATGCCAAAGTCTACTTTGGCAAGCGCCCGGCAAATACGCCTTACCATTGAAGTTGACTTTAGCATCCGGCGCTGCCGCGCTCGGTTCTGTATTTGACTGATGCTCTAGTTAGGCCAGGGAATTCGGCGCCACCAGTCGTTGTTGTTGCGGTTCCGATTGTTGTTAGGATCGTACCTTCGATAGTCGTCGTCACGACCATTCGGATTGTAGCCACCATTGTTATAGCCACCGTATCCCAAGCCGTACGCATCCGAGATTATGCGCAATTCCTGTTGAATCTGTGACCACTCAGACGCTACTCGATTGTCGACTGTTCTCGAGCGTCCAATACGATCAAACTGCCGGGCCTCCTGGAGTACCCGCTGGGCTTCATCTCTGCTCCGGTTGAGATCTCGCCCGTTGCCAAAATTTGATTTCAAACTGCTGACCGCTCGTCGGAAATCATGTCCCTGGGCGTTGATGCGATCTTCTCGCTGCGTTCCGTTTACGCGACTGCGATCAAGGGCCCTGTCCAGGTCTCTTTCGAAGTCTTTTGCGAGTCTATCCAGCCTGTGAATAGAATCCTTTAGATACCGCTCATCGTAGCGGCCGTAGTTGCCGTTGCGACGGTAATCGTCATTGCGGTTGCGTCCATAATCCGGATAGCCGTAACCACCCTGAGCGGCTGCCAGCACCGGCAAGCACAGCGCCAGGATTGCAGCCGCGAAAATTGAGAAACTAAGTGTGCGTCGGTTTGTCATCAGTACCCTCCTCAAAATCTTTTCGAGCCGATCAAATATTTGAGTTCGCGCAATCAGTTTTGATTAGCCCGGTTTTTCCGCTCGCAAATGGGGGACACCTGTCACGTCGAGCGTCCGGTAGCCTTATTGGCAAAAAGCATGCCTCAGCCCGTTGCTGCGTAAACGCATCTCGACGGTCTTGCAAAACTGCAATCTTCGGCTGTCTTTGCTGGGGTTGAACTATTTTGTTAGTCGGTGATAGTTCGAAAACGTGCACCCGCTAGCGGAAATGGTCAGGAGAGTGTTAGCTCATTTTCGCGAATCGTCCAGGAGGATCGCGATGTGTTTTCTAACGTTTGCCTCGTGAAGCTCCTGATGCTTGCCGGGCGACCCGTGCTTTCCCACCACCCAAATTGGTGTGCCATTACTACTGAGGACCAGCCGGAGTTCTTCATCTGCTGGTTTGATTCCGAGATGTTTGATGTTGCCACAAGCCAAGCCACCGCCGCGAATGAAGCCATCGCGTGGCAAGCGGGGCCAGCCTACCTCCACTAAAAGCATTCGCATGCCGCTTCCCAAACTGACGCGACTACCAACCATGCTGGCATTGCCGACTTTGAAACGATGCGCATCGTCCGTCGAGATATTTATCGAGCCCCCCGCGCGATTGGCTTCGCCCGCAGCGGCCGCAAACATCCCCAACAGCCATTTGCTGGCCGTCTTTCTGATCAAATCATTAGAGCTGCGCAATGCAAGATACTCAGAGACGTCAGTCCGTCCGGCGGCACGCGCACGCGCTTCGGCGTCGGCCAGTGCGACCGCCCATGCCTCATCGAGTTCGCTCACTGCAACCTCCGAAAATGGTCTACAAGCATTACAGATCCACACTTAGCCGCGGATTATTGCGGATGACGCAAAGTTCGGGTGGGTGCGACGAACGTTACCCGCCCGCTACCGCAGGTGGTACTGACAAATCTGATCCCGCGTTTGTCCGCGTAAATCCGCGGCTATAACGACCCCCAACTCGCTGACAAAAGCACGCGATGTTATCATGGCCATCCAGAGCGTCCCCATTAGATAACCAAGATTCATACAGAGCGCCCAAACAGACCAGGCACATCCTCCCCGACACGAATGACGCCTGAACTTAAAAAGGTCGAACAGAATGAAATTATTAGATCAGCGAAAGCCAAACTGGATACTACTTGTTTGCTCTAGCACGGCATTCTTTCTGTCACTTGGTGTCAGTCAGCTTGCGCAGACGACGCAACGAATACCCGCGCCAACGGGTCACGTAAGCGACTTTGCCGGGGTTGTCGACGATAAAACAAAGCAGCAACTCGAAAACATGCTCGCCAATCTGAAACTGAAAACCGGGATCGAATTTGATATCGCGACGGTCGAGTCAACCGCGGGCCAGGACATTTCCGACTTCTCGCTCCAGCTCGCGAAGGATTGGAACATTGGCGCTTACACTAGCGCAAAGAAGAGTTTGCTGCTGGTTCTCGCGGTCAACGAAAAGACATCGCTCACGCGACTTAGCCGATCGGTCCAGCGCGATCTACCCGAGGGTGTGCTGGGTGATATGGGCCAGCGCATGCGCGCCCTTGTTGAGGCCGGTAAATTCAGCGAGAGCCTCAATACAGGCGTCCAGTATTTCGTGGGTGCGCTGGCGCAGAAGTTGGCGTTTAGCACGGACGATTTTGACAAGGCGCCGCCAGCAGCTTCAACCGTGGGGTCCGCGTTGCCGGACAATTCTTCGAACAAGCCGACGGCTGAAGCAGCGCCAGCGATAACAAGATCCAAGAGCGAGACTGCCCTGGCGGCGGTAAAAGCGGCTGCGACTCGCAGCGGCACCACTTTAGCGAACACCAAAAGGCCGGGCACGATCGATGATGAGGCGGAATCCGAGGAAGTAGAGCTGACACTTACCAAACCCCTGGAAGAGCGAGTAGCCAGGCTCAAAGCCTTTCTTGATGGACATCCCGAGTCAAAATCCAGGGCCCGAGCAACGGAACTTCTCATCAGCGCCCATGCGGGTCTGGGCGATGAGCGATTGAAGAAAGGTGATAGTACGGGCGGTATTGAACAACTGATGCTGGCCATCGCCGAGGCTCCGGTAAGTTCTTCAGAAAAGTTGTTTTCTGGAGTTGTTTCTCAGATTCCCCTAAATCTTTACCTGCGCGGGGAGTCCGCCGCGGCGACAAAGGCTGCGCAGGCCATCGAAGCAAAATTCGGAAGTGATCCGAAGCGGCTGGTAGCTCTTTCAGGTTTTTATATCAGCACGGAGCAGGGAGTCGAAGCCACGCGGTTGGCGACACAAGCTGTGCAGCTTGCTCCCGACCTTGCCGAAGCGCATCACGGCCTCGGGCGCGCACTACACGTTTCGCTTCGTCTCGATGAAGCGGCTGCCGAGTACAAACGAGCGCTCGAGCTTGATCCAAACTTAAAAGCAGCCCGTCGCAGCCTGGCCGATCTCAACCGCGCCTTTGGTAAGCCCGAAGAAGCGCTCGCGCTCTATCGCCAACAACTTGACGCTGAACCCGCTGACAAAGCGGCGCGTACAGGATTGATTCTTTCCCTGCTCGATCTCGGCCGCACTGACGAAGCGAAGGGCGAACTCGAAAAAGCCCTCCAGGCTGATCCGCGCAACCTGAATCTGCTGGCCGGCGCCGCCTACTGGTTTGCCGCGCACAACGACAGCGATATGGCCCTTACCCTCGGATACAAGGCCGTGCAAATCGAACCCAGATACAGCTGGTCGCAGGTGGCCCTGGCTCGCGCGTTGGTAGCTCAAAAAAAACCGCTCGAAGCGGAACGCGCTCTTCGTTTTGCCCGGCAATATGGAAGGTTTCCCACCCTCGACTATGAACTGGCGAGCGCGCTTGCATCCGCCGGACTCTATGACGAAGCCGCAGAGATTCTAATGCAGTCTTTCAGCGTGAAAGATGACCAGATCGAAACAAGGCTTGGTGGGCAGACCGCCGCGCGCGCGACCAACTTTATCGATCTCCTGGCGCCGGAGCGCCGCGCAAGTATCTTTCAGTCAGTTGCCGCCGACACCGAGAACAACGCGAAACTTCTCAAGACGCTGTTGACGTTTGCTACTTTTATTAACCAGGAAACTAACGGCGGAACGATTGACGAAGAACGTGCGACTGCTGCGGCAAAGGAGTTTGCGTCAGGGGACGACGCGGCGCGTGTCTACCGTCAACTCTATGCCGCCAGCCGCTTGCTGCAAAAAGGGGTTAGTTTTCAAACAGTGTATGAACTCGCCGAAGCGGCGCGAAATAGCGCCGAGGCCGGGATGAATGTTCCTGCTCTAACGCTCGCGGTGCAGGCTGATGAGTTTCGCGTAATTCGTGCCCGGTCCATCGCCACAGGAGGCACACCCGATATTCCCGAGGCGCCGCGTAACGTTTTGTCCAATCTCCTGCGCGGTCGTATTGAGGATATTTCAGGTTGGGCGCTGTTCAATCAGGACAAGCTGGACGAAGCCGCGGAACATTTGCAGCGCTCCGTCACCATACTCCCGGAAGGCACACCGGCAGCGCGCACCTCCTTGTGGCATCTCGGGGCGGCTCTCGAACGTCAGGACAAAAAAGCAGAAGCCCTCTCTTACTACATCAAGAGCTATAACACCGGCGAACCTGATCCAGTGCGCCGCGCCGTAATCGAGCAACTCTACCGCAAAATCAACGGTTCACTTGCCGGTCTCGATGAACGAATCGGTCCAGCTCCCGCAACTCAGGCGAGCGCGCAAACACCCACAACCAATAACAGACCAGATCAGACTAAAGACTCCGCCGCTCAGCCCACTTCATTACCAGAGAGTACGACCGCAGCAACGCCGGTGGTTTCTGTGACGCCAGTTGCCGATGCTGCGCCAACTCCTCCTTCAACACCCTCTTTATCACCGTCGCCTGATGCTGCAGCCGCGACACCGCAGGCGACAGCGTCCCCCGAAGTCTCGTCGCCTGGTTCAACAGCTCCTCCTGCAGCCGAACCCACTTCTTCGCCTGAGCCGACGCCCGCACCAGATTCAACACCCGCCAGGCCCGCACCCGAAACGCCAGTGCCAACTCCCATTTCCCCGGCGGAAGCGATCGGCGCGCCGGTGGAAGCAGCGGCCAAGCCACGCGCGACGGTCACGCTCTCGGGACGGGTGAAGGACGCAGGCGGCGACCCAATCGCGAATGTCGTGGTCGTACTCATCAGCCCTCGGGGCACTGTGCTGGCCTCGACGACTGACGAGCAGGGAAACTATTCATTTACCGTGGTGCCCTCGTCATTGGCGCATAGTTATCGAATAATTCCTTCCAAAGATGGCTTAACTTTTGAGCCGGTTGATCGGGTCTTGCCGCTAGTGAGTGATGATCAGAAAGAGTTGGATTTTCTCGGCACGGTCAGCCCCAAGCCTTGAGTTAGTTTTGATTCAGGTTCCGATAGCTTACAAAAATGCTCTAGCAAAGAGCGGGGGCGAGCCCACCTTCCCGACCTGAGAGATTCTTCGACTCGCTCGCTTGATCTCGTTAGAAAGCCTCCTCAACAAGGCTAAAGACTCAACTTTAATCAGCTCACGGTCAGGAAGGCGGGCTTGCCCCCGCTCTTTGGTTTTCCTTAGTGTTGTCCAGCCAACCGCCCGCACCTCTTTACCATCCAAAATCTCGACACCGAAAGCTTCTAATCTCGCGGAACACCTGAGCCCTGAAGCCTCGGGGCCGGCGGCTGAAGACCAGGAGTCCGAGTGCTGTGCTGCAGTAGGATCGCAGTTGTATAATCGAGAATCACCCAACAAAGCAGAAATAAACATGAAGATATCCAGGCCCATCTTTCCCCAGAGTTTTCGCCGCATGGTTTCCCCGGCCTTGGCATCGTTGGCCACGCTGGCAGTGATTGCAGTCTCCGCGAGCGCGCAGCAGCCAGCGCCGCAACAGGCCGCCGCACGCTTCGACATCACCAATTACCGCATTGAGGCTCAACTAATCCCTGACCAACACATGTTGCGCGCCGGTGCTGACATAACGGTCATTCCGCAGGAATCAACGCGTTCGCTCGTCTTCGAACTAAACGGCTCGCTGCACGTGGAGACTATTGATCGCGACGGCAAACCACTGACCGGTTTTGTTCAGGATGCCGTCGGCGTGGGCGCGCTTGGGCCAAGCGTCAGAGTCGATCTCGGTCAGGTTGTGCCCGCGAATCAGCCGGTAACGCTTCGCTTTCGCTGGAGTGGAGCGTTGCTCTCGCCGGAGGGCGGGCCCCTGGCGACCAGGCGGCTGGCCTATGTGGGTCCCGAGGGTTCCTATTTGATGTATGCCTCGCGCTGGTTTCCGTTTCATGACTACGCCGCGGATCGCGCGACGTCTGACATCACCTTGATTGTGCCGACCGGTTTGCAGGTGGCTGGGACCAGCGACGACGCAGTCACTCCGCAGGCTTCACCGAAGGAGGGCGCCACGCGCTTTCACTTTGTTCATCGGCAACCAGTGTTGATTGGAAACTTTGCCGCCGGTCAATACATCAATCGAAACCTGCGTTTTGGAAATTACGAGATCCAGTTTTACGCAAAACCCGGCAGCGAGGGCCGCATTAATGCTTACGCCGAAATGATGGGGCAGGTGCTGGAGTTTTACTCAAAACAATATGGCGCTCCTCTCTTCGGCTCTCGCCTGGTTGTGGCCCAGGTTGACGATGACAGTCTGGACACCTACTCGGGCCCGGGAATTGTTTTTCTGGCTTCGAAGCTGTTTGATTCAACTCGTCCCATGCCGGAAGAAAAACTCCAGCGCGAAGTGGCTTATCAATGGTGGGGACAAACAGTAGGGCTGAAGTCGTTTGACGATGCGTGGATTTCGCAGGGCCTGGCGGAATGGAGCGCCTTCGCATTTCGTGAATCCTATTTGACGGGTGGTGCGCTCGAGGCTGCTCAGCGCGAGCAACAGGAACGCGCCCTGACGTTTGAGCAGACAGCATCGATCGCGCGAGCGCCAAACGCCCTGGACGATCAGTCGGCTGCGTATCAATCCATTGTCTTCCACAAAGGCGCGATGGTTTTTCGCATGCTTCGTGAAAGCATGGGCAAGGAGAAATTCGACCGTCTGCTGCATGACTTTTTAGAACAGTATCGCGGCAGGAATGCTTCGATAGATGATTTCGAACAGCTGGCGTCAAAAGTGGCGGTGGAAAACCTGCGCTATTTCTTCGCGCAGTGGGTGGAGGGAACCGGCGTTCCGGAGTTTACCGTCGACTACCAGATCATTCGCACGCGCTCGGGAAAATTCCGCACTCGGGGCACCGTCAAGCAGACACTCGATACCCTGCGGATGCCGGTGCAGTTGATGTTGCGCGCCGAAGGAGACAATCAAACAACCACTACGAAAATTGAAGGCAAAAGTGAAGACTTTGATTTCGAATCAAATGGCCAGCCACTGGAAGTTGTCGTCGACCCTAACTATAGAATCCTGCGCATGTCTGATGACCTGCGCGTCTCAATAATTGCGCGTCGTGGCATTGAGCAGATGAAGGAAGGTCTCTACGCCGAGGCGCAGCAGCAATTTGAAGCGGCCTTGAAATTGGATCGTTCAAACTCCTGGGTCTACTACAATCTTGGTCTCCTCTATCTCGAGCAGCGCAATTGGCAGCCTGCGCTCGACAATTTTGATGCGTCGCTCAATGGCACTCTGAAGCCTTCATGGATCGAAGTCTGGGCTCATATTAAGAAAGGCAACGCCTACGATGCCAAGGGTGAGCGCAACCGCGCTGTCTCTGAATACAATAAGGCAGTGCAGTCAGGCATTGACTACGACAATGCCCTGACAGTAGCGAAAAAGTTTCTCGCCACCCCATTCGACCCCAAGACAGCGCAATCGGCCGAACTAATGTCGCCCGGATATTAGCGCCGGAGCAGCGGCAGGAGCGGCGAAACAGTAGGCACAAGGCACTAAGCAGAATGCAGGGAAGAGGCAGTGAGCCCGTCGAGGCTTCACTGCCTTTTTGCTATCGCGGCATTGCTACACCAAAGGACTCGGATTGCTTTTCTGCCTACTGCCTTCTGCTTACTATTTTTTGTTTTTGCCGTAACCTTTTTGTTCCTCAGCTGTTTATATAATTGGAAGACGGCGCATGAGGACTAGTCTTGAAGGGTCCAGACAACCAGCACGAAGAACGACTGTTAATCGAGGCGGCACAGCAGGATCCAAGCCGTTTTGCCGGGTTGTATGAACTCCACTTCGAACGCGTCTATGCCTACATTGCGCGGCGAGTGCGCGAACGGTCGGCCGCGGAAGAGCTGACGTCGCATGTTTTTCATCAAGCTCTTTTGAATATAGGCAAATTTAAGTGGCGCGGCGCCCCTTTCGCGTCCTGGCTTTTTCGTATAGCCGCCAACTCGATTGCCGATCGTGCGCAACGCCTGCGTCGGGATACTGGCAGTGATTCTGACGTTCTGCCCGAGGTCACCGGCAGCAGTCCTGAGAATAACCTCGAACAGATCGAAACATTGGCACGAGTCTACCGGCTCGTGGACGAACTCCCCTGGGATCAGCGGTACGTGATTCGGCTACGCTTCGCCGAGGAAAAAACTATTCGCGAGATTGCGCAAAAGTTGAGCAGGAGCGAAGGCGCAATCAAACAGTTGCAGTTTCGCGGTTTGCAAAACCTGCGGGCGCGTATGAGTGAACAAAATGTCTGAGCAGTTGTTGCCCGATAAATTACCCGACCAATTGGACGAAGCCGTCAGTGCGATCATCGCGCGCGACGAAGCGATCCCGTTCATGACAGGCGAGCGAGTTCTAGCTGATCTCGTGAACCTTGGTATTGAGTTGCGCGATCTACCGCGCGAGAGTTTTAAATCAAATCTGAGAGAAGCATTGAGAAGGAGCACAGCAATGACCACATCTGCAACCAAAACACGAAAACCCGCAAAACACATCCGGGCCGGCTACCAGACCATCACCCCTTACCTGACTGTCAAACGCGCCGAGCAGTTAGTCGAATTTGTGAAACAGGCATTTGGCGGTGTGGAAGTCTTCCGCACGATCGGTTCTGCCGGGGGTCTTCACGCTGAAGTCAACATTGGCGAATCCAAGCTAATGATTGGCGGCTATGAGAGCGTCGAAGAAAAGCCTACGGCGCTTCATCTCTACGTGCCCGATGCGGATGCGGTCTATCGGCGCGCGCTGGAAGCCGGCGCGACCTCGCTGGAAGAGCCGGTGGATCAGTTTTATGGCGATCGAGAAGCCGGGGTGAAGGATCCCACCGGCAACGTCTGGTGGATTGCGACGCACAAACTCGGTCCCGCGCAAACCTACATTCCCGAAGGCATGCGTCCGGTAACGCTATTCCTGCATCCCATTGGCGCACCGGCGCTAATTGAATTCATGAAAGAAGCTTTTAAGGCTGAAGAAATTTCGCGCGAACAGTCGCCGGAAGGCATTGTCCATCATGCAACGGTGCGCATCGGTGACTCAATGATCGAGATGGGCGAAGCTCATGGTGACGCGCAGCCGATGCCGCCGGCGCTGTACACTTACGTCGAGAACCTGGAAGAAACCTACCAACGCGCACTCAAGGCCGGAGCTACCTCCCTGCAGGTGCCAACGAATCAGGGTTACGGCGCTCGTACTGCTTGGGTGAAAGACGCGTGGGACAACGTTTGGTACCTAGCCGCCGATTTAAAGGATGAGGGATGTGATCCTTATCACCGGCCTGGATGGTAGGTCAGCCAGAAGTAGATTGTCTGCCCGACACCAATGAAGAAACCAATCACGGCGCCGAAAAGTTCTATTGTTTTCAGGTGATGCCTGGCGACTGACAGCACGAGCTCCTCCAGTTTTTCAACTGGATAATCCGACACCTTCTTGCGCACTAGCCCGCCCACATCAAACTCCGCAATCGCACTGGGCAGTCGTTCGCGGGCGGCCGCCGTTATCCTCACAACCAGAGCTTTGGTAGCGCGCTCCATGGAAAACTTGGAAACGTGATCGCCGAGGCGTCCAATCGGCGCGACCAGCAGTCGCTCAATCTGCGAGCTCAGAATCAGGTTAACCGTGCGCGCAGTGTCATCTCGGGACAACAGTCCGAGCAGACTCCGGGTCAGAAACTGTTTGGCGCGCTGAATCGAGTCGGGATCAAATTGCTGTAGCGCGGAACCGAGTGTTTGCGGGCGAAATCGTTCAACTGCGTCGCTGAGGTATGCAGAAACTGACGCCGACAACTCCTCACTCTTAGCCATCTCCAGAATCCGGTTGGTTATCTCGCGCTTTATCGAGTCAAACTTATCGGACTCGATCTGTCCGACCAGCGCATTCAGCGGCCGGGCCAGCACGTTATCGATAGTGGCATTCAGAAACGCCTCGGCTTCCTGCTCGAATGCCGGTCCGCGCAAGTATTCTTCGATACGTCTTGGCAGCGTTTTATTTACCAGCTCGTCAACTTCACGATGAATCCGTTCGCGGGAGATGAAGATCTTTTTAATGAGCGAAAGATGCTCATAATAGTCGTCAACCTCACGCTTGATAAGCGCGCCGATCTGTTTGCGAGTGTTCTGGCTGGTGGCTATGTCCGCCAAATGGTGAACGATTGGCGGCACCTGGCTATCGATGCGCTCCTTGATGAAGGCGATAGTCTCCGGCGTGAACGTTTCGGCCAGCGTCTCATTGCTGCGGGCCAGGTCGTCCAGGCGGCCCGAAACAAAATTGCTAATCTTATCCTCAAGGCCGTCTTCAGTAACCAAACGTGAAAAGCGCTCCTGGATGAAGTGCAAACTCCTGTTGAACTGATCTTCGCTTAAGACGTCGCCGAGGCGGCGGGCTAGTAATTCATCTATCTGACGCTCGACGAAAGATTCGATCGCCTCGGCAGTCTCTTCGCTTTTAAGCATCGCGGCGATGTATTCCGCCAGACGGTATTGCAACGCGGAGATAGTGTCGAGAATCGGCGCGCGCGCATGCGAGGGCAGCGCATCAATGAATGAAGGGTAAACCTTTGACAGCAAATCGTTGGTGTAAACGCCGACGAAGTCTTCGACTTTGCTGTGGAAGAAACTCGTTTCAAACAGCGCGTCAAACACGGTCTGCTGCGAAACGAGCTCGTTGCCAACGGCGTTACCGATCGACTCGGCCAGCTTTTCGCGGTGTCGTGGAATCATTCCCTGCGGCCACACGGTTACGCCAAAAAGTTTCACCGCCTTGTACGGATGAAACAACATCCAGATCGCCAGCCAGGCGGCGCCATAACCGTGGATCGTAGCAATGACTATGATCGCAATGCTGATCAGCAGTTTGAACGTAAAGGGATTGATGGCGAAAGACCTCTAGATAGCTTTCAAACGGAATATCCCTGGCTCCCGAAGGTGCCAAAATGTTTATGAACCGAACAGGAATAATTAGCTTAGCTCCGTTAGTAGCGAAATGTCATCACGCTCCTTAAGGAGTTAGTTAGGATTCTATTCTTAGCGGGGGCTATAAACATTCCGCGCCCTGGGCGCTGAGGGGGGCTTAGTCTTAGGAATTGACGTTCGTCAATCTGAAGCTGGCATTTCCACCGGATAACCAGCAGCGATCCAGGCACTTGTGCCGCCAGTGACATTTAGAAGATTTGAAAAACCATGCTGCTGGAGGATGCTGGTGGCAGCGCTTGAGCGATAACCGCCGGCGCAGATTACGGCAGTTAGTTTCGTGGGATCGAGTCCAAGGCTTGAGAGGTTTTGCTGCAGACTCAAAAGCGGTGCTTTCAGCGCCCGCGGCAAGTGTCCGCTTTGGTACTCGGGTGGACGACGCACATCAAGGATTTGCAGCGGCGTAGGCTCGGAGATGAGTAGATGCAGGTCATTGACCGTAATCTGCGGCACGTTAGCGACCTCAAACCCTGCGTCGCGCCAGGCAGCGACACCGCCAGCCAGGTATCCCTTCACGCTTTCATGCCCCACTCGCGCCAACCGCACCACGGCCTCGGCTGCCGTTTCTTCCGACTCCGCGACAATCACAATCGGGGTTCCCATCGAGATCAACGTTCCAGCCCAGATCGCAAACTGGCCATTCAAACCCACATGTGTTGACCCGGGTACGTGTCCGGCGCCAAACGCTGCGACCGCTCGCACATCGAGAATCAGATGACCCGCCGCCGCAAGTTTCCCTACTTCTTCCGGCGTGAGAGCTGCTGGACTCAAAACCTCAGTCAGCGCCGGCGCGCCGGTACGATTGATTTCAGCATCCTGCGGGAAGTAAGCAGGCGACTCGGGTAAATCGACCGTCATCATTCGCACAAATTCATCTTTAGCCATTGGTTGGAGCGCATAGTTTGACTTTCGCTGCTCGCCAATAGTTGAAGACGTTTCCTGCGACATACTGCGCCCACACATCGAGCCCGCGCCATGTGCCGGATAGACCTCAACCTCATCCGAGAGCTTCAAGAGTTTGCCGTGCAGTGTGTCATACATCATCGCTGCCATCATCGGCGGGGTATAGCCTTTCCCGCCCGCGAGATCGGGGCGGCCAACATCGCCAACGAAGAGCGTGTCGCCGGTTAAGACCTTCTGAGGCTGATCTGAAACGTCCCGGTCGATGACCAGCACGGATATGCTTTCCGGAGTGTGACCCGGTGTTTCCATGATGCGCAAGACGACTTTGCCGACGCTAATTTCGTCGCCGTCGCGCACAGACCGATGTTGAAATGTGGCGCCGGCCTGGGCGCCAAAAACAATCTCAGCCCCGGTGCGGCTGGCGAGTTCGCGATGGCCACTAACAAAATCCGCGTGCAGGTGCGTCTCGATCACATATTTGATTTGAAAACTTTGAGCAGCGGCTGCCTCGATGTACTGATCGACGTCGCGCTGGGGATCGACAACAGCCGCTTCGCCTTCAGAACCGATTAGGTAGGAAGCATGGGCCAGACAGCCTAGATAGAATTGTTTGAAGTACATATGCGCTGGATGGAGTTTAACCGCCAAGGCGCCAAAATCGTCAAGGAAGTATCCGCAGATTACGCAGATTACACAGATTACATAAGACACAAAAGGGCGGAGCCGTCGTTATGATTCCTTCGCTCTCTGGCTTAAACATCTTCTTGTGGGTGCCTACTGAATCTGTGTAATCTGCGTAATCTGCGTAATCTGCGGATACTTCCTTGCCGATTCACTATGCATGAACCAGCTCGTCTTCCTGCGGCAATTTATAAAACTCTCGTGCCGGCTTCAAGGGCCGCAACATCCAGTAAGGACGGCGCGTGCCGTCTGGGGAAAACTTGTCCGCCGGCCGGGTCATCCGGAGCCACTCTTTGTAAACCTCGCGTGACTTCTGCGTGTCGACGAATACATCGCCCGTGTTATCACCGGGTTCGGCTGCACGCACGCGCACCGCCTGGTGCCAGCAGTGCATTCCGGAAATCGGATCGGGATGGACCGGAAAAGTCATGTTCTGATGTACGCCAACATCGCTCCACCAAATGCGAAGCGTGTCAGGGTCGCTTGATTCATAAGGCTCGGCGCCTTTTTCCCGTTTTAGTTTCCACTCGGTTCCATCATGATCAAGCTTCACGGTGGCCATCAGCTGGCGTTGTCCCTGCTCGCCCTGTTCACCCAACTTCCAGCGGCCCATGTGATGGCTACAGGCAACGATGCCCGGTCGAATGCCTTCCGTCACCCAGGCGCGCACCACGTAGTAGCCAATCTCGGTCTCGACGCGCAGCAAATCCCCGGTGCGCACTCCAAGTTTGGCCGCATGGTTCGTATGAATCCAAAGCGGATTCGTATGTGCGATTTCGTCGAGCCACTTGGCGTTGGCGCTGCGCGTATGAATTTGCACTGGCAAACGAAAAGTGGAGATCAGAATAGTCTGATCTTCTTCGAGGTTGTCAGGGTGAACATGACTCTTGATGTAATTCGGAATGGCAAACTCGGGCCAGCCCCAGTCGGACAAGGTGCGTGAATAGAATTCCAGCCGGCCGCTCGGAGTCGGAAACCCGCGCTTGATTTCGTTTCCAACTCTGACACCGACAAATCGCCGGCCATCCTGATCGCCATCAAGAGTTGGAACCGGAACAATATTTGCCGAAGCGGGCTTGGCGGTGCGAGTGAAAACGCGGCCGCGCGCGTCTTCGCGAATGTCTTCGAGCTCTTCCGGGCTTACGGGTTCGTCATATATCTTCCCGACCTTTTGCTTCACTTCCACGGCGCCGTAGCGACGCATGAATTCCAGCGGCGTTAAACCTTCGGCAGCGGCCTTCTCCGGCAACCCCGGCACCGAATTATCGAAAATCCATTCGTAGTATTCATCGACACTAAGGCGCGTGCCCGGATTTTTCCTTGACTCCGCGTATTGGCGAATGCCGAGACTGCCATCGGTGTCTATGCGCCACGTGAGCTCAAGCCAGAACTCATTCTCTTCCCAAACCTCGCCGGGATTGACCTCGCGGGTATCATTAATCTTTTCCCCCTCGCGTTGTCGGTCCGCTTTTTTAACCGGCTGGCGAAATCCGAGCCACTGCGCATCGTGCGTCTCGTAAGAATGGATGTCGTGACGTTCCGAACCATGGCCCATCGGCAAAACGTAATCAGCGAAATATGACGTTTCATTCCACGTCGGTGTCAGCGCTACATAGCAACCCACTAGATCCGGATCAGTCAACACTTCAATCCAGGAGAAACCGTCGGGGTTAGTCCACACCGGGTTGTAGACGCGCGTGAAATAAACATCGAGCTTGGATCGTCCGTCCTTCAACAAGTGTGGCAGCAGAAACGACATCTCGTTCATTGAGAGCGGGTATTCGCGCGGCCAGGTGGTTTCGTTCCACATCTGCGGATGCGGCGGCGTATAGATAGGTTTGGGGACATACTTGTTCCAGGCATTGGGAAACACGCCGCCCTCCGTCGCTACTGCGCCCAACAGCGCATTCAACATGAAGACCGCGCGCGCGACTGCCCAGCCGCCGCTGACACCGGAGGAAACACTGCGCCAGTTGTGACTGGAAAAGCGCGTGCCAGCCGTTGCAATCAGTTTTGCAATCTCTTCGATCACGCGCGCGGCAACACCGGATTCCTGAGCGGCAAACTCAAACGTGTAAGAACTGTAAAGCTCTTTCAATAGCCGCTCGAAATCTTCGAAAGTGTTCGCAGTGCCTGGCAACTCGGAACTCGAAACTCGAAACGCGGAACTCTGTTCGAGATATTCTTCCCAGTTCCACCAGCGACGCACAAACTCCCGGTTGTAAAGATTGTATTGAATCAGGTAGTTCGCAATTGCCAACAACATCGCGCCCTCTGAACCAGGATAGGGCGCCACCCAGTAGTCGGCGTGCGTGGCCGTGTGTGAAAGGCGCGTGTCAAAGACGATCAACTTTGCGCCATTGGCTCGTGCCTCGATAACTCGCTGCGCGTGGGGGTTGAAGTAATGGCCCGACTCCAGATGCGCGCTGATGAGCAGGATAACTTTGGCGTTGGCGTGATCCGGGCTGGGACGATCCAGGCCCATCCAGAGCTGGTAACCTTCGCGGCTGCCGGAAGAGCAGATATTTGTGTGCGAGTTGTGACCGTCAACTCCCCAGGCCGCGAGAATGCGTTCGGTGAAACCATCTTCTCCGGGTCGGCCGACGTGATACATAATCTCGTCGCGTCGGTTCTCGACGATCGCTTTACGAATCCGCGAGGCGATATCGTCAAGAGCCGCGTCCCAACTAATACGTTCCCATTTTCCGACGCCGCGTTTGCCGGTGCGCTTGAGTGGATAAAGAATGCGATCGGGATCTTGTATCTGGTTGAGCGTGGCGGGACCTTTCGCGCAGTTGCGCCCGCGCGATCCGGGGTGCTCGGGATTGCCTTCAAACTTCTGCACCTCGCCAGTAACTTTGTCGATGTAGGCCAGCAGTCCGCAGGCCGATTCGCAGTTGAAGCAGGTGGTTGGAACTAAAGAGTAGTGGCGCTCTTTACGCCGCGGCCACGCCTGCGAATCAAGCTCGGTCCAGTTATCCCAGCGCTCCTTTGGGGGAAAAGCTGCGAGATGATTGCGGCTGGGACCGGGATAGAACGTCTCCCTATGCGCCGACGTGCCTTCGCGGGAGGCCTCAACGGGTTGATCATGTTTCTGAGTGCTCATAACTCGGTTAGCACATCCTTTTTAGCTTCGTGCCGGTTGGCAACTCAATCTTCGGAAACAACACTGTTACAGAACCGTGCGCGGTAGCGCCGGATGCTAAACTCTACCTCGGCGGTAAATGAATGCAACCCAGCTCCATACCGAAGTTGACTCCAGGATCCGGCGCTACCGCGCTCGGTTCTGTATTTATTGCCCTTTGACTGCAGTCGTGAGCTGGTCACACACTGATGCAACCTCGGAAGTCCTAAGCCAGCGGCACTGACTGCCCGGCCTGCACGTAAGCATTCTCGTAAAGCATCATTCCAACTAAAGCCAGGGGAGCACCAGCTACGGCTAGCGTTGTGCTCAAGTAACCGAATATTGCCAGCCATGGCAGCAGTCCACCGAGAAGCGAGAGGACTATGCCAATCCAGAAGTCGCTCTTGTAACGACCGCGCACCATCTCCCAAATTGCAAGCCGCGCATGAGCTGTTGGATGTGTCAGCGACACCTCGCCCCAGATCATCAACAGGTGAAGCAAGCTGGAAACAGCGAATATCCAACGCAGATATTGAAGCTGCAGGCGAACGGTATCGATCATTCCACTCAAGAAGGCGTCCGATTGCATCGCGCCTTCGAACCCCACGAAAACCAGCGTCAAAACAGCCGACCCCAGCAACAACGCCTGCACGAGCAAATGCGGTGGCAGAAGTGGGTTTTGCCACATGTCGCGCGCCTTCGCCTGCGCGAAAAGATAAGCAGTGTAGACGGCGGTCAAGATTGACAAGGGAATGCCGGGAATCATCAACCACCTTTGCAGCGATCCTGATCCTAGCCAACTGCCGAGGAAATGCAGCGCGAGCACCATCGTGTATCCGGCGATGATAAAAGCGCCTTTCACCAGCCAACTGTGCCATTGCGGTCGAGTAAAAATCAGATAGAAACGTTCCGGATGTTCCAGATCCCAAATCAGCAGGCCGCCGGTGATCGCCAGAAAGACGCCCGATACAATCGGTGTCGCCCACAACCAAATAAAATTGTTTACAGCTATGAAACCAAACAAGACCAGTAGCGCTGCCACCAGATATACACCAGCCGCAATCCCTTTGGTCCAGGTGTAGAGGCTGACTTTCCAGTCCCAGGGAATTGCGTGTGCCACGTCGTAACTTAACAACGCGGCAGCCGAGCTGTTGTTGAAGTTTGGATTGCCCGAAACTACCTGCGACGAATTCTCCTGTTGTTCGCTCCACATAAACAAGCCACCATCAGGCCGGCGCGCAGCAAGTGGATCAAGCGTCGCCTGATGCGCACCCTTATAAAAAAGTTTCGGCAGCGTCTCTTTCTCTGGACGCCGAACCGAGACCGCTTCACGATTTACTATCTGCGAAACGTACGAGTCGGTGTCGTTCAGGTCACCAATTAGAATTGCCTGCGTCGGGCAAACGACCACGCAGGCAGGTTCGAGGCCTACATCGATGCGGTGAGCGCAGAAGTTACACTTCTCGGCTGAATGGTCCTCGGGGTTAATAAAGATCGCATCGTAGGGGCAGGCGGCCATGCAGGCCTTGCAGCCGATGCAAATCGACTTGTCGAAATCGACGATGCCGTCAGCCCGTTTGAACATCGCCGTGGTGGGACACGCGGTTACGCACGGAGCGTGCGCGCATTGATTGCAGCGCGTTACCTGATGCGCACGCCGCACCTGCGGAAAGACGCCGACATCGACATGCTTCACATAGGTGCGCGTCACTGAGAGCGGGACAAGATTTTCCGACTTGCACGCAGTGGTGCACGCATGACAGCCAATACAGCGAGTTTGGTCGATGACCTTGGCCCACTTCACCACGCGGTTTTGTGGTTCTTCGAGCATTAAGGCTCCCGCTAACGGATTCTGGCGAGAGCGAACTATATCATGCAAAGAACAAAAGAAAACATGAGCGTTTAACAGGCAATACGCAACATTCCTGTTTGAAACATTGACCCGCGATTGACAAATGAACATGGGCATAAGAAATTAGGAGCGGTAGTCTTTGTTCACTGCCTGTCAATGCTTATCACGCCCCTATTCGGAGGTTCATCGATGCGTCTTATTCTTTCGTTTTTTGCTCTTGCGATCATTGGCCTTGGAGTTTTGACAGCCTGCAATTCTGCTGAGTGGAAACATGCGGGAACGTCCCCGGTAGCCCCGGCGCCGGCCATTGCGCCAGCCCCTACCGACGGTGTGCGCCGTGTAACCATCGCTGAATTGAAGGATCTGCTGGATAAGAACGAGGCTACGGTCATCGACGTGCGCAACGAGGCGTCCTATAACGCCGGGCACATTCGAGGTGCGAAGCTGATTCCGGAGGCTGAAGTCGTAAATCGCACCGATGAGCTACCGAAGAATAAGTTAATAGTCACCTACTGCTCTTGACCAAACGAACATACGTCCGCCCGTGCGGTGGCCGAGCTGAAAGCAAAGGGTATTGAGAACGCTGCGGCACTTCTTGGCGGTTTCGCCGCCTGGCAAAACGGAGGCCTCCCGGTAGATACCAAGCAGTAGCCAGTTAACCCGAAATGCACTGTTCCAACTGTGGATCCTACATTGCCCCCGGGGTGCGCTTTTGCTCCGGGTGCGGTTCACCTGCCAATGATCCGGAAGCAACTCGACTTGCCCGTGCCCAGCGTAGCATCCCTGTGCGACTGGATGACGAAGACGACGACATCGATCTCGATGACAATCTTGAGGAAGTTATATTTACAGTGCGGCCGACTTTGATCTTCATCAAGTTTGGCTATGCGCTGGCAGTAGTTGGGGCAATTACGCTGGTTTTTTTACTGGCGCTGATTTCGCTGCCGCCCTATATCTCGATACTGCTGGCCCTGTCGCTGCTCCTGATCCCGGCCTATTACCACCTTAAACGAAACACAATCCGGTATACCTTGACCGACTCAAAGGTGGAAATCGATACCGGTCTGATAGCCCGCACAACTCGTAACATCCCCCTGATCAAGATTCAGGATGTCACTGTTTCCGCCAGCATTCTTCAACGACTACTCGGTTTTGGCGATCTCTTAATAGACAATGCGAGCGAGTTGGGAGGCACGACCGTCCTGCATAACATTAGCCATCCGCGCCGCCACGCCGACCTCCTTTTGCGCGAACTCCGGCGCTGGCATTAAACTGCTGACAGGTTCTGCTAGTCGCGCCAACTAGATCATGCCGGGGAACATCCAACCGTTTTGGGGTTCTAAAAGCAGTGCAGAAGTGTTTTTCAATGCGATTCATCCATCTGACAATAGTAAGTTTCTTTGTGTTAGTAGCGACGTTGTCTCCCGTATCGTTGACTGCCCAATCTCTTCCACCGGAAGAAGCAGGCAAATACTTGCCGAATTCACTTGGTAACTTCAAAGCCGCATCGCCGGCTGTTCAATTCGACCGACAATCGGCGGATAAGATTGGATCGTTTGGCGTAACATCGGCTGCGATTCGATCTTATCAGTCCAAAAATGGGGAGATTGTCTGGGCAACTCTGGTTGTCACTCGATCAGAGTCGAGTGCCTATGCGTTGCTTACTAACGGGGGCTGTTCAGGAGGATTGGGAGAGGACAATGCAAAACTGCGGACTGAACTCGGTACCAAGAGTTGTGTTTTCCCCGCCACGATAAAATTTGCCAGAGGCCCTGTGTATGTTGAGGTCGAATTCAAGAAAGGGGATCAGGTAACCCCCGACACGCTACAAAGGTTTGCCAGCGCCCTGGCTCCAACGCTGGATAAAGGTGAAGATCAGGTCCCAGTCCTTGTAAAGCATCTTCCCAACTGGCCGAACGTGAAATCGCCAGTCGTATACGCGGTAAACCTGGAGACTCTTAAGAATCAGTTCAGCAACCAAGCGGTTCTCGATGCGGTGAGTTTTCTCGGTGGAGCGGAAGCTGTCGTTGCGGATTACGATACGCAACGACTTGTCATCGTTGAATTCAGCACAGCATCGCTCGCAACGGACAATAACCAGCGCATCACAGCAAAACTTCAAGAGCTGCGCGCCCAAGGACAACCCGTACCTTCAGCCTATCGTCGAGTTGGCAACTATGCCGTCTTTGTTTTTGACGCCCCTAGCCCGGAAGCGGCCAACCAACTCATCGATCAGGTGAAGTATCAGCAGATCGTGCAGTGGCTGGGCCAGAATCCCTTTGCTTACGAACAAGCCACACGCGAATTCACTGAGACTACGCTCGGAGTTTTTGTCGCTGTAGTTAAGGCCTCGGGTTTAGCGCTGGTGGGTTGTCTCGCTGTCGGCGGTTTCTTTGGCGCCCTGTTGTTTAGTCTTCGGCGAGCCCAGCAACGGGCAAAAGAGGCATATTCAGATTCCGACGCGATGCTTCGGCTTAACTTGGATGAGTTGACTCCGGAAAGTGATCCTGCGCGAGTGCTGGGCCGCGGAAACTAACAAATCAAATCAAAACTAATGCGGACTGCTGATCTTCCTGGGAGGCTCCCCCAAGCCTCTTCAGGACGACGATCAGCAGTCCGCAATGATTGCTCGCGATTGCGTACAGGTGTTAACTCCGTTCCCCCGAAAGAGCCACCACCTTTTCAAATCGTGAGAGGACGCCTCCCCCAAAGCTTCCACTCACCGCAATTTTGAGCCTGACCCGATTTACCCTTATCTACCTTCTTGTCGGATTTGTCTTTTGGCAATGAGCGTGCCAACTTGCAGAAACCAATCGCCCCTTCAGCCTGTCTTAAATTTTCTTAAGGAATTCACCGACTTGTGTGGGCCATATATGACCTTGCTGACCCTAAAAGGTTAGCAGGCCGTACATCTTCAATACATCCGGCTCACGGCTGCGGACGATAATCGCTCGCTCTCGATAACTCGCTCTCGTCGAACAGGCACTCCTGCCTGTCTCGGCGTTCATGGTCTATTACCGAGTAGAAACCGTATTAGCCGCAGATTTACGCAGATAGGCGAGGATCAGATCCGAATTAATAAGTGCAAGCTCAGGAAGGGGTTTTTCAGATTCGTAAAATCCGCGTTAATCCGCGGCCAATTCTAATCAGTGTCCTACCGGGGAAGGGCTTTTACCAGTTCATCCATCTCTTCAAGAGTGTTGTAGAAATGGGGTGAGACCCGCAGCCGATCGCCACGGGGTGCGGTAATGATGTTTCTCTTCCTGAGGTGCGCGTAAAGGTCCATTGAACTCAATCCAGTCAGGTGGCGAATGCAAACAATTTGAGATTTTTCCCCGGCGTGCCGGGAACTGACGATCTCATATTGGGTGTTTAGCAGTCGTTCACAAAGCCTTTCACAAAGATAGTCTGTTAGGGTTTCGAGGTGCGACTGTATGTTGCGAATTCCTACCTCTTGCAACAGTTTCAGGCTCGCCTCCAAACCATGGATCAGAGCTACCGGCCCAGTTCCTGTTTCCCAGGCCAGCGTTCCCTCATTCCAGCCCTGCTCGAAGTTCCCGTAGTCCTCCGGGTTGGGAACGCTTGTCCAACCCACCAGGGTAGGCTGGATGCGCTCGCGAGCACGGGCGGATAGATAAAGTAGCCCCAGGCCTTCCGGCGTCAACAGCCATTTATGACAAGCCGCGGCAGCAACGTCTATCAGCTCAGATTGCACGTCGACAGGAACCACTCCAAGTGCTTGAATGACATCGACGACCAGAAGTGCATCATGGGCCCGGGCAGCGCGTCCGATTCGCTCAAGGTCCGCACGAAAGCCGGAGGCAAATTGGATCTGGCTGATGGCGACGATTCGCGTTTTGCCGTCAATGAGCCCGATTAATTCGTCGAGATCAATTCGACCATCCTGCTCCTCACACAGACGCACGTCGACGCCGAAAGCGTCTCGAACGCGCAGCCAGGGGTAGACGTTGGCAGGAAACTCACCCCGGAAAGTTACGAGATTGTCACCCGGGCGCCAGTCAAGGCCATTTGCCACGGTTGAGAGTCCATCGGAAGTGTTTCGCATAAACGCAACTTGCTCCGGACGCGCGCAAAGCATGCCGGCGACCAGGCGTCGCGTATTCTCTTTAACTGCAATCCAGTTACGAAAGTTGACTGACCCATTTTCAGAAACGTCCGCCAGCTGCGACTGGATTGCGTTGATTGTTGGAGTTGGTGGCGGCGAGACGGCGGCGTGATTCAAATAAATAGCGCGCTGTGTTACTGGAAAAAGCGCGCGCAACGTCTCGTTCATAACGGCTCGTTGTGCTCCATGGGCCTAAGGTAGCACCGGGAATTCGGGGCCTCAGGGGACATATGGACGCCCGTAGAATTCCCTATACAACCAGCCCAAGACTCGTGCCTCGGCGGTGCAAAGGGTTTCGAGCCAGCAGTTGATTAGGAAGTCGCGGCGCCCGCGCGCGGAAGGGATTTTATCGGCCTCCTTAACGACCGAACCCCCGCTACTCAGGTCGAGTTTATAAGCCTCGGCAGCAGCTTCATTGGCCTTCGCCGCTGAGTCGAGCGCGTTTAGAAGTTGACTGATCCAGGCGTGCAGCGCGCTTTCGGAGTCATTCTCAGCCAGCGCCTGTATTATCCCAATAGCAAGGCGGTCTTCAGCTTGCTTAAAATCAAAAACTGCTTCACCAATCGCTCGGCTCTGTTGTTGTTTCCATTGAAAAACTTCTTCTACGTTGCGGTGCTTGATAACCGCTACGCGTTGGTCAAAATCGAGAAACCACTGAATAACGTCGGGCACGGAGTCGAGATCGACGTTGCCTGCAACATCCCGTCGCAGCGGCGGAAGGTTGAGCGCAGCCTCCTCTTTGCCAACGTCGCCACTGTCACCATTATCTGAATACGATTGTGAGATACCAGCGTACCCTCCTGGTTCAAACTTGGATGTTGCCTTCGCGATTCAACTTAAACTCCGGGCTTACTTCCCCAACTACTTCTCCGCGGCGATTACGCACCGCGAAAAAGGCGTAGCGCGATACAGCCTCCAACGATTCATCCGCCAGGATGCCGAGCTGTCTTAACGACTCGATCACTACTGTTGGCCGCGCGCGATGGTCGTCGCCGTCTTCAATCTTGAGAGCCAGCCCTAAGCCTCGCGGCCAATCTTCACAGGGCAAAACGCCGACAGTATAGACACCTTCGGCCCCTACTTTCGAGACTAACCGGCCTTTTGCAGCACGCATGATTTCTGTGTCGAGACGATCGGATGTTCCCCCTATGAGTTCAGGATAAGCGGTCATCGCTGAAACGATTCGGGCGCACGCGCTTCTGGTTTTGTCATCAAAGATCGCAGGCGGAGAGACCAGGCGGGCGTACATCAGCGCCATTGCCCTGACGGTTATTCCAAAGACCGGAACGCCACAGCCATCGACACCGACCGCAATGTCTTCAATCGGGATTTCTGAGAAGTCGGAGATGATTTTGCCAATCGCCAGTTGGACGGGGCTGGTCGGTTCGTCATAAGTTTCGGTTGGCGCTCCTAGGTGCAGCGCGAGGGCGAGCATGCCGGCATGCTTACCCGAGCAGTTGTTCTGCAGAACATTTGGCTCCTCACCTTTTTCACGTAGCCGGCGCGCTACCTCCTGATTGAACGGTTCATGTATGCCGCACTTTAAGGCTTCCAGTCCCAACCCAATCTTCTCGAGCATCGAAGCCGCAAGCTCGGTGTGAATCGCTTCGCCGCTATGCGACGCGCAGGCGAGCGCAAGCTCCTTTTCATTAAAGCCAAAGCGATCGGCAGCGCCGGAAGCAACCAGCGGAATCGCCTGATGTGGTTTGGCGGAGGAGCGCAGATAAGTCACTGTTTCAGGGGTACCGAGATAAGCCGCAATCGTGCCGTCAGGCTTGACCGCCACGATGTGGCCGCGATGGCGCGATTCGGTGATACCGCCGCGGGTCACCTCAACCAGAGGTTCAGGAGCTGGGATCTCTTTGTTGTTCTCAGACGGCTGCCTTGAAACCTGCATCGTAGTCAGGAAAACCTCGTCAGCTTCTGGAATGGCTTTGACCCGATTATGTTAACACGGCGTGTCCGATACTGGCTTTTCGTCGGGACGTGTCCAAAACAAAAAAGGCAGAAGGTTTGTCCTTCTGCCGTCCGGTTTTCGCAAGAATTTGTAGCTAGCCCCTGGCCGTTCGCCTGGAGCGCCGGGCGCCATAGCTCAGCACCGTCAGTTTCACTGTTCGCCTTCCAAAACGCATCGCCTCTCTTGTGCTGGGCGTCCAGATGTCGATTCGGCGACCACGGATTGCTCCACCCGTGTCGGCCACGAGATATTCGCCGCTATATCCCGGGTGTTCCAGCCTCACGCGAGAGCCTAGTGGGAGCAGTGACGGATCGGCCGCAATTAACCCTCGGCTTACTATTCTGCCACTCGCGGTCCTGCCTCTGAGGCTGTAGGCAGTGGCAACGTAGGGCACAGCCGGAACAAGAGCTTTCGACTGCTCAGCTATTTCATTCCGGGTGGAGGAGGAGCCATTCGGCAGAGTATTATCCGCTTCCGCCTTACCGAGTACCTCAGCGGGATTCTGTTTGGATTCTTCTTTTTTTGACTGGGGTTGGAAGAAGGGTGTTTCTGCTACTGAAGGCTTTGCAGAGAAAACTACCAAGCCTATTAGAAGGATAGATGCAATGATTACGCTTCGGCTAATTATCGCTTTCATTCTGTCGGGTCTCCTGTCCGATTGAAGTTCGTTCCAGCGCTCTGCGCGAGTCCGTTCTTTCCTATGACTCGACCTCCGGCCCAAGGAGTGAGAGCAACGTCAGCCGGAGTTGGGGGCTTGCATCCTTGATGCATGCGCTGAAAACCCAAGTTCGCGGTCAATCAAAAAGCGGGGGTCTTACTCCCCGCTCGTTTCATGGCTGGGAAGGCTAGCATCAAGGCGGAAGGGGTGTCCAGCCATCCAGCCACCAAAAAAACATGGAAATACCACCCTTCGTCGCCAACTGTTGAAATACTTATAGTTACAATAAGACGAATTTCCCCGGAAATGTCTCCGGGAGGTCAAAATGGCGTCGCTGTATGAGGGTTCTGTCCGGGAAAACTGGCTGGCCTTGCCCCTCGTCCGGAGGAGGTTCGGGCCTACATTTCGAGGAAGTTCTCCAGGATCTTCTGGCCGGCAGGATGCTCTTCGTTGAAGAGTTCGGGATGAAATTGCACCCCAAACAAGGCTCGCTCCTTATGTTCCATCGCCTGGATGGCACAGTTCGTGTTGGAGGCGGTGCGCCGGAAACCTTTGGGCAGCGCCTTCACCTCGTCACAGTGGGAATGCCAAACAGTTATTTCCGGAGGCAGGTCCTTGAAGATTCCCTGGCGATTGACTTCTACCGGGAAGTAGCCGCGTTCGCGCTTGGCGCCTTCATAACCTTCGCCCGGCTCAAGCCTCTCCATCAAGTCTACGGGGGCACCAAATGCCAGGGCCATCTGCTGATGCCCGCCACAAACTCCGAGCATGGGTTGTGGCGCTTTCTTGATTACTTCAAATAGGCCGGCCAGCGACTCAGGTGGGTATCTGTCCCAGGGGTGACTTTGACCGCTGAGAATTATGTGGGAAGGTCGAAGCGACTTAACGCGTTTGAGAGAAACCGCATGGAAAGGCTCGGTAAGTATCTCCACTCCTTCTCGCATTCGACCCAAAACCGCTCGCAGCTCGCGAGGGCTAGCTCCCTGGCCATCAAGCGTGTTGTCGATGAGATAAATCAGGGAATCAGTAGTCACAATTGGTAATCACCCTGGTAGTCACCTGGCAATGCCCTCTGCCTCCTGCCAATCTTGTGCTTTCGTGCCCAGGCAATAGAGGTTGCCGTTGAAGGTTCCTACATAGATCCGCCCCCCGAGAACAGCTGGCGTGGAATTTAGGTTCTCGCCAATCTTTAGTTCCCCGAGACGCTTGCCGTCTTCAACCGAGAGCATATAGATCCATCCCGCCTTGTCCCCAAACACCAGCCGGCCATCAATTATCGGGGATGTTCCCCAAATCGGCGCCCGCACCAGGTGTCGCCAAACTACTTCACCTTTGTCCGCAGTCAGGCAGTACATAAAGCCGTTGTTGGAGCCAATGTAAATCCGATCCTTCAGGATGATGGGGCTGGCCCAGAACCCGCTCCGCTCTTTGTAGTTCTTGCTGAAACCGCCTTCAGCTTTGAACTTCCAGACCGGCTCGCCGTTCGCCTGACGGAAACAATAGACGTAACCGTCCTCCGCAGCCGTGTAGACAAAACCACCAGCCACGGCCGGCGTCGAATCAGAGTCTGCGCCGATACGCGCCTTCCAGACGGTCGCTCCATCAGTCATTTTAAGGCAGTAAAGGTCCCCCTGCTCCGTGCCAATGTAGATCCCCCCGTCAACCACCGCGAAGCTGCCCTCCATTGAGCCGAGCCACTGGGTCTTATAAATGAGCGAGCCATCCTCGAGACTGAGGCAATAGAAGAAACCGTCTTCGCCCCCGAGGTAAACGCGCCCATCTAGCACGGCTGAGGAGCAGTCCACCTCAAAGCCGGTCTCGTAATCCCACATCAACGTGCCGTCCCGCGCGTTGAGGCAATAGACATGATGGTCTAATCCGTTGGCTATGATCCGATCGCCTGCGATTGTTGGCGTGGCCTTGAAACTGTCCTTCGCCTGGTATTTCCAGATAACACTGCCATCCCCGCGGTTGAGGCAATAAACATTGCCGTCGGCTGAAGGAAAGTAGACGCGATCACTGTCAACTGATGGCTGGCCTGGCCAGGATGTGCCTCCCCACAGATCCTTATGCAGCCGGCCCTTCATCAAGCCCGTCTCGACTTGCCAAACGATCTCAAGCGGCCCAGGTTGCCAGGGCCCGGTGCCATAAAAACTGCGTTCCGGATTGCCTAGCCAGTTGGGAAGGCTGGTGGGCACAGGCTGCATTTTTGGCTGGACCGGTTCCGCTATGGTCTCTTTAATGAGTTTGCCGCCGCAACCGCTGAGCGATAATGAAAGGGTCAGAGACAGCAATACTGCGCTTAAGAGAAAGCCAGGGAGCAAAGGAGAGAGTTTTTTAACGGGAGAGTTCATCGGGGGTTAACAATTGATTACCTGGTGGAGGACGAGCGGCCAGGTCTGCGTCTCGAAAGCCGAGCTACAATTCCAACCCGACCTAAGCCCGGCTAATCGTCTCCAGTTAGCCAGTCACCTTCATAAACTACTTCAGCAGTGCCGGTAATGACAACCTCGCCATTGTCTCCTTCGCCGCGCCAGCGAATTTTTGCGCGGCCACCGGGCATCAGCACATTTACAGCACGCTCGGCTTCGCCTCTTACCATGGCGGCGACGGCGGCGGCGCAGGAACACGTGCCCGAAGCCTCCGTCTCGCCTACGCCACGCTCCCAGATGCGCAGCTCAATTGTATTTCGATCCTCAACACGGATAAAGACAACATTTGTACGTTCCGGAAACTGTTTGTGCGTCTCAATCGCCTGGCCGATCTTGCGCCAGTCAAGTGAATCAAAGTCGTCGACAAAGATGCAGCAGTTCGGGTTCCCCATCTGCAACGCCGTCACCCGAAAAGACTCGCCGGCCACGTCGAGTTCATAATCGACGACTTTCTCCAGTGGTTCTTTCGTGATCATTGGAATGGAACCGGACTCGAACCTTGGCTGGCCAAGTTCCGAATCAAACACGTAGCGGCCCGGGTCGGTTTGCTCTCGCAGGATATACAGCTTGATGCCCGCGCGAGTACTCAGCCGCAGCTTCGCAGCCACCCAGAGTTTCTTGTAATAGAGATAAGCAGCCGCACATCTGGTTCCATTACCCGACAACGATGCTTCACTGCTGTCGGGATTGAAGATGCGCACATGAAAATCCGCACCCTGAACCTCCGACGGTCCTACGACTGCAATGCCGTCCGCGCCCGCGCCGTAGTGACGATTGCAAATGCGACGCGCAAACTCTCCCAGCTGTTTGGTTGTGGTGATTTTGGCGAGGGCGAGATCTCGCGACTCGATAACGATATAGTCGTTGCCGAAACCGTGGAACTTGATGAAGTTTGGAGGCATTGGAATAAGTTCTTAATCGGTCCTTGCAAAGAGTTTGACAGGATTTACATGATTAGCAGAATGCGAAAAAGCAATTATGTGAATTTCGTTCATTCTGTCCGACTGACACGGGCCTTACACTACCTTCACGATCTGGCTGCAAACGACGCTAGCAGCACCGCAATCGGATCGATGCAGACAGCACGAGGTTCTATGTCTTCGGGAAAGTTGTTCACCATTATTGAAAAGGCCAGCGTTTCACCGGCTGCCGTGGTTACATAACCCGACAAACTTGCCGCCGAACTCAAGCTACCGGTCTTCGCGCGCAGATTGTTTTCAGCAAGCGTTCCTTTAAATCGATTCCTAAGGGTGCCGTCAACACCGGCGATAGGCAATGCGTCGCGAAAGACGGAAGCGTAACGATGCCTATGCATGTAGGTAAGCAACTGAAGAGTCGCCTCGGCCGTAATCATGTCGTTGCGCGACAAACCCGAGCCGTCACTAAGCACCAATGAATTCGGATTCAATCCCGCCTCTCTCAGAAACCTCTTCACGACTTCCACCCCAGCCCCTTCGCTGGTGCGACTCGTTCTCGTTGGTGTTTCTGGCGAAATCACGGTTCCCAGTGTTCGCAGGATTAGTTCTGTATAGAGGTTCTGGCTAGGCTTCAGAGTTTGTGCCGCGATCAAACTCAACGGCGGTGACTGTAGGGCGACAAGTTCAACCGGCGATGGGAAGGCAGTCGCCTGAAAGTTAGTGAGCGCCAGGGCCCCTTTTGGAACAATGCTCCCGCCTGATCGTCCATCCACAGTTCGCGACTTACCAGTTATAGTCACGCCTTTCCTGGCTAACGCATCACGCAACAAATAAACAAATAGCTGCGCTGGATCTGAGATGCCCACCCCGGCGGTGTAGCCTTTGTCGTCGACCGGAATGCTACCGCTAATTGTCATCGTATTCTGACCAAGATCACGATCCACTGTCAGATCACGCCGGCTACCTTTTGCAGTGGTCGCCACGCGGTTGGAAATCCTGAGCAATGGATCCGGAGGGCCGGTAGTAATCACTGCCGGTCTGCCAACCTCAAGCGCCGGCTTCACCGACAAATCGAGCGCATTGTCATTTACTGTAAGGGCACTGACTTCCGCGCCATACCACCATTGAAGGTCCTCCCATTCCCAGCCCGAACCGTAGCGTGGACCCATGAAGTAACTTTCATCGCCAACCAGATCACCTTTGACTCGTTTGACTCCGGCGGCGGCGATACGCTCAGCTAGAACATCCAGCCCTTTAAAGTAATCGCCGTTGTTGAACCGCGCCGCCAGCGATGGATCGCCGCGGCCATAAATGATCAGATCGCCTTTGACTGCTCCGTCCACATCCGGTTTTGCGGGCGCATAAACGGACGTGACAAAATGATAATCAGGCGAAAGGCGATCGAGCGCTGCCGCCACGGTGTAGAGCTTCATATTCGAGGCTGGACGCAGCAGCTTGTCGGCGTTCTCTTCAAAGAGAATTCTCCCGGTTTGCAACGAACTGACCTTGATCCCCACCATTGCCGGTGTCAAATCAGGCTTTCGCAGAACCTCCGAAATGCGTGCTTGCAATTCAGCAAGCGTGCGCGTGGTTGTTGCCGTTTTGGGCGCGACACCGGAAGGCGCGGGAGTTGGCCGGGGCGATGCCCGAGGAATCTCAGCTGGACCGGCGTCGGGAGTGACGATTGGAACAGGGCTCGGCGGGGGAGTTGGAGTTAAAGCTGGAGTTGCGGTCTTGCCTGGTGTTGCGACTCGTCGTTCACGTTGCGGCTGCTGCTGCGCGATGGTTGCTGGAATCTCTAAGCGGATCAGCGCAGAGAGCAGGAGAAAACTGATTAGGGTAACTGCCCGAGGTTTTGTAAGCATTATTGTGGTTGTGTCGTCGCGAGTTTAACTAGCCGGTGCCTCATTTTGGAGTGCGATGGCCTGGCAAGCACCCCAGCCGGGCTGCCCGGCTGGGGACCCCGCTTCATCGCTTTGGCCTTCGGCGACCTGACGCCGCAGTCTTAAGGTGGATTCAAGCGAACCATGGCCGCGACGGGTCGCGACCGACCAAAGCGCTGACAGGTCAGCGCAGTCCATAGTTAACCCTTGATTCCGTGGGTTACATGACTGGCCCGAACTGCCGTCAGCAAATTTTGAAACTCCTCATCGCCTCTCAACGAAGCCCAATTCGGATCGTTTTCAAAGCAGAGATAATTTTCATTTCCCAGAGCGATGGCGCGTCCTAACCACTGGATGGCCTCCGCGCGCATTCCTTCGAGCGCGTAAACTGATGCGACCGAATAAGCGATGTCCGGATCAACTTCTGCGTTTCTAATGACTGCATTGGTTAATTGCGAGCGGGCCTCCTCATGCTTGCCCTGCGCGCTCAGAAACATTGCCAGGAAGGGACGAATGCCGTGCATATTCGGATGCTGCGCGACGTTTTCCTGCATCAGCTCGGTAGCAGCATCAGTTTGGCCGGTATAGTACAAGGAGAGTGCGCGAAAAGTTTTGACCAGCGGATTATCCGGATCGCCAGCCTGATCCAATTGCCGCGCCGTCTCTTCAAAGTTTCCCATGTACATGTAAACCAGCGCGCGATTGTAGCTGGCGACTACATGAGCTGCCGGATCCAAACGCATTAGTCGATCATAACTGCGGAGCGCGCGCCCATACTCGCCGTCAAGACGGTGCAGGGTGGCTTTGACAAAATGAACGACCGGTTCGTCCGGAGCTTCACGGCGTGCGCGCGCAACCTCTTCGCGTGCCTTCTGCTTTTCGCCGCGCCAGAGATAGACGAACACCATCAGCATGCGTGCTTCAATCAACTTCGGATCAATGGCCAGTGCCTTACCAAAAGCCACTTCAGCTCGCTCATAGTCCTCGGCGCCGCCAAAACCTTTGAAAACTCGATTGACGTAAGAAGCCCCAAGACCGTCAAGCGCCAGCGCGAAGTTGGGATCGAGTTCGATCGCTCGCTGAAAATGTTCGATGGCAGCGTCGCAATCTTCCTGAGCGACGGTGCGGAAAATGAAACGTGCGAAAAGATCGCGCCCGCGCAGGTATTGTTCGTAAGCCGCGGCGTTTTGCGTGGACGGCTTCGCGATGCCGTCCTGTTCCGCGGGGCTTAGCTCGAGACGCAAGCCTTCAACTATGTGTTGGGCAATCTCGTCCTGGACGGCGATGATGTCCTCCGTCGAGGTGTCTATGCGATCGCTCCAGAGTATGTCTCCCGATCCGACATCCAATAACTGCGCCGTGACGCGAAATCGCCCGCCGGCCTGGATAAAGCCCGCCGTCAGGACGGCATTAACGCGCAGCTCCTGACCAATATCGCGCGGGTCCATTTGCCCTCCCTGGTATTTCGCGATAACCGAGGAGGGTCTAACCACGAGCGAACGCACTCGTGCGAGTTCTGTTATCACGGCATCTGCAAGCGAAAACTCATAAAAGCTAGAGGCCGGATCGTTGCTCAAGTTGCGGAAACAGAGGATGGCCAGACTCTTCTTTTCCGGATCGGCAATGGTTGTAAAAGGTGTCTCGTGAATGGTGGGCTTCGTCGGCGTCCCCATGCCTGGCGCCGAAGTCGTCTCCGATTTGGTTTTGCCCCTGAGCCATCTCATGGCTCTTGACACCGGACTTGCGCCCACTAAATGTCGCGCTGGTTCCGGCACCACGCTCGCAAACGGTTGGCCGGTGGTTTCCGACGTCGAGACCTCCCGCAATACCGAGCGCAGATCGTCGCGCAACTCTTCCATCTTCTGATAACGATCGCGAGGGTCCTTGGCGATACAGCGATCCAGGATCTGCTGCAGGCGCGGCGGGATAGGTTCCTTGCGAAGTTCGGAAATGGGCCGGGGCGCATCGTGAAGGACCGCGTGCCTCACATCAATAGTCGTCTTACCACGAAAAGGCCACGTGCCGGTGAGCATCTCGTAAAGCAGCACTCCCGTAGAAAATATGTCGGCTCGCTTATCGACACGATCGCCGCGGGCCTGCTCAGGCGCGGCGTAAGTTGCCGTTCCATAGGGCACGCCTACCTCGGTCAAGTCAGTGCGATGAATGGTAGACCTCGAACTATCGTCGGTATCGTCCAGTAACTTCGCCAAACCGAAATCCAAAATCTTAACTTGTCCCGAAGGCGTGACCATCACATTGCCCGACTTGATGTCGCGATGAATGATGCCCCGACCGTGGGCGGCGGCGAGTGCGTCAGTAACCTGGATGGCGATCAGCAGCGTGCTCTTCAAATCGAGCGGATGACCATTCACGAGCTGACGGACATTGCGCCCTTCAACGTATTGCATGGCGATGAAGTGGTGGCCTTCAGCTTCGTCGAGATCAAAGATAGTGCAGATGTTGGGGTGATCGAGAGAGGAGGCGAGCCTCGCTTCACGTTCAAAGCGCCTGAGGTTTGCTTCTCTTGCAGTTAACTCCGCCGGGAGGACTTTGACGACCACTGTACGGCCAAGTTTTCCATCCGTCGCTTTGTAGACTGTGCCTTGCCCGCCAACGCCGAGCTTTTCGAGAATCTTGTAGTTCTTTAGAAACTTTCCGATCATGATTCTTTGTAGCGCAAACTGCTGCTTTGCGTGGCCTGGGTCGCAGTTGAGAGTTCAGCCTTGAGGCTGCTGTTTCGCGAGATGCAAGCTAAAGCTTGCACTCTAAACTGCATCACAGCTCGCAAACTCAGAGTTTGCGTTACTCGAATGTTGCCAACAATTCATTAGCACTTGCCGTTGCTGTTCCGACCTTGCCGACCACGATACCGGCCGCGTGGTTGGCCAGGTTCGCAGCTTCCAGCATCGTCGCTCCCGCCGCCAGAGCCGCCGCCAGCGTTGCGATAACGGTGTCACCGGCGCCCGTGACATCGTAAACCTCCCGCGCGGCCGTTTCCACAAACACGGGATCGCTATCGCCTTCCAGCAGCATTATCCCGCGATCGCCGCGTGTTATCAGAACGGCATCGCAGCTGAGTTTGTCACGGATCAAGCGCGCCGCCTGGTGCAGGCCATCGTCGGAGTCTGCTTCAAGATTGGCCATTCGCAGCGCCTCGTGATGATTCGGCGTGATTAGAGAGGCAGGGCGATAGTGGGAGAAGTTTCGAATCTTGGGATCGATAAGCACCGGCACGCGCGCGTAAGCAGGCGGCAGAATTTCGTCTAGGATGCGGGGCGTGACCACACCTTTGTCGTAATCAGAAACGACAAATGCATCCGCCTCCTGAATAGCGTGTTTCAAAGAATCGAGAATGCGTTTCTCTGTTTGACCGTTGACCGGACTGCGCTGCTCGCGGTCGGCGCGCACAACGAGTTGGCTGTGGGCAATGATGCGCGTTTTTGTCGTTGAAGGGCGATTCTTGTCAACGACCAGGTAATCATCAGTCTGAAGTGGACTTGCTTCTTTCAGGCTCGTGCGCAAGCGGTCACCGGCAGGGTCATCCCCGACAACGCCCACAACGCACGCTTTCGCGCCCAGCGCAACCAGGTTCGCGAGCACATTGGCCGCGCCACCGAGGTGCACCGATTCGCGGCGGATGTCCACGACCGGCACGGGTGCTTCCGGCGAAATGCGCGTCACATCGCCCCAGATAAACTCGTCGAGCATCACGTCGCCAAGCACGACGATCTTCCGATCGCGCATCGATTGAATCAACTGCTCGGCGCGTTGTCGTGTTAGTTGGGGCATGATGAACTATTGAATAATCTTCAACTCGTTGCGGCTCAGCCGCCTTCCCTGCGGTAAGGCTAGGCTTGGCCTGGCTTGGCCTTACCGAAATGCTTATCCCTTTATTCCGGAGGCCAGGCCTCATGAGTTCGGAGGCGCAGCCTCTCATTCCGAGAGAGCTTACGGTAAGGCCAAGCCTGGCCAAGCCTTACCGCACGGAAGGCGGCAGAGCCGCTAGCGTCCAGAGCTTTCTCTTAGAACTCTTTCGGTCGCAGCCAGGACGCGCTCAACCGGAACGCGCTTGATGCATTCCGGCTCGTCAAACTTTTCGCAAAAGTAGCCATGGCATGGCTGGCATTCCATCTCCTCGTAAACGACTTCGGCTGCAGCCCCAGCAACACCTGAGGTCCACGGCCGCCAGTGGGCGATGTTTGATGAGCCAAAAATTACCACTGCCGGAGTTTCCACGGCGGCCGCGATGTGTGCGATGCCACTGTCGTTGCCAATGAACAAGCGTGCGCGCGCGAGCAGCGCCGTTATCTCCGGCAAAGACAAATCCGTGAAAGCCGCGACAAGCCCCGAAGAGTTTCGCTTGACCTCATCAATAATTTGTGTCTCATCCGGAGCCGTTATGGCAACAACCGGAAGACCCTGACCTGCGAGCTCGTCAACCACTCGGGCAAACTTATCCGCCGCCCATTGTTTGGTGGCAAACGCTGCCGCCGGATGAAGCACAGCAAACGAAGTGTCCGTTAACCCGGCAGCCTGAAGCCGTCCCGCAATTGTGGCGGCCGCTTGCTCAGTCACGGCGAGTTGAGTTGGTGGCCGATCGCTAACGGGCACGCCGGTCCATCCGAGCAATGCAAGTTGTTGTTCGACCGAATGCGTCTTGTCCTGTCCCCAGAGCGATGACGATGAAGGTGACAAGTGGTTATGCAGTCGCGCGTATTGATACGTCTCATAACCGACCCGATGCTTTGCGCCCGTGGCGCGTGCCAGAAGGGTAGCCGTCGTTCCGCCATGTAGGTTGTAGACAACATCGTAATGATCGGCGCGCAGGCGGCGGGCAACGCGCGCACGTGCGGAAGCGCTTTTCTGCTGGAGTGTGATGACGTTATCCACGTGCGGAAATCCGGCGAGCACGGGCGCCACCCAGTCCTCCAACAAAATGTCCACTGTTGCGTGTGGCAGAAATCTTTTTAGCGCGAATAGAGAGGAAGTGGACAAAACTGTATCGCCGATTGAGCGGAGCCGCACGACGAGCACCCGTTCGACTGTTTCCCAGTCCCATCTCGCGGGAGCGAGCGGTTGGGGAACATCCTCGCCGCGCAAACTAGGCATCCGAAGGTCTCGCAGGCGGGGAGACGATTCAACTATTTCGCGTAGGTTAATCAAGGGACTATTCAAGGGGACTACTCATCGAGGTTATTCGATTTTTTGTTCGGCCTGTTCGTCTGCCCCTTCGGGCTCTATCTTCGCTTCGTCAACCAACATCACCGGAATGTCATCGCGTATTGGGTAAACGCGCCGGCATTCGACACACTTCAAGGCGCTGCCGTCGGGCTTCAGTTCGACTTTCGCCTTGCAGGCGGGGCACGCTAGTATCTCCAATAAATCCTGACTGATTGGCATCGTGTCGACCTCACATTGCGGTTTCCAGGTTTACATTCCGGTTTACAAAGGAGCGCCTTGGAAAGAGGCATTTTGGGAAGAGCCAAGCTTACCATAAAGACAGGAGCAGTCGGCAGCAGGAGCAGACGGCAGCAGAAGCAGAAGGCAGGAGCAGAGCACTTTCCATTTTCCATTTAAAATCTGTCATTTTGTCATTGCCGAGCGCTATCCTTCAGTAAATGGAAAATGAAAAATGAGAAATGGAAAATGGAAAATGCGTTCTCCTGCCGTCTGTCGCGTGCCTCCTGCCCCCTGCTGCCTGCCTCCTGGTCAACCCGTCTGCCTCCTGGTCAACCCGTCTGCCTCCTGGTTAACGTCATCCGCATTCCATATTTTGGTCTCAGCGTGATCACCGGCTTGAGCGCTATCGGATGATTCAAGACCAGCCGCATTTGCCACTGCTGGGCCAGAGTCGCCAGCAGGAGAATCCCTTCCATCCAGGCGAAGCCTTCGCCGATGCAGCGGCGATGTCCGCCGCCAAACGGAAAATAGGAAAACTGTGGTCGAGACTCGCGCGCTTCCGCGGTCCAACGATCGGGATCAAAACGCAGCGGCTCGGCGAAGTAGCGCGGATCGCGGTGCATCACATACTGACTCATCAGCACCAGCGATTTTTTGGGCACAACATAGCCGCCAATCCTGGATTCATTCGTCGCCAGCCTGCCAATAGCCCACGCCGGCGGATAGAGACGCATCGATTCCGCCAGCACCATCTCGGTGTATTTCAGTTGTGTGACGTCTGCGAAGGTTGGCAATCGCCCTTCCAGCGCGAGATCAATCTCTTCGTGCATCTTTGTCTCAGCGTCCGGATTCTGCGAGAGCAGCAGCCAGGTCCAGGTCAATGCGTTCGCCGTCGTCTCATGACCGGCAAGAAAAATTGTCATCACTTCGTCGCGCAACTGTTCATCGGTCATCGTGCCGCCATCGCCTTCCGTATCCTGTGCCAGCAGCAACATCGAAAGCAGATCGCCACGGTCCATACCACTACGCCGCCGCTCTTCGATCAAGCGATAGATGATCGCATCGAGCCTGGCCCTGGCATTATCGAAGCGGCGCAACTGAGGCAGAGGAAGCTTCTGCAGTAACTCAAAAAAAGGAATAGTGATGGTGTTGAAGAGATCCATTACGACGGTCATTGCCTCGCCGACTTGCTGGGCGTCAGAGACGACATCTGCATCGAAAAGTGTTTTGCCGACGATTCCCAGGGTGAGGCGCATCATCTCTTCCGACATATCGAGCACAGCGCCATCACGCCAGCGTTCACGTGTTTCCGCTGCGTAGGCGGTCATCACACTGGCGTAAGAAGCAATCCGAGCTCGATGGAAAGCCGGTTGCGCCAGCCGTCTTTGTCGTCGGTGAAATTCACCTTCGCTCGTCAGCAGTCCCTCACCCAGCAATCGTTTAGCCCGCTGCAGGGCCAGACCCTTATGGAAGTTCTGGTGGTTGGTGACCAAAACGTCTTTGATGTAGTTGGGATGATTTAAGAAGAAGGCTTCCTGGGGGCCGAGTCTGAAATATGAGATGTCCCCAAACTGTGCGGCAAGGTTTTGAAAGAATGGCAAAGGGCCCTTGCGGTAAGCGAACAAACCGGAAAGCGGCATGATCCTGCGCGGGCCAGGGGGATGCAATACTAGTGGCATCTACGCATTCTAACAGGCGCGAGCTGATGCACTCCAATATTGGGCGGGCTCATCTATGTCTGAACTACGGTTTGGTTTGGGAACGCACATGTACTGGAGATCGAAAGAATTGCGATGCGGAATTCTATTCGCGACCTGGCACGTTTGCGAGAACAATACGGAGGCGTACGTAGGCGAAAACTCAAGGGCATTGCTACAGTCCGGCTAGGCAATGGTAGGATACGGAGAGTCGAATTGCACTGGTATGAAGCTCAGGGCGTCGGGAAAAGGAAGATGAAGATCAAACGTTATTTGGACTAGAAGTAATGAAGCGTCAGAAAACAGAATCGCGATTTGTCGTCTGTATCCGGAATGAAGACTGCGAAGATTTGGAACCTCGCAAGATATATCAAGTTCTGCCTGAGGAATCCTCTAACGACGGCTATTTTCGGGTAATAGATGACTCCGGCGAAGATTATCTTTACCCTCAAGATTATTTCGTTCCCATAGAATTGCCTCGAGCTGCTCAGAAAGCCCTCTGATCAGCAGTCTAGAGTCAACGGACCAGGACGAGATTTTCCCATTCCAGCTTGGGACAAACTGTGTCACTCGAATTCGCCGTTCAATATCCTTGTGTCCTCCGCGCTCGCTATTCGGAGAAGCACCTGCGCGAGTGGGGGCGGCTCAGCAATCTCCATGCGCGTCTGACCACTGGCGACTCGGGCGCGCCTTCGCAGGAAAAACTCGAGTGGGTGGAAAACGCACGCGAGGAAATTGAACTAATGCAGGCGGAGACTACAATCTGCTTAAGCTGTCCTGCATGTTTACCCGAAAGCAGTGACGCCGCCGGTGAAGGTGAATCGGTAGGATGTCTCGGACGAATTACTTATCCCGTAGAAGGGCAGTTTGAAAAGTTTCTCGCCGACCGCGTGCAACTCGCACTCGATACCATCAACAGCGAGGATCAACCGCGCCTTCTCCGAATACTCATCGATGCGGAGTCGCCCTTTGACGGCGAAGCAACGAAGGAATTGCGGCGCGTCACCACGCGGGAGGGATTGCGCTTCTTTGAGCTTCGCGTGCCGATTCGTTTGTCACGCGAAGGGGCGCGACTAACGACCGATAACCTTTTCGACCTGCTCGCCGGGTTTCGTTCCGACGATCATCAACAAACTACTTACACCCGCGAGCTTCCCTTTGGAGCAACAGCCGACTACTACGACTTTCTCGATCTCATGCTGCGCAACGATCTAAGTCAGTCGGAAATCATGCGTCTGACTACGCGCGGCCGGAACTATTCACAGTTCCTTCGCTTGCTTGCGGCGATCGAGCGGGCCGAAGCGTTGAACACGCGCGTGCTGCTCGATTAGCAGTAGGATCGACTTTCCAAGCTCTCAGTATTTCGAAGGCAGTGTGATAGTCTGGCGACCAATAAAGTGGTGACACAGGTCGATAAGCGGGCGAGCCGAATAAGCAACCGCGCACGCAAGATGCGGACGCGCGTACGTGAGACCCGCCGGGAAATTGAGCGCATTGCCAACACTCCTACCCTCGGTGGTCTCTTTCTTTCATTTTTGAAGATTGGTACGGTCGGGTTCGGCGGCGGTCTGGCTGTCATCTCCCAAATCAGAACCCTCACGGTGCAGCAGCGGCGCTGGCTCACGGAAAGTGACTTCGCGTCCGGCTTTGCTCTCGCGCAGACGTTGCCCGGCACGGCCGCCGGGAATGTTGCCACTTATGTGGGACTCAGATTGCGCGGTTGGCGTGGCGCCGGCGCATCGATCGCGGGCTTCATTCTGCCGTCGATGCTGATGATGATTGTGCTGGCGATTCTCTACCGGCATCTGCGTCACCTGCCGGATACTGACCGTCTCTTTAATGGGCTAAACGCAGCGGTGGTAGCGCTGATAGTTGTTACGGCTTGGCGCATGGGTCGCGGCACGTTGAGCAAGCCGTGGCAATGGTTTCTTGCCGTCTTCGCCTGCATCGTCGTGTCATTCTTTAGCGCGACTGTGATCGAGGTGGTGTTGGCGGCGGGTTTGGTCGGCATCTTTATCGACTCGTTTGCCGAGAAGCAACTGCGTAAACTGGGACAGCTTCAGGGCGTCGCATCGCGTCGCAAACGCATTGCAGCCCGCGTAACGTTACAGCGACGCCGACGTCGTATGCGGAAGACTCATTTCGTTGGTGGTTATCTAACGCGCGCGATGGCGGAGGAACGAGTGCGCCGCGCAGCTGAACTGGCTGCGGCCAAAACCAAATCTGAAGCGAGCACTCCCGCAGATGAGCCGATAAACGATCACGACGCGCCGCAGCCGCCAACCAAGAACCCTAGATCTGCAGTCCTATTCGGCGTGTCAATGCCAATCTTGGCCAAGGTCGCGTTGCTTCTGACACTCTCAACCATCTTCCTGCGCATCGGATCCATAACCTTTGGGGGAGGCTTTGTGATGATTCCGCTTATCGAAGCGGAAGTAGTTGATAGTCATCATTGGCTAACTCACCAGGAATTCGTTGATGCTACCGCCCTCGGCCAGGTTACCCCTGGTCCCGTCCTGATCACTGCAACGTTCATTGGCTATCGCGTCGCGGGAACGCTCGGCGCCCTCGTCGCGACTATCAGTATCTTCCTTCCGTCTTTCCTGATGACGGTAGTGGCGGGCTCATCACTCGCCCGCTTTCATACTAATGAGATCGTGCAATCGTTTTTGAAGGGAGTTACACCCGCGGTGGTGGGTCTGCTGGTTGCGGCCGGCATCAGCATCGGACGCGCCGGTATTCATAGTTGGGCAGGCATGTTGATTGCACTCATCGCCGGCGCGGTCCTTGTACGCTTCCGAACAAATGCTATCTGGGTGATCCTCGGCGCCGGGTTGGTTCAATTCGTTCTGGGCTTCTTTGTGGGCTAAGTTATTTGGCCGCAGATTTACGTGGGATAGACGCGGATCAGATTTGTCAGTACCGCCTGCGGTAGCGGGCAGGTAATGTTCGTCGCACCCACCGGCTACCGCTGGTGGTACTGACACTCGCACAATCCGCGTTAATCCGCGGCTAATAGTTTTACCAAACCTGACAACGCTGATCCGGGGGCCGGACCATCGCGTCGCCTGGTTTGCAGTTGAAGGCTTCGGCAAATTGCGGCATGTTTGACAGTGGGCCATTGACGCGGAATTGTGCCAGCGGATGCGGGTCCGTAAGAATCTGCTGCCGCATCGCTTCAAGCGTTTGCTTCCTGCCCCACACCTGCGCCCATCCCAGGAAGAAACGCTGTTCGGGTGTGAAGCCGTCAATGTCGGCCGGACGCGGCTTGCCCTGCATGGACTTCTGGAAAGCCAGCCACGAGATCTTCAAGCCGCCGAGGTCGCCGATGGATTCTCCCAGGACCAACTTACCGTTTTGATTCAAGCTCACTTCTTCAACGCGGAAGCTGGAGAACTGCTTCTCGACGCAGGTGGCGCGGTCCGTGTAGTTTTTCGCATCCGCCTCCGTCCACCAATCTGTGAGATTGCCGTGCAGGTCAAACTTCCGACCCTGATCATCGAAGCCGTGTGACATCTCGTGGCCGATAACGGCCCCGATTGCTCCATAGTTAAGAGCGTCGTCGGCGCTCAGATCAAAGTAGGGCGGTTGCAGAATCCCCGCCGGGAAAACTATTTCGTTCATCAAAGAGTTGTTGTAGGCGTTGACAGTCGGAGGTGTCATCCCCCACTCGGTGCGGTCGACAGGTTGTCCCATCTTCGCGAGATTCCGTCTCCGCGCAAACTGACTGGAACGCAGCAGGTTGTCGATGAATGAGGCGCGCTCGATCTTTAGCGACGAATAGTCGCGCCATTTATCCGGATACCCGATCTTGACGGCGAAGGCGTTCAACTTTGCGATGGCGGCCTGGCGAGTAGGCTCGCTCATCCAGTCGAGTGTCGGGATGTCTTCGCGCAAGGCTACGATCAGGTTATTGACCAACTCCTTCATGCGCGCCTTGGCTTCCGGCGGGAAAGCTTTCTTCACATAAACTTCGCCGAGCGCCTCGCCGAGACTCTGATCAGTGGCGATGACACAGCGACGCCAGCGCGGCTGAATCTCCTTCGTGCCGTTCAAAGTCTTGCTGTAGAAATTGAAGTTTTCGTTGACGAAGGCTGTCGAGAGAGCGTCTGCCGCATCGTGAACGAGATGCCAGCGCAGGTAGGTTTTCCAATCATCGACCGGGACACTTGTAAGCATCTGATCGACTCCCTTGAAGAAATCCGGATGGGCCACGTTGATTTCAGTAAACTTCGGCGCGCCGGTCTTCTTGATATAAGTCGGCCAGTCGAAGTTAGCCATCACGTTCTTCAAGTCGTCGGGCGACATCTTGTGATACTGCTTCGAGGCATCGCGACGCGAGACGCGATCCAGAGAAACCTGCGCGAGCTGCGTCTCAATCTTCATTACCGTCTGCGCTTCAGCCCCAGCCTTGTCGGCGTCGTCGCCGAGCAGCTTGAACATGTTAGTCATGTGGCTAACATAGGCGTCGCGTGTGCGCTTCGACTTCTCGTCGTCCTTGAGATAAAAGTCGCGGTCGGGAAGGCCGAGGCCACCCTGGCCGGTAATAGCGATGACACTGTCGCTCTTCTTGAAGTCCTGTCCGGCGCCGAAACCAAAGATGGCGGGAACGCCGATACTGTGCAGGTGGGCAAGCATTGCGGGCAGGTCGCGCGAGCTCTTCAGATTATTGATGGCGGCGAGTTCCGGTGTGAGCGGTTTAGCACCCGCCGCTTCGATTTTCGCTTCGTCCATGCAACTGGCATAGAAGTCTCCGATCTTCTGTTCGTTGCTTCCCTTTGCAGCCGCTCGGTTCTTTGCGGCGGCTTCCAGAATCTCGTGCAGCGTGGCAATGTTCTTTTCACGCAAAGGGCTGGTAATGCCCCACGACGAAAACGCCGGCGGGATTTCGTTTTTGGCAATCCAGCCGCCATTAGCGTACTGGTAGAAATCTTCGCAGGCTTTGCAAGTCGTCGTGCACATGTTGGCCGGATCGAAGCCACGAGTCGCGTTCTGCTGCGCGAAAGCCGCAAAACCGAAGGCCACCGCAGCGATGAGGACAATCAGAGGGCGCAGGTTGAAATAGCGCATGGAGAAGCTCCTTAAACGAAAGTTGGGATACGTTGACGATGGCATGGAGACTATAAGATATTTACTAGAAATCAACGGATTTGTCAGCAATTGAAGTCCGATCACCTTTAGCTTGTCGTTGCTTCCTTGTTTTCGGCCTTCGGTCCTGAGTCTTGAGTCCTGAGTCTTTAGTCTTTGGTCTTGGGCCTTTGTTTCGTTCGGACTATTTGAAGTCTATTTTGATAGGGAGTCAAAGACCAAAGACCCAAGACTCAAGACTCAGGACTCAGGGCGCACGCGGTGCCACAAGGTTTCGCCCGCGCCTTCGCAACCCTTACAATCCACTCATGGCAAAGTATCTTGATGTAGAAAACTGGGCTCGTCGGGAGGTGTTTGAGTTCTTCAGCGGCTTTGACAAGCCTTACTTCAATATCTGTACACGACTCGATATTACAAATCTTCTGAGGCTGCTTCGCGATCGACCCAACATTAGCGTGTCCTTAGCCTATCACTACTTTGCCCTGCGCGCGGCAAACGAGATCGAGCCATTCCGCTATCGCCTCAGAGAAGGCAAAGTTATTGTTCACGACGTCATTCACGGCGGCACGACAGTGCTGTTGCCGAATGAGAACTTCACCCTCGCATATTTTCAATACGAAGCAAACTTCGAGGAGTTTATCGAGCAGGCGGAACGCGCGGTGAAGGAGGTGTTGTTGGGTGACGGCGCTTTCAGGCCGAACCCAAGTGACGACCGCATTCACTTTACGACGTTGCCCTGGCTGTCGTTTACAAGTTTTTCACACGCGCGGAATTGGGGACGTGAGGATTCGATACCGAAGATTGCATTCGGCAAATTCGTCAAGGAGAATCAACGCACGCTGTTGCCTTTTTCCGTAGAGGTACACCATGCGTTGATGGATGGCCTGCATGTGGGACGATACGTGAGCCGCTTGGAAGAGACGCTGGCGGACGCTGAAGCTTACGTCGGATCCGAGAAAATGTAGGCTCTGCCGGCAATAATGTCGTAGTCTGCGGGATGATCAGTCTGCGTAATCGAAACTAAATGATTGACACGTCTGAGATACGTTAACTAAGATGGGCCGCCCTCGCAGTAGATCGCCACAAGAGTTCTTAAACAAGTATCTGAATCTCGACTTAGAATCATAAAGCTACAGGAGAAAATCATGCGCAACGCCTTGCTTTCCCCCTTTGCCGTGTGGGTTAAAGGATTGAGTCTTTGTCTGCTTGTCACACTTTTGTTTGCGGCCTCGGCGGTAGCACAAACGCAAATCACCACTGGTGTTATTCAGGGCACTGTAGTGGATGCCAACGGGGCAGCGCTTCCCGGCGCCAATATTGAGGTCAAGAACGTCGACACGAACTTTGTAAGAACCGCCACGTCAGACGACGACGGACGATTTGTTGCGTTGCAACTACCCCCTGGAAGATACACGCTGACTGTTTCAAAGACGGGCTTCGCGACCCTGGTGGTCGAGAAGGCCGACCTCACAGTGGGTCAGGCGTTGAATCTCCCGCTCTCGATGAAGGTTTCCTCAGTGCAAGAGACGGTCACGATCACTGCAAATCCGACCATCGACATCGTCAAGACGGAATCGAGCACAACCCTGGATGAGAACACGGTGAACACGACCCCAATTCTGGGCCGGAAGTTTGAGGACCTGTTAACTCTGACACCGGGAGTCGGCATCGTACAGGGACCGGATGGCGACGAGATCAGCTTTGCCGGCCAGCGTGGAGTTTTCAACAACGTCAGCCTTGATGGCGGTGACTATAACAATGGCTTCTTCGGCGAACAGGCGGGTGGCCAGCGCGCGGCTATCGACATCACGCTGGAGGCAGTGAAGGAGTTTCAGGTGGTTGCCACAGGAGCGACCGCCGAGTTTGGACGCACTGCGGGCGGTGTGATCAATGTGATTACCAAGTCCGGAACAAACGAATTCCATGGCAGTCTGTTTCACTACCAGCGTCTCGAAGCGTTGACCGCAAACTCATCTGATGGGAAACCTCTGACGGATTTCCACCGCGAGCAGTTTGGCGGTACGGCCGGAGGGCCATTGAGTAGGGACAAGGCCTTTTTTTACTTTGCGTTTGAAGGTATCCGCGAGACTTTAACTCGAGCCAACTTGAGTGAGCAGATTGGGGCAACTCCCTGTCCCTTCACAACTCCGGTGATCACCAATCCGCTCCATGAGGCGGCGATTAACGCGAACACCGATTGTCAAAGGCTCGCCTTACTCAATTTCATGAGAACGACTCGAAGCCAGGAGGAAGGGTTGCCGGTCAAGCGTCCCATTCAAAACTATGCCCTGCTCGGCAAGATTGATTGGAATCTCAACGGCTCGAACAAGCTTGCCCTTTCGTACAACTTTGACCACTCGAAGAACACTAATCAAACTTTTGATGTGCCTACCTATGGTAACTCAGCGAACGGCATCGAGGGGCCTTCGAAGATCAACGCCTTCAACGCAAACTTCTTCTCGACACTTTCGCCGAGCAAGCTGAATGAGTTTCACTTCACCTACTCGCGTGAAGAGAGACCCCGCTCGGCTGTAACTTCAAACATTCCCGCGGACACGGCAATGGGCGGGTTTACCGTCGCCACCGACCCGACGTTTCGCTTTGGCCATCCGTTTTTCCTGGCCCCCAACGTCGACGAAACGTTCTGGCGCACGCAGATTAAGGACAACGTATCAATCGTCTCCGGCGCCCACACTATTAAGCTGGGTGGCGACTGGATGCACAGCGTCAATTCGCAGGTCTTTCGCGGGTTCTTTGAGGGCCGTTATATTTTCGACAGCGTGAGCGGCTTTCTCCGTTATGCGACGCCCGGTCTGCCGGGCTCTGGCTTTGGACCGGATGACAACTTTTTTCACCTGTTGCTTTACCTACAGGGCGCCGGCCCCTCGGGACCTGCAACCGACGCCGCCGGAGCCTCCAATATCAAAAATGAAGACTACGCGCTCTTCGCGCAGGACAAGTGGCAGGTCCGGCCAAACTTCACGCTAAGTTACGGCCTGCGCTGGGAAGCGCAGATCTTCCCCGATCCAGTAGTGCCCCCAGCCCAGACGGCCTACGGGATTTTTCTCAGTGATCCACGGTTTCCTTCAGACGGTACACTGCATAACCAGACGAAGGAGTTTCAGCCTCGGGTGGGCTTTGCCTGGGACATCGGGGGCAAAGGCAAATCTGTGTTGCGCGGAAGCTATGGCATCTACTACGCGCGTCAGAACATGCTGACTCAGGTTGGTTCGATTACGACTAACGGTGTTCAGCAGCAGACAATCGCGGGGGGCCTCTTTGCGAACCCGACCGTCCATCCAGCCTGGCCGGGACTGGTTACACCGACTGCAGGTTCATGCTCAACTATCAATGGGTTCAGCGCGCCCGGGCCCTTCAATAACCCCTTCCCGTGCTTTTCGGGTGTACGCGTCTTCAGTCGCGATTACGCGAACCCGCGCATATATACGACGAACGTCGGCTTCGAGCAGGAGTTGGTCCAGAACCTTTCGCTTTATCTCGACTTCACCCACGCGAAAGGTGTTCACCTGACGCGGTTCCTCGACTACGCCAGGACCGGATTCTTCGATGACTACCTGGGCGAGACGATGGTCGCGAGTGCTGTTGGCAAATCTCTCTACCGCGGCTTCACCGTCGGAATGCGCAAGCGTTTCAGTCAAAGCTACCAGCTTGAGTGGAACTACACATTCGCGAAGGACCAGGATGACGACTCCAACGAGCGGGATCCATTTACTGACCGCGCGTTTGATTTCTTTGATCTGCAAAAGGATTACGCGCTTGCAGACCGGGATATACGCCACCGCTTCAACTTCATTCTCAGCGCTCAAATTCCAGCGGGCTTCGACGTTAGCTCGCGCGTCCAGGCGCGCACGGCGCAGCCGAAATCGCCGGGATGCGCCACCCGCTGCTTCCCGCGAAACGAGGCGCGAAAGAACAACGAGTATTTCTCGCTCGATTGGCGCTTGCAGCGACCGTTCCGCTTCGGCGAACGGTACGCGCTGATTCCCATGGTCGAGATGTTCAATACATTCAACACCGCCAACAATATCGATCCGACCATCGGATCGCCGCTGTTCGACTTCAGCGGCTTTCTGCGGCAGGGCGTGGGCGATCCGAGGCAGTTGCAGTTAGCGGTGAAGTTTACGTTCTGAAACGAACGACAACTGCCAATTACGAGAGTTGCGGTCCCATGAGGTCATCAGTACCACCACCCGCTACCCGCGTGGTGGTAGTGACCTCATGGGACCGAACGTCGTCGCATCGAAGCAACATATTCAGTGATCAACCGTGCGCTTTCGGCAGGCAATTGATTGGTAGTATCCAGGGATATTCCGTTTGGAAGATTGGGAAAGTGGAAAGCGCCGGAGTCCTTCAATGATCGATACTGCTCGACTGAAGCCAACTTACCAAACTCCTTACGTGAGGCATCCTCCATGCGGCGCTCCAGTTCCCCCTCGGCGCAAGTCAATTCGACGAAGATAACCTTCCCGCCGGCGGATTCCACCGTCTCAATCGCGGCTTGAATAAAACATTCGCGAACTGTGCGTTCCGGATTGAACGTAAAGATGAGGGAAACTTTCTGGCGGGCCGCCTCATGAAATGCCGCGAGCCAAATCTGTTCCCGCAGCAGAATGAAAGGTTCAGTGCCGAAAGAAAAAAGCGAACTGACCAAATCCACCGTCAGATGATTGTGAAACAAACGGAAACCTGTAAGCCTCGCCAGCTCCCGAGCGACAGTTAACTTGCCAACCGCCGGTGGGCCATGAAGAAAGATAAGTTTCATTAGCTTGGGATTTGAGTTCCAGCGCCGCCAGCAACCAGGAGAATCATTTCACTCACAAATGTTCGCGCTTCGCACCGTTGTGCAGCAACCGTCGGCTTTTACAACACGACAGAGAGGGACCGCCAGAGCGGCGCCAATTAAGGGCGCTGACAGGTAGATCCGAACATTTTCGAGATGCGCGGATATGAGTGCAGGGCCCAACGAGCGGGCCGGATTCATTGAAGCGCCGGATATCGGACCCGCAAAGAGTGCTGCCAGCGCGATGGTTGAACCCACGGCAATGCCGGCAGGCACCCCTTCCTCCTTCGCTCTCGTCGAGACGCTCAGGACCACGAACATCAGAATCCACGACAGGATGATCTCCGTGATGAACGACTGCATTACAGAACCAGAAGGCTGCGTAGCGCCGAGCGTCTGATGTTGAGTGAAGATCAGTTTGAGGCACAGGCTCGCTGCTGTCGCTCCCATAAACTGGCTCGAGATGTAAGGCAAGACATTCCTTCCCTTAAACTGTCGCGCTAAGTAGAAGCCGAATGTGACCGCGGGATTCAAATGAGCGCCCGAAATATCGCCGAGCGTATAGATCAGAATCAGCACAATTAAGCCGAACGTTGTTGCCACGCCCAGATGCGTGATTCTGCCGCCGGTGAGATCGTTAATGATGATTGCACCGGTGCCTGCGAACACAAGGACGAAAGTCCCTGCAAATTCAGCCGCGAGTTTCTTCGCTATAAGATTTTTCTGGAGATCCTTCAGGTGATTTTCGTTAGGCAATTTCATTTCGTGCGACGTGGAGTATAAGCCATTGCTTCAGGCGGAGTCATTTACTTAACTAACATTTAACTTGCCGGTAACCGCGAGTTAGCACCGCTGGGCCAATAATCTCCAACAGATACGAACCACCAGGCGTTCGCGCAAGCGACACGAAGGCATTCGTGGATTGATTCTCTAAAGTCACCGGGCTGTTAATCACGGGGGTTGACAGCGCGGCGAAGGGGATGGAGAAGAGATCACGTCCGGTAGTGAATATTCCCACCCTCAACACAGACCGCAACGGTCATTGGTAATTCGCCTGTTGCTGTTTGCTCCTGAAACGACTAAAGCCCCGGGGCACCGACTCCTCCGGGGCTTTTTTCCTTTGACGATTCATTAACGCTGTCCTCGAATCTTAAAAGGGAACGCCACTCACCACCTTGGTGACCACAATTAATGAGACACCCAACTGGATAATCAGAACCGGGAGCGGTAGCGACCGGGTCCAGTAACAATAAGCTCATTTGTAATGGTCACGGACCCGGTCGCTACTGCTCCCGGTTCCGTATTCGTCGACCCACGATGCTGAGCTCCCGGAACCGACCCGGTCGCTACCGCTCCTCGGTTCTAATATTTAGGTGCTATTGCGTAAAACGAACGTTCGTGCTATAAAGCCCGACAGACAAACTGGGAGCAAGTTGCTGGAGGAGAAGGTGCGGAAGAAAAAAGTCCAAACGGCTCTGCTAACCGGACGCACGGCGCAGGGCGAACGCACTCGCCAGGCGATTCTGGAGGTGGCCGTTCACGTCGCCTCTGCCGCAGGTTTGGAAGGGCTCACGATTGGACGGCTGGCCGCAAAACTGGCAATGAGCAAGAGCGGACTCTTCGCCCACTTCGGGTCCAAAGAAGAACTACAACTTGCGACCATAGCAGCGGCGCGTTCTATCTTTATTCGGGAGGTGGTCCATCCCGCACTTAAAGCCGAGCAGGGTCTTTCCCGTCTCTGGAAGCTTTGCGATATCTGGCTCGACTATGTACAGAGAGAGGTTTTCGAGGGGGGCTGTTTCTTTGCCGCAGCGGCGGCGGAATTCGATAGCCGGCCCGGCGTGATTCGGGATCGGATAGCGGAAATCATGAAGGAATGGCTCGGTGGGCTCGAGCGCTCCATAAGAGAGTCACAAGCGGCGGGTCAACTCCAGAACAAGATCGCCCCGGCGCAACTCGCGTTTGAGATAAATGCTCTCGAGATGGGAGCTAACTGGTCCTTTCAGCTATACGGTGATCCTGACGCGTTCGCCAGGGCACGCGAGGCAATTCTTCAACGCCTTCGTTCACTTTCGACTAAGAGCGCTCCTACTCTAGCTCTTACAAGACGTGGTAAGCGCCGAGCCGCGGCATAGGACTTATGCCTAAACAGGTACACGACAGCGTTCAACACTTGCCGGTCGTTTTCAAAAAGACAGCCGCATGGCGAGGCCTGCGACTCGCTCACTATCGATTGGGCCAGGGGCTGATTCCTGAGCACCGGCACAACGAACACCTGATCATTATTTCACTCGGTAATTGCCAGGGTGAGTTGCGTACAGCAAACGGCCTGCATATGCGCAAGAGTGCGGTGCCCTATAGCGTCTGCGTCATTCCGTCAGGTCACGCTTTTCAGGGCCGGGTTGACGGTGAATCTGAATTCATCTCTCTCCTCCTGGATCCCGCTTTGGTGTCTAGTGCCGCCGCCGCAGAAAATCTTACCCGCCGGGCTGAAATCGTAGAGAGATGGACGCCAAGCGACCTGCTGCTAAGCAACGTAGGACTGGCTCTCCTAACCGAACTTCGCTCAGAGGGCTTGAGCGGTCGTCTCTACACTGAATCACTCGCGAACATTCTCGCAATCCATCTGCTCAGGCACTACTCCGAGCCGCATCCCGACCCCAGATTAATCAACGGCGGTCTGACCGGGTATAAACTTCGAAAAGTGACCGACTTTATCGAGGAGAATTATGAGCGTGACCTTGCCCTTGCAGAAATGGCTGGCGCAGCAGGCATTAGTCCTTTCCACTTTGCTCGCGAGTTTAAGAGGGCTACTGGGCTGGCGCCGCACCAGTATCTCATCAAGGTCAGGATCGAGCGCGCGAAAGCATCGTTAACTAAGAGCGAACTTCCGATAGTAGAGGTTGGACTGCGCGCCGGTTTCAATAATCAGAGTCACTTCACGCGGTTATTTCATAAACGCACCGGATTGACCCCCAAGGCCTACCGAAAAGCATTCCAGTATTGATCGTGCCCTACCACCCCACGGGGGCTGCCCGCGCGGGGACCCCGGCCTTTTGTCTTCGCCGGCTTCTCAACTATTCAGCAAGATCAGTCAACTTTCAGCAATAACAGGAGAGACCGGATCATAGCGTTTCTCCTAAGCTCACCTCGTTGTCAGAGATTGTTTAGGTGAAGGGACAAGAGTAATGCTGAAAAGAATGAGTCTGTTTGCGCTACTGATGATCTGTTTCCTGTCTACGGGTACGGTCTCCCTGGCAAATGACGACGCGCGAGAAGCAATTAGGCGAGGCAATTCAAAAGTCGCAAGCGAGCAGTATGAAGAGGCGATCAAAGAATACCGGCGCGTTCAGAAAACGTCTGGCGACCTTTATGCGACGGCGCGTTACAACATCGGCGTTTGTAATTACGAGTTATTCCGATCCGACGAGGCTATGGCCGAATTTAGCGCCGCCATCGAAGCGCGCCCGGGGCGGTATCCCAAAGCTCTTTACGCGCTTGGTGTCGTTCTTGAGGACTTAAAACGATGGGCAGAGGCAGGAAAGGCCTATCAGCAAGCTATCGACATTTCAAACGGAACTTATCTGGAAGCTTATTTCCGGTTAGGCTTGGTGGCTTTTCAGATGGGCAATTACGAGAAGGCCTCATCCCTGTTCAGGGAAGCCATCAAGCGATCGAAAGATCATTTTCCGGCAAGCCACAATAACCTTGGAGTGGCGTTAGCCTTGCTCGGACACTTCAGTGATGCTGAACGTGAGTTTGAGATTGCGCTTGAACAATCAAGCAGTAAGTATGAAGACGCTGTTTATAATCTAGCGCTCTGCCGTTCAAGACTAAATTCAGCCAGGGCTGAACCGTTGCCGCTCACTGTGAGTGACTTGATGACCAGATAGGGCCATTCGCGCTCTCAGCCTCGCGCTAACTCACGACCCGAGGCGGTTTCCGCTATTGCTGTTTGCTCCTGACACGATTAAAGCCCCGGGGCACCGACTACGCCGGGGCTTTTTTCTTTAGCCCCTGTCTGTTATGACTAGGCTAGAGCGAACTGCGACGCTCCGAGACTACCATCATGAAGACACTCTTTCTCTTAAGACATGCCAAGTCTAATAGCTCCGCAGCAGGCTTGCCGGACTTCGATCGCGCCTTAAATGATCGGGGAAGAAAAGAGGCGCTGGCGGTTGGGACATTCATTCGAGAACAAAAGTTAGGATTAGATCTGGCTTTGAGTTCACCAGCGGTGCGAGCACGGGAGACGACGGAACTGGTTCTCGAGTCTGCTGCGCTGCCTTTAGAGGTGCGTTATGATCAACGAATCTACGAAGCAGGCCCGCTGCGACTATTGGAAGTGATATCGCAAGTCGAGGATGATCGCAGCACGGTTCTTCTGGTTGGTCACAACCCGGGAATGGAAGAACTGCTGCAGTTATTGACAGGCAGCACCGAGCACATGGCAACGTGCACACTCGCTAAGATCGACTTTAAGGCTGCCAGTTGGAGCAAAGTCCTGGAAGAGAAGGGCAGCCTCGACTGGATTGTGAAGCCGAAAGAACTCGCTGAAGCTTGATGGTGCAAACGCCGCGTCAGCGGTCGCTTACAAACTCACCAGCCGCAACGCGCTTTTGAGTCCGTAGCCTTACTGCCAACATCGTGTAGAAACACTTCAGACACATCCCATACGAATCATCGCTCGCGTTTTCCCGAATCTTCACTCCACACGAGATGCAGACCACCTTGAATCCGGGATTTCTCCTGGGTCTTGGTTCAACCATTTCTTCTACCCCCAAATATTCTTCGCCCCAACTGTAGCGCTACCGTGTTACGCGTAAATGGCCGGAAGATTAAATGAAGCTTACGGATGCACCGCTCCGCAGAGATCCGTGCTGATGCAGTTTTACCCAGGGAATTGCGACAGGCGCGGCCCAATGAGGTCATCTATGAAGCGTCGACACCCATCGACGCTTCATAGATGACTTCATGGGACCGCCCATCGTGCTAAGGGCAAGCACTCAAAAACACTTATCCAAATAAATCCCCACTACTGGCGTCTGAGGGCATCGCAGAGCTTGTCGCGCGTGGCGCGTTCGCCGGAAGCCTAGAACTTGATCACCGTGTCGAATTGAACGCGCGTTGTGGGACGATTCAACGACCCGGGCGGCGTAGTGCTAAACGGTCCCAGCAAACCGTGCGGACGTTCGGTGCGAATGCCGGTAATCGTAAAAGTCACGCGCGGGTCGGCAGCATAAGAAAACTGAAGCCGGTGTCCGCGCATATCAGACTGCTGGGTAATGTCAGAAAAATTAAACGGCGTTAGCACTGCGTCCTTCTCAACGCGAAGGAACGTGTAGCCAAACTGCATGTCGCCTCGCGCTTTGGTTGAACCCACCTGCACCTCCGCCCAGTAACCATTGTTCTCGTGGTTA
>DASXQM010000252.1:0-9003 GCA_036507195.1 Pyrinomonadaceae bacterium | reverse complement strand
GACTGCCAAAGCGGCGTAAGCAAAAAGTCTGGCATCGTGGGTCGACAAATACGGAACGGGGAGAGTAGCGACCTGGTCCGTGACCATTACAAAAGAGCTTATTGTTACTGGACCCGGTCGCTACCCGCTCCTGGTTCCGTATTTGCGCGGCGCTGCATCTCGCTTCCGCTGAGAGTGCACCAAGGCAGAGAAAACTTCGCAAATTAAATACTTCCTTTCCCCCACTGCGCTTGCGGAGAGTTAACAGGGCTGGATCAAGCCAGGTTTTCACTACCGCGGGTCTTTTACCTTGGCCGGAGCTCGATCCTCCCTGGATTCAGAACGCTCCGCCGGTGGATCGTTGCGCGGCGGCGGATCGTTGCGTGGCGGCGGATCGTAACGCGGTGGCGGATCGTTGCGTGGCGGCGGATCGTTGCGTGGCGCTGGATCGTTGCGCGGCGGCGGATCGTAACGCGGCGGCGGATCGTAACGCGGCGGCGGATCGTAACGCGGCGGCGGATCGTTGCGTGGCGGTTGTTCGGAGCGTGGCGGGGCTTCTGTTGTAGGCGGCCGATCCTGGCGCTCGGGCCTCTCCACTCTCGCGGGAGCTTCGCGTGACTCGGGTCGGGTTGGTTGGTCCAGTCGATCGTTGCGCTCCCGTGTTGGCCTATCCTGTCGCTCGGGTCTGGCCGAACGATCATTCGGCGAACCCTCTTCACTTGAGGGTGGTCTCACGGGCGTTCGTACGGGCACCCGCTCCCGTTCATTTGATTCCGGTCCCGCAGGAACATCCTCTCTCGGACGTACTCGCTCGGGCAGCGCCGGGCGCTCACCGGATTCGGGGACACGATTTGAATCCCGACCGCCATCGGTTCGAGGATCAACTCCAGGATCGATTGCCCGCGCCGGGCGTGCGGGCCGCGCCACTGCGCCCGTGGGACGCACGTCAACTGTTCCGCCGGCGCCGGCAGTGGAGACTGGAAAATCCGGACGCGCCTCGCGTCCATTCAGGATTCGGGTGCGACGTAGTTCGCTATCGAGTTCAACCCCCGGGCTTCTGGTGGCCGCGCCCGTTGGTCTATCGCTCAGTCCTCTGGGAGGAGCAACTCGGGCGGGACGTGCCACGATAACGCGTTCGGTTGGGTCGCCTGGGATCCCGCGATCAACCAGCGCATGAGCGGGCCGGATCGGCAGATCAGTGCGCAGCGGTTCCGCATTGATCGCTCGTCGCGCGAGCCGGTCATCAGCGGGTCGCGCCCTGGCGCCGTCCGCGCCAAAATCCTTCGCCGGCAAAGCTGTTACCGCCCGGTAAAAAGCTGGATTAACTCGCTGCAGTCGAGCGATCTCGTCCGCACGCAACGGCCGCAAGCGGTCCGGCGGCTGGTAGTGACGCGAACGTGGGTCGCGTTGATGATAGTGGAGCGGATACCAGCAAATGTTATTGCCAAACGAAATGTGGAACGCCACCAGCGCGGGTCGCCACCAGCTGCGGTGCCGGTAATACCTGCTTCGCGGACACCATGCCCAGTAGTTGTTGTAGTAGACCCACCGACCATAGTGATAGGGGGCCCAACCCCATGGCTCATTTCCGACCCAGGTCCAGCCATAAGGTGAAACCCAGACCCAACTCCCGTAACGATAGGGCGCCCAGTTGTTGTAGATGTTGATTACGGTGGCATGCGGCCGCCAGATCCAGCCGTAATCATTCATGTAGGCCCAGTCGCCATAGGCGTCGAGATCTTCGGCGCCCCAAACATAGCTGTCGTAATACTGAACGTCATAACGAAGACGCTGAGCCAGGTAACGCTCGCGTTCGCTAACCCAGTTGTCCCAGGAATCAGACATGTTGGCCGCAATGAATTCCCAGTCACCCGCATCCGCGCCTTCGTAGATGAGTTCGGCGGTGCGCCCGTCGCGTAACGCAAAGCCGGAGGTTTCGGAATAAATACGCGCTCGTCCACCGTCGCGGGCGCTCAGGCGCACCCGCCCCTCGCGCGAAACGTCGATGCGATAGAGGCCTTTCTTTTCTGCGGCGAGCGTGCTCTTCGGTGCATCAACTTCGAAGTACTCATGATCGCGATCAAACTTTGCCAGGCGCACAGATGCCGTGCCCTCCACTACGCTGAGCGCCACGCCCTCATCGCGCAAAGTAACGATTTTCAAAACGGAGTTTTCCCCCAGGCGCACAAAGTTGCGCGCATCGATCTGAATCTCAACCCGCGCCTGCGAGTCAGTTGCGCCTGTCGATATCGTATCGCCCTCGACTAGCGGCGAGTTAAGCCGCGCGCGCTCCCAGTCGGTGTTCCCATTGCGCTTGAGATTTACCTCACCCGTAATCAAACTAATGCGCGCGACTCGCGCCTTGACGTCGTATTCATCACCGTCGTCATCTGCGGCGCGCGCAACAATTGTTGTGGTAAAGAATGTCAGGAAGAGAAGAAGAATCGTGGCACAGACGAGTCGCCCGCAATGCCATGAAGTACGCCGGGTAGAACGCATAGCTACGCTCCTTTTTTCAACTGTTAACTCGGACCGTCAGACGCGCGCCATTGATCGCGGAGAGATTCAGGACCGAGTGCGCGTTGCCGAAGAGTTAAGCCGGCAGGACAAACATTGGCTGTCTGTCGCTCTTAGTAAGACAGGCTTCTTGCCTGTCACTCTAGTTTTGCTAAGGCTTAACTTGCTGACTGGCCCAGGAGCAAGGCGCATGCCCTTGCCGTTCCTGTTGAGGCGCGTTCTGGATCAGTCACTCGAAAATCAGTGCGAACGCCGCTTCAAATACTTCTCAATGAAGGCTTGAGGTTTCTCAAGGCAGCGCGGGTCTGGAAGATTGAACCGCCGAGACCGAAAAAGTTAGCGCAGATTCAGATGACAAGACTCATCTCGCATTGTCTGCATAACTCTGCTTTAACTGAGCGTTCTCAGGGGTCTCAACGGTTGACGATCGCACACTCTGATTCAGTTTTTTCGAAATGAAGGCGATCACTCAAATGCATTCTAGAAACTTTGCCCGAGAAGGTGCAGGATTGGCACTATATGGTGCGCGGTTCAATGCGTGAATCAGAACCGGAAGCGGTGGCGACCTGGTCTGTGACCATTACAAACGAGCTTATTGTTACTGGACCCGGTCGCTACCGCTCCTGGTTCTGGATTTGTTTGGCGCTGCATCTCGCTTCCCGCTGAAGACAAAGCCGCGTAAGCAGAACTTGGCATCGTGGGTCGACAAATACGGAACGGGGAGCGGTAGCGACCTGGCCCGTGACCATTACAAATGAGCTGATTTGAATGTCTCCACCCGTTGACTTTTTCAAGCTTACAAGTTTCTTTCTTAAGTGACGCACTACCGGAATGACTAGCGAAGACATTAAAAGCGAGTTCGACGTAATCGTGATCGGTGCCGGAATCAACGGCGCCGGCATCGCGCGCGATGCGGCGATGCGTGGGCTCAAGGTACTGCTCCTTGACAAGGGCGACGTCGGCAGCGGCACGTCGAGCTGGTCCACTCGGCTGATTCATGGCGGCTTGCGCTATCTCGAACATGGCGAGTTTGGATTGGTCCGGGAGTCTCTCCGCGAGCGCGAGACTCTGATGAGAATCGCTCCACATCTGGTCCGCCCGCTGCCGATTTTCATTCCTATTTACGAGAATGCCCGTCGCGGTCTGTGGACAACGCGCGCCGGATTGGTTGCTTATGACCTCCTTTCTTTTGATAAGAAACTGCCACGTCACCGAATGCTGTCTCGCGCTCAGGCGTTGCAACAAGTACCCGCCCTGAAACCCACAGGACTCCTTGGCGGCGCATTCTATTATGACGCTCAAGTGGAATTTGCCGAGCGACTCGTCGTCGACAATGTACTTTCGGCCAAAGAATACGGCGCGACCGTCAAGACATATGCAAAGGTTCAAAAGCTGATCATCGAAGACGGCGCGGTGCGCGGTGTCGAGGGAATAGACGTGCTCGCCGGAGACACCTTTGCAGCAAGCGGAAGAATGGTGGTGAACGCTTCGGGACCGTGGGTGGATCAGGTCCTGAATGCAGGGAAGGACGCTCGGCGCCTGATAGGCGGAACAAAGGGAAGTCATTTGATCGTTGCGCCATTCACCGGCGCTCCCGAAACTGCGTTATATGTGGAAGCGGAAACAGACAGACGTCCCTTCTTCATCATTCCCTGGAATGGAAAGTATCTCATCGGCACAACTGAAAGGCGTTTTGAAGGGGATCTGGACAAGCTTGAAATCGAAGCCGGAGAGATTGACTATCTCTTGTGCGAAACCAACCGTGTCATCCCAGTCGCAAGCTTGACGCGCGATTCCATTCTCTATACTTACTCCGGCGTTCGGCCTTTGCCATACACGAAGGGCAAAAAGGAGGAAGCCATCACGCGAAAACACTTCATTTGGGAATCTGAAGGGGTGCAAGGTCTCTTCTCGATCGTTGGTGGGAAACTCACAACCTACCGGAACCTGTCTCAGCAGACAGTTGATTTGATCTTCAAAAAATTTAGGAAGGACGCCCCCAATTGCATGACTGCGTCGGCGCCTTTGCCGGGGGCAAGCTCGCTGAGTCCAGATGTGCTTGGCGATCGGCTCAAGCGAGCCTACAGATTGTCCTCGCGAACAAGCGAGCGCCTGCCTCGTGTTTATGGAACGCGCGCTTCGGAGATTCTGAGGTTATCCTCGGAAGGTAAGTTTCTTCTGGAAATCTTTGACGAGGAAACAGGAGCCATTGCGGCCGAGGTAGTATTCGCGTTCAAGCATGAGTTGGCCCAGACGCTCTCCGATTGTTTGTTGCGTCGGACAATGGTTGGTTTGAATTCGAGCTGCGGGCTTGATGCCGTCGAGGCTGCGGCCGGCATCGCGCGGCAGTATCTCGGCTGGTCGGAGACTCGCGTAAACCAGGAAACCGCTGCTTATCGGAATGAAATCAGCCGCAGATTTCGCGGATAAACGCGAATCTGAAACCGCGCTAAGGAAGCCGAAGACGCGTTGTCTGCGGTGATTTTGTGTGCTTACTTCTGCTCCGTGCCAGTCCGCGTTAATCTGAGGCTGATTACATGCCTGAACTGCCGGACATCGTCGTCTACATCGAAGCGCTGGAGCAGCACATTCTCGGTCAGCCGCTCAAACGCGTGACTATTGCGTCGCCATTTTTGCTGCGCACGGCCGTGCCGCCAATTAGTAGCGTCGAAGGCCGCAGTGTTGTCGCGCTGCGCAGACTTGGTAAACGCATCCTTATCGGACTGGAACAAGATCTTTGGCTGGTACTGCATCTAATGATTGCTGGACGTCTTCACTGGCATGAGCGTCCCATCAAGCCTTCCAAGGGCCGGTTAGCAAGCTTCGATTTCCCCGCCGGCACTCTTTCACTGACCGAAGCGGGCACTCAACGGCGTGCTTCCCTGCACCTGGTTTCGGGCGAGGCTGGCCTCCAGCATATGGATCCAGGCGGTCTGGAAGTTTTTGAGATTGACCTGGATAGTTTTGCCAAAGTTCTCCAGTCGGAGAACCATACATTGAAGCGTGCACTTACCGACCCGCGCTTACTGAGCGGCATCGGCAACGCCTACTCCGACGAGATTCTTTGGGACGCTCAACTTTCTCCGATCACGTTGACCCAAAAGCTCACTTTCGAAGAGGTGGAACGCCTGTTCAACTCAACCCGCGCCACGCTGACTAAGTGGATTAATCTTTTACGCCTTGATGCGGCTGGCGCCTTTCCCGAAAAGGTCACGGCGTTTCGGCCAGAGATGGTCGTTCACGGCAAGTACCAACAGCCGTGTCCCCGCTGTGGCAATAAGATTCAACGCATCCGCTACGCATCCAACGAAACCAACTATTGTCCTAACTGCCAGACTGCCGGCAAACTGCTGGCCGACCGCGCCCTCTCCCGCCTCCTTCGCACCGACTGGCCCCGCACCGCCGACGAACTCGAGGGCCTCGCTCGGCAATAGTCCGCGGCTTCGCCGCAGCACAGTGCGTAAGGCTACGCCTTACCGCACTGTCTCTAGAATCTCCTGGAGGCTACGCCTCAACTTCATGAGGCGTAGCCTCATTAAGACCTCCCGAGTGACGGAAAGGCAGAGCCTTTCCGCACTGTGCGGCGGCAGAGCCGCGCTGACAATTGACTGGCTCTCCTCTTTGATTTGAATAGCGACAAGTCGAGTATTGCGCCCGAGTATGGGCTCGATTAGACTCCCTCGGCTCCTGTCATTCCAAATAGCGAACCGCTGAGATGAGCACACCGGAAAGCCTGAAGCCTGACATCCGCACCGAAGCGATTGCCGGCATCACTACGTTTTTCACGATGGCTTACATCGTCATCGTGAATCCGGCCATCCTTTCAACGCCGGGAACCGGTATGGCTTTCAGCGGCGTGCTGACCGCGACCGTCCTGGTCTGCTTCACGATGACGCTCTTCATGGGTCTGTACGCGAAGTTGCCGTTTGCGGTGGCGCCCGGCATGGGCATCAATGCGTTTTTCACCTTTACGATCATTCTGACACAGAAAGTTTGGTGGCAAGTCGCCCTCGGCATCATCTTCTGGGCCGGTGTCCTGTTCCTAGTCATCTCTGTAACTCCGATTCGTGAAACCATTGCCAAAGCGATTCCAACTGAACTGAGACTCGGCACTGCCGCAGGCATTGGAATTTTCCTGACGTTCATCGGACTAAAGAACGCCGGCCTGATTGCGTCTGATCCGGTGACATTTGTGAAGCTGGGAACACTCGGTCTACCAGCCCTGCTAACGATAGTCGCGACGGCCATATCCGTCTGGCTCTTAACTCGCAAAAGCGCTTTTGCCTTCCTCGCCGGCATAATCTTCGGCACATTGATTGGCTGGGCTATTGGTTTGGTTAAGACCCCCGACCACCTTTTCAGCGCCCCTGACTTCAAAACAGTCTTTCTGAAACTCGATATTCTCGGAGCTCTGAAACTGTCCCTCCTGCCCGCTATTATCGGCATCCTGTTTACCGATCTATTCGACTCAATTTCCACCTTCATCGGCGTCGCCCACGCGGCAGACCTGCTCGACGAACATGGCCATCCGAAAAACCTCAAGCAGGGTTTGATTGTTGATTCGTTTGCCACGCTCGGCGCCGGACTGGCGGGAACATCTTCCGGCACGGCCTACATTGAGAGCATTGCCGGCGTGCAAATGGGCGGACGCACGGGACTGACTTCCGTATTCACAGCGCTTTGTTTTCTTCCCTGTTTCTTTCTTGCGCCGCTGGCGGGCATGGTTCCGTCGTATGCGACCGCATCTGTTTTGATCCTCGTGGGCGCTTCGATGTTTCGCAGCGTGAGTAAGATTTCGTTCTCGAAGATCGAAGAGGGTCTGCCGGCATTCCTGACAATCATTCTCATCCCGCTGACTTTCTCAATCACGCAGGGAATTCTTTGGGGCTTCATCTCTCATGTTGGGTTGTATCTGATTGTTGGCCGGCGACGGGATGTTCACCCGGTCATGTACGCGCTGGCAGCCGTCTCCATCGGACTGTTGTTGTTGGAACACTCCGACCTTTGATGGGTGGTGAGTTGAAGGGGGTTAGCAGTTACGGAACCGGGAGCGGTAGCGACCGGATCGTACATTCAACCTGCCATTGACATGTCGTAGCCAGAGAGGCCGGACTAGAGTGCTCGAATCCAAACGCTACTGCTCTCGGTTCTGTAACAAGCCTCCCTTGTCGAAAGGTTTGCTAAAAATTCGGTAGCGACCGGACATTCAACCTGCCATTGACATGTTGTCGCAGAGAGTCCGGACTTGAGTGCTCGGATCCAGTCGCTACCGCTCCCGGTTCTGTAACAAGCCCCGCCTTGCCGAAAGGTTTGCTAAACTTCGTCTGCTTGCAAACTGCACGCATACCCGTCCTAAGAAGCAGACAGAAAAGCTCAGAAGGTTAGTTACAGTGCCTGTTATTACTTGCGCTAGCAGTGACCAAAGGTTGTAAAGTACATCGTCCTAATGAATCCAAACTCAAACAATCACACCATCGGCAAGTCAGCGCCGCGCAAGGAAGGCCGGAAGAAGGTTACCGGTAAGGCGCTGTATGTTGACGACATTTCTTTTCCCGAGATGCTTTATGGAACGACGGTGCGCAGTTCCGTGGCCCGCGGGAGAATAAGAAACATCTCATTTGCAGGCGATGTTCCCTGGGACGAATTCACTATCGTGACCGCGCCGGACATCCCGGGCGAGAATTACGTGGCATTGATTCTTGACGATCAGCCTTATCTTGCCGACGAAGTTGTCAACCACGCGGAAGAACCAATCGTGCTGCTGGCCCACCCTGATAAGTATTTGCTCGAAGAGGCCCGTCGCAATGTGCGCATTGAAATCGAAGAGCTGCCGCCAATCTTTACTTTGGAAGATTCGGTAGACCGGAAAGAGCTCATCTGGGGCGAGGATAACGTCTTCAAATCTTTCCTGGTTGATAAAGGCAACGTGGATGACGTTTGGTCAAAAGCCGACTTCATTGTTGAGGGCGAATATCACACCGGCGCACAGGAGCAGCTTTACATTGAAAACAATGGCGTGATCGCAATTGCGAACAAGGTCGAGGGCGTGACCGTGTGGGGGTCAATGCAGTGTCCCTATTACGTTCACAAAGCGCTGATAAAACTCTTCGGCCTGCCGGAAGAAAAGATCCGCGTCATTCAAACTGAAACCGGCGGCGGCTTTGGCGGCAAGGAAGAGTATCCGTCGCTGCTCGCCGGCCATGCCGCGTTGCTTTCGTTTAAATCAGGCAAACCGGTAAAGATGATTTACGACCGCGCTGAAGACATGGTTGCCACCACCAAGCGACATCCATCGCGCACCCGGCACAAAACCGCGGTGACGAGCGATGGCAAGCTACTCGCAATGGACATCGAGTTCATTGTTGATGGTGGCGCTTATTGCACCCTTTCGCCGGTAGTCCTTTCTCGAGGCACGATTCACGCGGCCGGTCCCTATTATTGTCCCAATGTGCGGATACGCTCGAGCGCGGTTGCGACAAACGTGCCGCCGCACGGTGCGTTTAGAGG
>DASXQM010000251.1:0-25336 GCA_036507195.1 Pyrinomonadaceae bacterium | reverse complement strand
GGTGCAGGAGGCAGTCGAAGCGCCAAACATCAATAGCTTTCAGATGCGCAGCTCGTTTGGCGACCACGAGACAAGGCCCGGGCGCATCCTGCTCGCCGATTCAATGCCGCCATGGGTGCGCTCTGAGCTGCGGAGAATGGGTTATGAACTGACCTTTGAGGAACGCACGTCGGGCCCTATCAACGCTATCATGTTCGACCTGAAACACGGCACAATGTGGGGCGGCTCGAGTAACCACGGGGAAGACTATGGTATTGCCTGGTAGCGTGCAACTTATAGTGAGTAGTGCCGCATAACTAAACCTCATTCGGGGGGCAGCACAATAGCAACTGCAACTCTAGATCTTATGCAAAGGAAAAGGGAGGCCGGCATGGCCTCCCCGTCTCAATATGCTAACCACTCCGAACGGAGTACTTCAGGTGAGCTTACGCTTGTTTTGTGATTTGCTCTTCGCGACGCAGGTCTTGTTTTGCACCGCCCCTGTAGATAAGAAGAAACCGGGGAGACCTAGTGGGCGCCGGATAGTTTTCCAATGAGTGTGAAGAGCGGCAGATACATGGCGATCACGATCGAGCCGATCGTAACGCCCAGGAAAGCGATCAGAATGGGCTCCATGAGGGTTAGCAAGTTAGCAACCGCCGCGTCTACTTCCTGTTCGTAGAAATCAGCGATCTTGCCAAGCATTGCATCCAGGGCACCGGTTTGTTCACCAATGCCGACCATCTGCGCCACCATGTGGGGGAAAACGTCGGTGGCCTTTAAAGGATCGACAAAGCTTTCGCCCCGTTCCACGCCGGTGCGTACGCTGATTATCGCTTCCTCGATGATCACGTTCCCGGCCGTGCGCGCTGTGATATCGAGCGACTGAAGGATTGGCACGCCGGAAGAGAGGAGGGTTGAAAGAGTGCGGGAAAATCGCGCCACCGCAATCTTCTGAAAAATCGCGCCCAGGATGGGAACCTTCAAGAGAAGCCAGTCGATCATCTTTCTACCGCCAGGCGTCTTATAGTAGAAGCGAATGCCAACAACGGCAGCAATGATCGCAACCAGAATGACCAGACCGCCCCAACCGGCCAGGAAGCTGCTGATGCCGGTGACGATTCGCGTGGGTAACGGCAGTTGTTCGCCCGGCCCGAGCAAGCCAAGAAAAATATTTTGAAACTGGGGGATCACTACTACCATAATCACCGCGACCGCGCCGACGGCGAGCACGATTACCGCGGCGGGGTAGATCATTGCGGAGACCACATCCCGTTTCAGCTTGACGAGCTTTTCGATGAAAGTTGATAGACGTTGCAGAATCAGGTCTAGGATACCACCTGTTTCTCCGGCTTCGACCATGTTGGAGTAGAGCTGGTCAAACACGCGCGGATGACGGGACATCGCCGCCGCCAGCGTCGAGCCTTCCTCAACATCTTGGCGAACTTGTAACAATACCTGCTGGAAGTATTTGTTATCTTGCTGCTGTGCCAAAATGTCCAGGCACTGGACCAAAGGTAGTCCCGCATCAATCATTACCGAAAACTGTCGCGTGAACACCGAAAGATCTTTGGCTTTAACTTTCTTCCTCCCGCCAATCTTCGGAATTCCAATCTCACGCCCTTTTTCCTTGACGGACGTGAGAGTGACTTGTTCGCGACGAAGAATCTGTCGCAAAGCATCGCGATTGTCAGCAACGCGTTCGCCGACGACAATTTCGTTTAACCTGTTGCGGCCCTTGAATACGTAAGTAGGCATCGATGATTAGCTCCAGACTCTCAATCTATTTGCTGGCTGTAGGTCGAGATCCGATTGGCCGCCCCTGGGCGTACGGGCTCGGGTGTTGTTTATTGCCGTTACCGGTGTTAATTCCGGATCCTCGTTCTATCAGTTCCTTTAATTCGTCAATGTTTGAGGATCGCTGTAATGCGGTGTCGAGTGTTATCTGGCGTTTGTGATAGAGCGATGCCAGCGCTTGATTGAAAGTTTGCATTCCATACTTATCCTGTCCCGTTTGCATCATGGAGTAGATCTGATGGACCTTGTCCTCGCGAATTAAATTTCGGATGGCGCCGTTGGGAATCAGGATCTCAAGCGCCATAGCTCGTCCGCTCTTTTCTGCCCTCGGGAGCAGTGCCTGACAGAGAATGCCTTCCAGGACGAGCGAAAGCTGCGCCCGAATCTGCGATTGCTGATCAGAAGGGAAGACGTCAATGATGCGGTTGATGGTTGAGGCTGCGGAATTTGTATGCAGGGTTGCCAGCGTCAGGTGGCCTGTTTCAGCAATTCGCAATGCTGATTCAATAGTCTCCAGATCGCGCATCTCACCGACCAGCACGACGTCGGGATCCTGGCGCAACGCTGTTCTTAAAGCGGCTGCGAATCCATGCGTGTCCGCATTAACCTCCCTCTGGTTTACCAGGCAGCTCTTGTGATTGTGAAGAAACTCAATCGGGTCTTCGATCGTGAGGATATGCTCATGACGATCGCGGTTGATTTTGTCAACCATCGCAGCAAGCGTTGTCGATTTACCCGAGCCGGTAGGACCGGTCACGAGAATTAACCCGCGCGGTTTGTCGCACATCTGCTTGACCACGTCCGGAAGTCCCAGATCTTCGAAGGCTTTGATCTCATACGGTATTGCGCGGAAAACACACCCTACTGCGCCCCTTTGATTGAAGAGGTTTGCGCGAAAACGCGACAGGCCTTTGACGCCAAAAGAAAAATCCAGTTCGAGATTTTCTTCAAAGCGGTGCTTCTGTGCATCTGTTAAGACGGAATAAGCCAGTTGCTTGGTATCGGCGGCAGTCAACTGGCGGTAGCCGTCTAGTGGTCGCAGATGTCCGTCGACACGCACCTGTGGCGCAGAGCCTGTAGTGACGTGGAGGTCGGAGCCGCCAACCTCGGAGAGCTTTCGCAGAAGCTCTGAGAGGGTAATTTGAGGGGTCGTTTCAGTTGTTGACATCGGCGGCTGCTCCTGAGAGATGAGGGTTCTTACCCTTGATTGTGTTTCGAAACGGGCGGGGTCTTCGGCTATTCGCGTTAACGATTTGCCGTTTGTGTGTTTGGGTTGGCCTTGACGTTAAGCGAGACCAGGAACCTCTCGCCTTCGGCCGCTAATTTATCCGAAAACTGTAAGGGCGTGTTTAGTGTCAAGCTGTAGACTTTTCCGTCGACCTCGGCGAAGTAAAAGTTCCACGACTTCTCGGGCGAACGGCCATCGCTGGGAGTTTGGGCAATCACAACGAAGACACGCGCCCCATTAACCTGACGCTCGTAGTCGTTTACAACCCAACCACCGGCATTGATCATTTTGTCGATCGCGATGCGCCGTAGATCTGAGAAAGACATACCAGCGAGCATGGTACGTTGCTCCCGGTGCGTGAGATAGCCCGGATTTGGACGGCTGCGAGCAACTACTGAAAGAGTGCCCTGGCTCGGTATGGTCGCGCTGGCTTCATTTCGAAACCTGACTTCACCGCCGTTTGCAAGGGTGGGATTGTTCCAGCCGGCAGGTAGATTGGGAAGTACAGCCGCCGTGACATTTGAGTTCTTCGAGCTGGCAAAAACCGGTCCCAACGGTGCATTGCGATGCGCGAGGGCCGCGGCGCGACGTAATCTCACGCGAGCGCGATGGCGACGCCACCAGGCACGTGAGTGACGCCGATGGCGGCGGTGTTGCTGAGCTGCTGAACTTTGGCGAATGCCATGCGCCGTAGAGCTGGCGAAGGGAAGCATGACTCCGATTGAAATTAACATCAGAAGTGACAGGGTGATGGTGCGCAACATAATATTCCTCTTTTCGTTAGGCCACCGTCTCGCGGACGACTTCCTCGAGGGTGGTTAATCCGGCCCGAACCTTTTGCAGTCCGGATTCGCGTAGAGTGATCATGCCGTCTTCAATCGCTTTCTTTCTCAATTCCAGGGACGAAGCGCCGATCAAAATTAGTTCACGAATTTCATCGTTGACTTCCATTACTTCATAAAGCCCAATTCGTCCTTTGTAGCCCGTGTTGTTACAGGTAGCGCAGCCCTTTCCTTTATAGGTCTTGAGTGCCTTAGCGTCCTCTGAAGAAAACCCGACTTCCACCAGCGCCTCTGGAGGCGTTGGGTGTTCGCGTTTGCAATCTTTGCAGACGCGCCGGATGAGTCGCTGTGCCTGAATCAAGTTCACGCTCGTCGCTACCAGAAATGGCTCTATACCCATATTCATTAACCGGGAAATTGTGGATGGAGCGTCGTTGGTATGCAGCGTTGAAAGTACGAGGTGGCCTGTCAACGCTGCCTTGATCGCAATCTCGGCGGTTTCAAAGTCACGAATTTCACCGACAAGGATAATGTTGGGGTCCTGACGCAGAAAGGCGCGCAAAGCTGCGGCAAAATTCAAGCCGATCTGTTCTTTCATTTGGACCTGGTTGATACCCATTAGGTTAAACTCAACCGGATCCTCGGCAGTCATGATGTTAGTTTGAACTGTATTGAGAGACTGAAGCGCGGAATAAAGCGTGTTAGTTTTTCCGCTTCCAGTTGGGCCGGTGACCAGAACCATGCCGTAAGGTTTTGAAATGTTCCGTTGAAACTTAACAAGTGATTCGGGTTCGAAACCAAGCTTCGTCATGTCAAGCATCAGGTTTTCTTTATCCAGCAGACGAAGCACAACCTTCTCGCCAAATAGAGTCGGCAGGGTGGAAACACGAAAATCCAGCTCACGCGAGCGGGAGTCAATCTTGACCTTGATTTTTATGCGCCCGTCCTGAGGGAGGCGTTTTTCAGAAATATCGAGCTTCGACATGATCTTGACGCGTGAAATTAAGGCATCGCGCATTTTGAGCGGCGGGCGCATCACGTCGTACAAAACACCGTCAATGCGAAAACGAATGCGAAGCTCTTTTTCATAAGGTTCGACGTGAATATCGGATGCTCCGCGCCGAAGTGCGTCTACTAACAGCACATTCACGAGTCTGACGACGGGCGCGTCTTCACTGATTTTCGAGAGAGTTGAGAGGTCAATCTCTTCGTTGTCTTCAATTACTTCAACGTCTTCCGTACGGTCTGTGTCGAAGTCAATGGAGTCAAGCGAAACCAGATCAGCGTGAGTAATGCCGCCATTGGCATTCTTCGACGCTGCGGCATCGAAAACCACTTCCTCCACCGCTATGGATGACAACTCAATCTCCTTGGAGGACCCGTAATACTTGGAGATCGCTTGCTGAATACTTGCCTCGGCAACTACCACCGGCTCGACGTTGAGGCCAGTCATAAACTTGACGTCGTCCATGGCAAAGACGTTCGTCGGATCCACCATGGCGAGCGTAAGGCTGGCGCCGACGCGCGAGAGTGGGAGCACGGAGTACTTCTGGGCCACTTCCTGGGGAATGAGGTGGAGAACTTGGGTGTCAATCTGGAAAAGATCCAAATTAACTGAAGGAATACCGTACTGCCGCGAGAGGACGGCAGTGATCATGTCATCGGAGACTAGCCCCAACTTCACAAGGTTAAAGCCCAACCGACCACCATGTTCGCGCTGGTAATCCAGCGCCTCACGGAGATGTTGGGGGCTGATGAGATTCTCTCTGACGAGAATTTCGCCTAATTTTGCCGACATTTGTACCCCGATGTTGAGATATCTAAGAGTTGATCCACGAGATGGGCCAGCGATCCTGGGAGAAAAGACAATCCAGAATGGGAGTTAGAACAACGCGGAACGGCGCGCTAAACACCGTTGGGCAAACATAGTACAAGTTGATCGAGGAGAGTGTCAAGGTCAATTTTTCTCGAAAATCAGCGGGTGGGGCCGATTTTTGGCTGTTCAAGAGTGTTGAATTGGTGCGAGCGGTCCTTTAACCGGGCGAGCCGAGACGGCCACCCTAATCGGGCAAACTTGAAGACCGCACGAGGGAGTTTACACCCCTGGTGCGGCCCCTTTTCCTCGAATGGTTACTTTCGCCCTTAGGGCCGTCGCGTCCGGCGCACGGGGGTGGTTGCCTTTTCCGGCTTTACGTTTTCTTGGTCCTTCAGAGCATCGAGAATTGCCTTGGCATCTGCTTTCAACGGGTCGGCATCCGGGGCTTTCTCGACAAATCGGGACAAATAGTTTGCTGCTTCCTGATATTTTGTCTTATCAGTATTAATTGCGCCGATGTTAAAAAGTGCCTGGCCAGCGCGGAGCAATGCGTTCAAGTCATCCGGATTAGCCTCAAGAATCTTCTGATACTCCACGAGCGCCCGATCGAAGATATTGGCGTCAAAAAGCATCTGAGCCAGATCGTGTTCAGCTTTCGATTTCTTAACCGGATCAGTCTCTGCAGCAATGTATTCTTGAAATGCCGTTACACCCTCGTCAGCCTTCGTCTGATCGACTTTTGCTACAAAGAGACGCATGGCGTCGGCCCTGGCCTGGAGCGCAAAATAGAGATTTATCTTGGCATTGTTAGCTGCTGCCGCATCGCTTGGCGCCGGCATTGCTTTTAATAGAGCGACGGCCTTGGTTCCCGCTTCGCTCGCCGCTTGCCAATCTTTCTTCGCGGAATCAAATCCGGCGGTTTTTGCAGCGTCATCAGTGGCCTTGACGGCCGCATTGTATTTTTCCACCGCCCGAGCATTTAAGGCCAAGGTCTTGTTGGTTAACAATGCTGGCGCACCCGGATGGTTCGGGTCAGCGGTCAAACCTTCATCATATTGGGTGATTGCCAAGTCATAGTTTTTGACCTTCAGTGCTTCATTACCGGCTTTGAAGGTTCGTTCGACTGTTACATTGGAAGCTTCGGCTTTTTTGTTGGCCTCCAATATTTCCTGATTCTTCCTTAAGAGTTCCTCGCGCTTGGCTTTATCTTCTGAAGATGGTTTTGTATCACCAGTGGCGCCGGGAGTCTTTGCCATTAGCGTTTTTATGTCAGCACGCGTAAGACGTTTTCCGTCACCGATCGCCAACTCAATCTTATAGTCCTCGTCCCTTCCGGCTTTTACGTTGGGAAGAAAATAAGGCTGAGCGCCGGGCATACTTGCCGCGAGTGTATAAGTACCTGTAAAGGGCAAACCCGCATGAACAAATTCGCCCTTCTTGTTAGTCTTCAATTGGTAATCACCAGGTAGATCCATGCGGAAGACATCGACTGTGGCGTCGGCGGCAGGAACCACCGTGCCATCAGCTTGCTTCAGAGTTACGTGTCCGCGGAGCTGACCGCTCTGGGCCGAAACCAGCAGGCTGGTGGAGAGTGCAAAAGCGATGCTGGCGAGGAGCGGTAATAGGTATCTACGAAACATCTAAGATTCCTCCAAATTAATTTACACCTGATTTGGAATTACGGGAGAGCCTATAAGATGCACTGGCTCCCTTTCTGGTTGTAATTTGCTCAACCGGATCGGCCTAACGTTAATAAGCAAACCTCTTACTGTCAAGCAGATATGGAATTGGATCTCTTACTCCAGCGGTGCGAAAAGCTCGTAGACGGAGAGCGCACGAATCGCACTCGCCGCAAGCCTCCTCCGACTCTCCGTAGCACGACCAGGTAAGTTCGAAGGGAGCACTGAGCTTTTTTCCCAGTTCCACTATTTGCCACTTCTTCAAGGCGATAACAGGAGTCTTGATCTCAATTTGAGTTTCCGGTTTTGTTCCTATAGTTATTACACGCTGAAACGCTTCATAAAACTCAGGCCGGCAGTCCGGGTAGCCCGACGAATCTTCCGCGACGGCGCCGATGTAAATGCAGTGGGCACCGATTACCTCAGCCCAACTTGCGGCAATGGATAGAAGATGCGCATTCCGAAAGGGGACGTAGCTTGTGGGTATCCCCTGACCCGAAAGATTTGCTGATGTGACTGCGATATCCTTATCAGTTAACGATGAGCCGCCAATTTTAGCTAAGTGTTCCAGCGAAACAACCAGGCGTTGTGTGACCGAGTAATGTTCGGCAATCTCCTCAAACGCACGACGTTCACGCTCTTCTGTTCGCTGGCCATAGGAGACGTGAAGAAAGGCAAGCCGCTCGGCATCTTCGTTGGCGATGGCCGCAGTTACGCAAGAGTCCATGCCGCCCGAAACCAGGCACACGGCCAGGCTCGAGTGGTCTGCCTCGGGTTCGCTTAATGCAGTAGCCATGTAGGCTGCTTCGTCATGCCCACCCATTAAACTCCCCGTGCCTCCGGCCCCCAGATATACTTGTGAAGTTGAAGCTGCATGCGCACGTCAAGCCCACTGGTAGATACCCACTCCGCCAAAGCCGTCAGATCTACCGTGTTCCAGGCAGGTGAAATGAGAACGGCCCTGGCGCGCTTACTTAACTCGTAGCGTTTGATTATACCCAGTGCATACGTCCAATCTGCAAAATTCGTGATCACAAATTTGACTTCGTCTTTATCCGCACGCAAGCGTTCGAGGTTTGGCCAATGGTTACGCCCTTCTTCACCAGAGGTGGGACACTTTACGTCCAGGATGATTCTGGCTCTCGGATCGACGCCTTCGGTTGGAACGTAGCCTCCTGTTTCCACCAGCACTTCAAAGTCTTCGGAACACAATTGTTGTATTAGCGTAAACGCCTCGCGCTGTGCAAGCGGCTCGCCACCGGTTACTTCCACGAGCTTACAATCAAACGCGCGCACCTGCTCCATTACGTTCTCCAGCGCTACGTATTCGCCGCCGGTAAAGGTGTATTCGCTATCGCACCAAACACAGCGCATAGGACAACCGGTTAAGCGCACAAATGTGCAGGGCCGCCCAGCATGGGTGGACTCTCCTTGAATCGAACGAAATATCTCCGTAACTCTCAGCATTGGAAAACCAACTTCAGCCGGCTCTTACCCAGAAAACTTTGCCAGCCTGACCAGGAGAATCATACTGATGATGGGAGAAGACTGGCTACTGAAGTTGTCGAAATTCGAATCTAGTCCAGAGACTAAGACGTGTCAAAGTTAGTGGCCGGGAGCACAAGCTCCGGCAACCGTAACTCGTGCGGAACATCCAAGCTTCAGGGTGAGCGCACAAATGGCGAGGGCGACGTGATAGCATAAGTTCGCAGACGGTTGCGAGGAATCCCCGAGAGTCCCCTGTGAGTCAACGAACAGAGCAAATCGAAAACCTCTTTGCTGAAGGCGCTAGCCGTTTGCTCGCGCGGGCCGCCGACAATCATTCATTGACCGGCGGAATGCTAATACCGCGAATTAGTGTCGCGGTTGGCAAATATGTTTTGCGTGATGATCCGCACGCGGCGCCGGAAGTCGTCAAGGAGTTCATTGATAAACTTCAGGCCGACGACCTCTGCCTAATTGTTGCGTGCGAACAGGGCAATCAAAAGGCCTGGAGTGATCTGGTCGAGCGTTTCTCTGCAACGGTCCGTTCAGCGGCCCGCTCTGCAAGCTCAAATGAAGAAGGAGCCGAAGATCTGGCGCAGTCAATCTGGGCGGAACTTCACGGCCTGCGTGTTCGCGATGACGGAAGGCCTGCGGGCAAACTCGCCTACTACTCCGGGCGCGGCTCGCTGGCCGGCTGGCTTCGAGCAGTTGTCGCACAACTCGCGGTCGATCAGCATCGTAAACAATCGCGGCTGGTGCAGACTGAAGAAGACGCGGACTTTGATCGGATCATTCAACACGGCCAGGAGGAGAACGCGTGGTCCGGACATGGCGACGCTGTCAATCCGGAACTGGAGATCTCTAAGAAACTCGCCGGCGCTCAAATGCGAAAGGCATTAGCGACATCAATCAAGCAACTTTCCGCAGAGGATCGTTTGTTGGTAAAGCTTTACTACTTTGATGGGCTGCGGTTGCGCGAGGCAGGCGCGGTGCTTGGTGTCCACGAAGCGACCGCAAGCCGCCGGCTCACGCGCGTTCATGCCGAACTGCGGCGGCAGGTAGAAATAACCCTGGCTAACCAAGGCTGGACTAAACCGGAAACCGAACGAGCATTTTCCGAGGTGGCGCTCCACCTGGAAGCGGATATCGAACCCTTACTGGCAACCGAGGGTGTATTAATGAAGGAAGAAAACGAGATCGCAGGGTGAAAAATAGTAGATATTGACGTTCTCTCGCTAAACGTTCTAGCGCAAGCAAACAGGTCCGAGTGCGTTCTTTAGAGGGCACAGAATTAGCCAGATGAAACAAGCTAATAACAACGAGGTCGATCTTCTTCTCCGCTCTCTCGCAAGGGCGCGAGATGAGTCGGCATTAGAAAGTGGGTCGAGCTCGGGAGATGGGAATCGAGCCACTTCCGATCACCTCGATGCAGACGAATTAAACTCCTACGCGGAAGGTGTAGTTCCCCCTCCGGCGCGTGCTCGCTATACGGAACATCTGGCTGACTGCGACGTGTGCCGCGGGATCGTCGTCGGTTTGACGTCGGCGGCCGGCGCTGCCATTCGCTCGGAGGCTATGGAGCAAAAAGGTGGGGCAGGTTTTTGGCAGACACTCGCTTTGCTCTTCTCACCCGCCGTTTTGCGTTATGCCGTTCCGGCGCTGGTTCTGACTGCTGTTATTGGAATTAGCTTGCTGGCAGTGTGGCAACGACGAGAACAACATGAGTTGTTAGCCAGGAATGAACCAGCAGACTCCGCGACTCCGACAGCTCAACTTAAGCAATCTGAGTCGCCGACAAGTTTGCAGCCCAGCGAAGCGCCCGCAACAATGCCAAAGAGAGCCGAATCTCCCGCGGCTATCGACTCAGTCAAAGAAGAGAATTATCTTCGAGACAATAAATCACCTGTAGCCCCAGGGGCCGGGACACGTACTGGCGAAATCGCGTCGAGCGCGCCGGCAGCGAAAGACGCTGGGCAAGCTGGAGAATCTGCCGGTCTTTCGGAGTTGCGACCATCCTATGCCCCAGAGCCCAAGGCAGCAGCTACTTCATCTGGCGCAACGACTCTCAATGAAGCCGATAAGGCAACACAAGTTCCAAAAGAGCAGCCTGCAAAGCTCGAAGATCAAGAGCGCCGGCGAGACATGTACAAGAGTACGCCAAGTGATGAACGCGGACCCAATCGTGCTGCTCCGAGATCTACTGCAGCTCCGCAAAGTAACACAGGGCTTGATAGTCTCTCAGCCGCCCGCGTTGAAACCTATGGCCAAGGCAAGAAAGATAAGGCTGGTGAGAAAGCTAACGTTGAGACTCGTAATGTCTCGGGAAGACGTTTCGCACGCGAGGGCAACGCCTGGGTCGATACTGCCTATGACTCATCGCGAACACCGATTAAGATCGCGCGCGGCTCGGAACAGTTTCGCGCGCTGGTAGCTGATGAACCCGAGTTGCGCGCCATCGCTGAACAGTTAAATGGCGTGATAATTGTTGTCTGGAAAAACAGAGCCTACCGAATTCAATAGTTCCGAACAGTTGAATGACTTTTCTAGTCTGTCTCGAGAAAACTGACAAGTAGGAATGCCCGTTCTACTGACCGCCTGCGAACATTTTGCGCGCTTCCCTCGTATCTCAGAAGCCTAACCATTTCAATCCCAATTCTGTAGGTGGTACATTACGGGAAGTCTTTTAGATTAAGGGAACGATCAGCCGGAGGCTTTATGTATTGTCCATCCTGTGGCAGCGAAATTTCAGGTGAACGCAAATATTGCAACCGTTGCGGCGCTAATCTGTCGATAATTACTCCAGAGTTCCCCGCGCCGGTGGGCAAGCCGATGAAGTTGAATTTCCCGGCCATCGTTTTGGGGTTAACGGTTATCGGCGGGATGGGGATCATATTTGGCGGGGCGAGCGAGTTGGCACGAATCCAGCTTCATCCTTTCGCCATCACCTGGATTGTCATCTTCAGTATGGCCACCTTATTTGGTTGTACGGCGCTCATACTTCGCTTCTGGCTGAAAGTGTTGTCGATGAATCGAGAGTCTCATCAGCCGCCGAATCAGAATCAGCTTCGGCCGCCCATGCAAGCGTCTCTGCCGCGCCAACAATTTCCGCCTCGTCTTGAACCAATGCCAAGCGTTACAGAACACACCACGCGTACGTTTAGCCGAGCCTACCGAGAAAGTTCTGATCCTGACGCACGTTAGGATGGATAGCGAGGTAGTTATCGAGGACGACCCGAGCAGATGATGGCAGCTCAACCCCGAATAATTGCATATTTACCCCAACGCTTGGGTAGCTATTTTTATCCTCTTCCCCGTTCATAAACTCAGCGAATGGCGCGGCTTCACAATGAGAGCCGGCTGCAACAGCACTGACCAGCCGGACTTAACTGGAAACGAATCCCTTGACTCGCCCTCCCAGACGCGGTTGGGCTCGGGCTCTAATCAAATTTGTCAAACTTCGAGTACGCCGGAAGCGTCTAACCCATCGGTATCTCGATATAAATGACAACACTTTCATCGAATGGTGCAGAAATTATGATTCATACCCGAAATGACCAGCCTCGTGTCGCTTCCGTTTCGCGCCTCTTCGTCTCACTAGTTGTTTTCGCCGCAATTCTATCTAACGTCTGCCCATCGGGGGCTCAGCAGCCACAATCGACGGCACGCTTAAGTGAAGATCAGCGGATATTGCACGTTCTAAACCGGCTGGGTTTTGGCGCCCGGCCCGGCGATGTTGAACGCATAAAGGCGATGGGGTTGGACAATTACATAAATCAGCAACTCACTCCGGAAAAGATCAGCGACGCCATCGCTGATGCCAGGGTTAGGGACCTTCCCACACTATCTATGTCGACTGCTGAGTTATACGAGAAATATCCGCAACCTGGGCAGCTTCTTCGTCAGCTTCAGCGCCGTGGTGATCTACCTAAAGAGTTAGCCGAAGCACAAAAAAACCGAACCAAAGCCGCGGGCGCAGTCCAGGGCGCACAGCCGCAACTCGCTGACGAAGCGATGATGCCGGCCGAGATTAAGGCGAAAAATGAAAGTGCTGCCAGAAATGAAAGTGTCGGTAAGGGCGATCCTAAAGCGCTGGTGGCACGGGACAACGAAGCGTATCGCCGCGCCATTCGCGAATACTACTTGCAAAATGGTTTACAACTGCCGCAGCGAATTACCATTGAGCTACAAACCTCGCGAATTCTGCGAGCCGTTTATAGCGAACGGCAGTTGCAGGAGGTGATGGTTGATTTCTGGACTAACCACTTCAACGTGTTTGCCGGGAAAGGCGCCGATCGCTGGCTGCTCGTTTCTTATGATCGCGACACCATCCGGCCCAACGCGATGGGAAAATTTTCCGATCTGTTGCAGGCTACGGCCCAGAGTCCGGCAATGCTCTTCTACCTTGACAATTTTCAGAGCGTGAGTCCAAACGCTCAACCGCCAGGTGGCAACCGTCCGCGCGCGCAACGCGGTCCGCTGGCTCAACTGCTGATGGGTGACCGCGGTAACAATCGGCTGCAAGTCAGGATGAGCAACAACCCGGAGCAGCAGAGACCACAGCAGGCGCGCCGTGGCATCAATGAAAACTACGCACGCGAATTGATGGAGCTGCACACGCTGGGAGTTGACGGTGGCTACACGCAGAAGGACGTGCAGGAAGTTGCACGCTGCTTTACGGGTTGGACTATCTTCGCTCCGCGCGGCGCCGGAGCCGCCACCCAGGCGATACTGAACGGACCGCGCGCCGACATGTTACGCGAAAACGCTGGCAAGTTTTACTTCAATCCCCGCGCCCACGATGATGGCGAAAAGATTGTTTTGGGCCACAAGATTCCCGCGCGGGGCGGATTCAAAGATGGCCTGATGGTGCTCGACATTCTTGCGCACAGTCCTGCGACGGCGAAGTATATAGCCACAAAACTTGTGCGCCACTTTGTTTCAGATAATCCACCACCCGCTCTTGTTGATCGCGCCGCGGCTGCATTCACAAAGAGCGATGGCGATATTCGTGAAACGTTGCGAGTGATCTTCTACTCGCCGCAGTTCAGATCGCCCGAGGCTTATCGCGCCAAAGTGAAACGTCCCTTCGAGCTGGCAATCAGTGCGATCCGCACGCTCGGTGCAGAAACGAACGGCGGGCCACAATTGCAACAGTGGATTGCGCGCATGGGCGAGCCGCTCTATGGATTTCAGACGCCCAACGGTTATTCCGATACTGCCGAAAGCTGGGTTAATACCGGCGGACTTTTGGAGCGCTTGAATTTCGGCTTGACACTCGCCAGCAATCACATCCCCGGAACACGCGTGGCCCTCAAACGCTTCCTGGGAAATGCCGCAGCGGAACAATCTCTAGACCAAGCGCAGATCATGGATCGGTTCCTGACCTTGATTGTGGCCGGAGACATTACTTCTAAGACTAAAGAAACCCTGCTGAAGCAATTTAGTGAACAGATGGCTAAGTTGGTTCCGGCGCCGTTATCGGGGAACGCAGGGGTTAACAACAGCACTGCAGTGGGAATGATGGGGGCGCAGGGGCAACAACGGCAGCAGCGGCGGCAGTTGGCCGGCGGCGAGGCTGACATCGCCGATCCGATTACCAGGATTGTGGGATTGATATTAGGTTCGCCTGAGTTTCAAAGGCAGTAAGGTTTCGAGTTTCGGGTTGCGAGTTACAGAGCCAAATCTGAACTCGGAATCCGAAACTCGGAATCCGAAACTGGTTGAGGTTTTGAGTCATGAATCGAAGATTCTTTATTAAGTCCGGGGGTGTTGCGCTTGCCAGCTTTGGCATGATGAATGTCGCGCCTTCATTCCTGCAGCGCGTGGTGCTTGGTCAGTCTCGTGAACCGATAACGGGACGGCGCAAAACACTGATCGCTATTTTTCAGCGCGGCGCAGTCGACGGTTTGAACATGGTCGTGCCTTACGGCGAGCGCGCCTACTACGATTTGCGGCCATCGATCGCAATCGCGAAGCCCGATTCAGGAAATGGCGAATCCGCAATCAATCTCGATGGCTTCTTTGGTCTGCATCCTTCGCTCACGCCGTTTAAGCCTTGGTGGGATTCGAAGCGCCTGGCGATAGTTCATGCTGCGGGTTCGCCTGACAACACGCGCTCCCACTTTGATGCACAGGATTACATGGAGTCCGCAACGCCGGGAGTGAAGTCCACCGCCGATGGTTGGCTCAATCGCTACCTGCAAAGCAAAGCTGATTCTGGGCGCAGTCTCTTCCGCGCCGTCTCGATGACGCAAACTATGCCTCGAGTTATGCAAGGCAAGGCGCCGGCGCTGGCGATCTCAAACCTGGCCGATTTCACGATCCGCGCCGGGCAAAGTTCCGCCAGCGTGCAGGGCGGGTTTGAAGCAATCTACGACCAGACAGTAAATGACGTGCTTGGCGGAGCGGGCAAGGAGACTTTCGAGGCGGTTAACTATTTGAAGAAAGTTAATCCAGTGCAATATCAACCGCAGAATGGCGCGCAGTATCCACGTACGCCGTTTGGTAATTCGTTGTTACAGATCGCGCAGTTGCTCAAGGCGGGTGTAGGTCTCGAAATAGCTTTCACCGACCTGGGAGGTTGGGACACTCATGTGAACGAAGGAAACGCGCGCGGACAACTTGGCAATCTCCTACAGCAGTTCGGCAACGGCATCACGGCGCTCTGTACGGATCTTGGCCAGCGAATGGACGACGTGTTGATTTTGACAATGTCGGAGTTTGGGCGCACAGCCCGCGAGAATGGCAATCGCGGCACGGACCACGGTCACGCTAACGCGATGTTTGTCGTTGGCAACGGCGTTCGCGGTGGAAAGGTCTACGGTCAATGGCCTGGACTAAAGAGCGCTCAGCTTTATGAAGGCCGCGATCTCGCCTTGACGACGGACTTCCGCGACGTCTTTGGCGAGATTGCCCGCAAACACCTGGGAACCTCAAACCTGCAAACCGTATTTCCGGGCTACGCCGCGAGCGAGGCGAAGTTCAAAGGGTTTCTTGGGTAGAAGACAATGATGAGTGATCAGTCATGAGAGGTGAGGGCAGATTTCCCATTTTCCATTTTTTATTTTAGTCAGCGGTGGTAGACGCAGGTTGCCCCGCCAGGTACTAATGGACTGATAGATGAGAAATGGAAAATGAGAAATGAGAAATGAGAAATGGAAAATCTGCCCTCCCCACTCATCACTCATGACTCATCACTTTCCTTACCAGCGAAGCCTCCCAAAACGATTAATGAAATAGAGCATCACTACCGCAATCAGCGACACGATTACGGCGAGCGTGAATGCTTCGTTATCACGCCCTGCCTGAACGGCGTCGTAGATGGCGACTGACGCAGTTTGTGTTCTGCCCGGGATGTTGCCGGCAATCATGATGGTAACGCCAAAGTCGCCCAGGGCCCGCGCAAAGGCGAGCGCGGTGGCGGCTAGCACGCCACGCGAGGCCAGCGGTAGGGTGACGCGAAAGAAGATCTTTCTGCTGCCGAGACCCAACGTGCGCGCCGCCGATTCGAGTTCTGTATCGACCCCTTCAAATGCCGCGCGCAGACTCTTCGTCACCAGGGGTAACGCATGAATAGTGGCGGCGATGATCGCCGCCCCCACTGTGAAAGTCAGACGAATGCCGAGCCGTTGGTAAAGAAACCCGCCCAGCGACGAACGAGTGCCGAGTAAAACTAGAAGGTAATAACCGAGCACGGTCGGTGGCAACACTAAGGGCAGAGTGATAAGCGAATCGATGAGATTGCGGCCGGGAAAACGCTTGCGTGCGAGCAGCCACGCCAGCGCCGAGCCCGCGACCAACGCGATCAACGTGGCGGCGCTCGCTACAGCGAATGAAAGCTTAATGGGAAACCAGTCGATGTTGCTCCCGAAATCCATTTGACTATTTTCGGTCTGCGATGACAGCAATGATTCGCAGGGGTCCACCGCTACCGCCTTTAATCTTCATCGGTAGAGCTATCACCCAGAATCCCCTGGTAGGAAGCTTATCCAGATTGGCAACATTTTCGAACGCTGGAATGTCTTTGGCGAACAGGGTGCGATGACTTTCAAAGAGCTTCGATTGTCCGTAATCAATGCTGGCGGTGTCGAGTCCGATAGCCTTAACTTTTCTATTTTGAGTTAGCCAGCGCGCCGCATCAGGGTGCAGGCCAGGGAAGTGAAGATTTGCGACCGCGGCGGCGCCGCGCTGATCGGTTCCCAGATACCTTTTTCGATCAGGATAGAGTTTTCCGAATCCAGTGCGCAGCAGCACAATAGTGCCCGCCGCTATCTTCCCATTTGCTTGTTCCCAATTCTTAAAGTCGCGTTCCGTGATTAGATAATCGGGATTCTTGTCGCACGACCTTGTGACATCAACTATTATGCCCGGCCCCATAAGTTGCTCGAGCGGGATTTCATCGACGGTGTTTCGTCCTTTGGCAAAATGGACCGGCGCATCGATATGAGTTCCACCATGCTCCGCAGCGGAATAGCGGTAAGCTGAATAGTAGTACCCCTGTTCGGTAGTGCCTTCAAAATCCTTTTCGAGTTGAAAAGTTTCGGCTGTGGGCCAGTACACGGTCGAGGAATCAAATGGGTAAGACAAGTCAACAATCGTTCCGGCTGGAAAACCGGCGGTTCGCCGCTGAGCATGGACTGCAGCTGTTGCAAAGCCTGAGATTAACGCGAGTGAAAGTAGAAGACTGAGCCGTTTCATAACGATTCCTCCTCTAGATGTGATGAGTCTAGTAAATTGCGCAGGCATGTTAGCGCAGACTGTGTGCCTGGCGCATGGAAATCTCGAAGTCAGTTGCTGGCTATACCCGCTTATCAGAACCGAGAGCAGTAGCGATCGGCCAAGCGCTCAATCTTGGCTAAAGCACCAGGGTGGTTGGAGCGGCGATTAAATATTCTGACTGTTAGAGTTGACTCTTTAACCGGGCGCTACCGCTTCCGGTTCTGATATAAGTGGTCTTACAGTTACAATCCCGCTGCTCTGCCATCATCCTAACAACTCTCGCGTGCCGGAAGGTTAAGTCGATGATTGACTTCAGTATTTCTCCCGAGCTTGAAATCGCGCGGCAACGTGCCGCCGCCTTCATGGCGGAGTTTGTCTATCCAAACGAAAGCAAGCTGGTGGAGGATGAGGGCCTCCCGGCCGTTCTTGAAATCGATCTGCAACATCGAGTGCAGGCACTGGGTCTCTGGGCGCCAAATCTTCCGCGCGAATGGGGCGGCATGGGAATCGGCTATATAGGCCAGGCACTCATCAATGAGATCGTCGGCAGATCAGTCATCGCGCCGCGCCTCTTTGGCAACGCTGCGCCGGATGCGGGTAATGCGGAGTTGTTGCTCATCGCTGCGACGCTGGAACAGAAGGAGAACTACCTCCGCCCGCTTGCTGCCGGCGAAATGCGTTCCTGCTTTGCCATGACTGAACCGGAAGTTGCCGGCTCCGATCCTACGGGCCTGCGTACCACCGCCGTGCGGGATGGCGATGATTTGGTCATCAACGGTCATAAATGGTTTATCAGCGGCGCCATCGGCTCGGCATTCGCAATCGTAATGGCGGTCACTGATGCAACTGCGGACTCCCATGCCCGGGCCAGCATGATCCTTGTGCCTACAGACACGCCGGGTTTCAATATTGTGCGCGCCGTGCCGGTGATGGGTTCCGGCGGCGTTGGCGGCCACTGCGAGATCCGTTTTGAAAACTGCCGCGTGCCGGTCACGAATCTACTCGGCGGCTTTGGGCAAGGCTTTAAGTTGGCCCAGGCACGACTAGGCCCGGGCAGGATTCAGCATTGCATGCGCTGGATTGGCGCGGCGCAACGCAGTTTCGAAATGATGTGCGCATATGCGCTCAAGCGGCAATCGTTTGGCGAGCCGCTGGCAAAAAAGCAAACCGTACAAAACTGGATTGCCGACTCAGCAGCGGAAATTGACGCCGCTCGCCTGATGACGCTGAACGCGGCGTGGAAGTTGGATCGCGGCGACGACGCGCGCATAGAGATCTCACTTATCAAATTTTTCGGCGCCCGAGTACTGCACGATGTGGTTGACAGGGCGATTCAGGTCCACGGCGCGCTCGGCTATTCCAAAGATACACCGCTGGAGATGTTCTATCGCGATGCACGCGCCGCGAGGATTTATGATGGTCCTGACGAAGTTCATCGTCAGGTGGTGGCGCAACGCATACTGAAGACGTTTCAGGGCAAGAGTCCCGGTGCCGTTTGAAAAGCGGGGCGTTTCGCTGTAGCTCAACGTTTTCACTGGGACCGCGGGCGTCTCGCCCGCAACGAGCGCGCCAGCGCGAGTAAAGCGTTGCATAGCATCTATCCTGGTGACGGACCACGGCGAAGAGCTGCGCTCTCGCCAGCGGGCGAGACGCCCGCGGTCCCAGTGAAAGCGTTAACCTTAGGCAACTTGACTGAACTACCGTTAATGACAACAAGTACTGACAGCAGCGCGGTAAGAACCGGCGAAGAGTTGGATACGGCAACCCTCGACCGTTACCTGCGCGAGCATTTGGCTACACAAGTGTCACAGTTTGATCCCACCTCCACGATTGAAATCGCACAGTTTCCCGGTGGGCATTCAAATCTTACCTACCTGGTGCGGTACGGCGATCAAGAGTTCGTATTGCGGCGTCCCCCTGTTGGCCCAGTAGCGCCGACGGCTCACGACATGCCGCGCGAGTATAAACTGCTTTCAGTGATCAACCCGTCCTTTCCTCTAGCCCCAAAACCTATCTTGCTCTGCGAAAACGCGGCAATCATTGGCGTTCCGTTTTATCTGATGGAGCGTCGCCGCGGCTTCATTGTGCGGTCTAAGGTGCCCAGCCAAATTGGCGAGGATCTTACACTGCGCCGGCGGCTGAGCGAGGCGATGGTTGATACTCTGGTCGCGCTCCACGCGGTGGATATTCAGTCGACCGGAATTGTCCAAATCGGCAAGCCGGCTGGTTTTGTTGTTCGTCAGGTGCACGGTTGGGCGGACCGCTGGCAGCGCTCGCAGACTGGTGACCTTGCCGAGATGGATCAGGTGATTCAGTGGCTCGTTGATCGAATTCCGCCGGATTCAGCTGACGAGGCCACCATTGTTCATAACGACTTCAAACTCGACAATCTCATGCTCGCTGATGACGATCCGTCGCGCGTCGTGGCGGTGCTCGACTGGGAGATGTGTACCGTGGGGGACGCGCTCGTTGATGTTGGTCTTGCCCTCAGCTATTGGACCATGCAGGGAGGCCGGAAAGGAGAAGGCGGGACAGCGGGGGATCAGAACAGCTCATTGCGTGCGGTTACGAATGGGCCTGGCTGGATGACGCGTGATGAGATCATTGAGCGGTATGAAACCAAGACCGGCCGCGATCTCTCACGCATCGCCTTCTACGAAACCTTCGCGCGCTTCAAGGTTGCGGTAGTGATTCAGCAAATCTATTTTCGTTACGTGCAGGGTCAGACGCATGATGAGCGCTTTCGCAATTTTGACGGTCTGGTGCGAGAACTGGTACGAGAGGCACTTAAGTTAGCCCAGCAGTCGGGTATTTGAACCGCCAGGATGCCAAGAGCGCCGAGATTTGAATCCGCAGATTTCGCAGATTACACAGATTACACAGATAACAGTAAGATCTAGAAAAAAGGCGAGGTTGTCATAACCACTTCGCTCTCCGGCTTAAAGCCCTTCCTCGTTCTTACTGAATCTGTGAAATCTGCGTAATCTGCGTAATCTGCGGATAGTTCCTTTGCGCTCTTGGCGGTTGCCGGGCGTCTTGGCGGAGTGACCAAAAGGACAATGTCTGAATTAGCCCCACAAATTCTGTGCTTTGATTCATTGCCTTCGACAAATCTCGAGGCGGCAAGGCGAGCTGTCGAAGGCGCAGCGGAAGGTGTCTGTGTTGTGGCTGCTGAGCAGACGGCGGGCCGCGGCCGGCACCAGCGCCAGTGGATTTCGCCGAAAGATGCCGGACTCTATTTCAGTATCATCCTTCGTCCACAGTTCGAGCAAAGCGGTTGGCCGCTGCTTACGTTGATGACGGCCATTGCCGTGCACGACGCTCTGCTTGAGGTGTGTTCCCTCGAGACTGATATCAAGTGGCCCAATGATATCCTGGTTAATGAGAAAAAAATTTGCGGCATACTAGCGGAAACGGTAGAGACATCCCTGGGTCGTGCGGTCGTTGTAGGCATCGGCATTAACCTGACTTCCAAATCCTTTGCTCCAGACCTCAATGGAGTTGCCTCTTCAGTAGAAGCCGCAACGGGCAAGATCCCGGACGCGGAAGCTGTCCTCGAAGCTTTGGCGCGGGTCTTGATGACGCATTATCAGCGGCTACAACATCGTGGTGGGCCTGAAGTGATTGTTGGCGAGTGGTGCGCCCGTTCGTCGTATGCAACCGGAAGGCGAATACGAGTGAATGACGCTAACGAAAACTTCTCGGGGATTACTCGCGGGCTTGAACCGGATGGATCGTTACGCGTAGAAACTGATGACGGTGAGACCAAGGTTGTGCGGGCTGGTGAGGTAACCTTAGTCCGGTCTGCCGGTTAACGAATCACACGCAAATATGAAGTTGGGGAAATGTATCGGTGAACGCAATGTCGGGTAAGAGAATCGTGCTAAGCACTTTCGGGTCGTTCGGCGATATTCATCCGTACATCGCTATCGCTCTCGAACTGAAGGCGCGCGGTCACTGGCCCGTGATAGCCACGTCGGAAGTGTATCGGGAAAAGATGGATGCTTTGGGGCTGGAGCTGCATCGAGTGCGTCCGGACCTTCCGTCCTACGACGAGGCGGACGAACTCAGCAGGCTCTCGGTGGAGCTTATGAAGCCGAGAGGCGGCACCGAAAAAGTTATCGAGTTGCTGACGCCAAATCTAAGAGAAGTCTATGAGGATCTCGATGCGGCTGTTGCCGGCGCGGATCTGTTATTGACGCATCCACTCCCACTTGTGGGACCCATCGTCGCTCAGAAGCGCGGCCTGCCTTGGGTGTCGAGTGTGCTGGCGCCAATCTCGTTCTTCTCGGCTCATGATCCGCCAGTTTTCGCGCAGCTACCTGCGCTCTATCAGCTTCAACGCCGTAGTATTGCTCTAAGTCGCCTGGTTTACCACATCGCATCGCGCAGACTGGAAAAGCTTATGGAGCCGGTGTACCGTCTGCGCGCCGAGTTGGGACTACCACGCGGCGCGCAACCATTGCTCGCGGGGCAACATTCGCCGGCGCGGGTGCTGGCATTGTTTTCATCAGTGCTGGCAAAGCCTCAGGCAGACTGGCCACCAAACACGCGCGTCACCGGCTTCGCGTTTTACGACCGTCGAGATTTTTTTGGCGAAACTGAAATGCAGCAGGAGCTACGGAAATTCCTCGACGATGGACAGCCGCCGATTGTTTTCACGCTCGGTTCTTCTGCGTTCTGGGTGGCCAAAGACTTTTATCGCGACTCGATTAAAGCGGCGCAGTCGCTCGGCGAAAGGGCACTGCTGCTGATTGGTCACGAACGCAACCGGCCGCAGGAACAGTTGCCGAAGGGTGTGGCAGCTTTTGAATATGCGCCTTTTGGTCAGGTGTTGCCGCGGGCGCGGGTAATCGTGCATCAGGGCGGCGTCGGTACGATCGGACAGGGGCTGCGCTCAGGCCGGCCAGTCCTGGTTGTGCCTCACGCGCACGATCAATTTGACAATGCGGCGCGGGTTGTGCGGCTCGGTTGCGGGCGCATGATCGCGCGCCCGCGTTACAATGCGAGGAGCGCGAGAAATGAGTTGGAAGCGTTATTAGGAAGCCAGGATTACTTTACAAAAGCCGCAGAAGTCGGCCGCCAGGTGCAAAATGAAAATGGCGCAGGCGCTGCCGCGGATGCGATTGAAGAAGTGCTGAACGCTCAAACCACACCGGATCTCGATTATGCTGCTTGTCATTGATGCTGGAAATACAAACACCTCGCTGGGTGTTTTCAATGGGAGTGAGCTCGTCGCCCACTGGCGCTTGACTACCGCGCGCTCGCGCACAGTGGATGAGTATGGCGTTCATGCCCGCAACCTGTTTGAGTTAGCCAATCTCGATTTTAAGACTATCAGCGCGATCGCCATCGCTTCCGTTGTGCCGCCCCTAAATTACACACTGAAGACAATGGCGGAGACCTATTTTCATCTAACCCCGCTCTTTGTGGACCACACCACGAACACCGGACTCACAATCCTTTATGAGCCCGCGGCGGATGTGGGTGCGGACAGGATTGTGGACGCGGTAGCGGCAATCGACAAGTATGGCGCGCCCTGCATTGTTGTTGATTTTGGCACCGCCACAACTTTCAATGCGATTAATCGAGAGGCTCAATATGTTGGCGGCGTAATTACGCCCGGCATCATGATTTCGTCTGACGCCCTTTTTGAGCGAACCGCGAAATTGCCGCGAGTGGATATCAGGCGGCCGCAAAAGATTATCGGCTCGTCAACCATCACGGCTATGCAGTCGGGACTCTATCACGGGTTCGTTGGCCTGGTAGATGGTGTGTTGCGAAAGATGATTGAAGAGATCGGCAGTGCGCCGGCCGTGCCCCGGGTGATCGCTACGGGCGGACTCGCTTCGCTGATTGCCACGGGATCCGAATTCATCGAGCTGGTGGACGATACCTTAACGCTCGAAGGACTGAGATTAGTTTACGAAAGAACCCAGCGACTCTCCGTTTAGACAACGCACTTATGCGCCGGCGTCCCTCAATTACAAAGAGGAGGTGCGGACGAGTCCGCTTTCTAAACGGTTCAATTCTAAAAACTGGATTTTCGCTTGAATTATTTCAACTACTTTACCGAAATCGAAGACGCCTTTATTCGACGGCGCGCCAGGCACCTGCTACTCAGTCCACTGGATTGGGCGCTCATCGAGAGTTGGAAAGAGATGGACGTCCCGCTTCACGTCGCTTTGCGCGGCATTGAAAAGGCTTTCGATTCCTGGGAGTCTAAACCGCGCAAGCGTTCGATTAAGAGTTTGCTCTACTGCCAGGAAGAGGTAGAGGCTCAATTCGCGGAATGGCGCGAGGCGCGTGTCGGTGCGGCAGACCAACCGCATAAGGAGACAGAAAACGGTGCGAGCAAGCCTGAGACTCTACCGTTTTCGCGGGCCGCAATCCTGGAACATTTACAACGAGGCCGATCAAAGCTGATGGAAGTTTGTGCCGGTCGTAAGAAAGTAGTAGAGGACGACTTTTCGGATGCGCTCGAGAGAGCAGTGGCTCTGCTTTCAGAATTGGAACAAGACTTTGCGGCAGCCGGTTTACCCGATGCGCAAAAACTGGAGCAGTCGCTTTCAGGCGTGGAAAGATTGTTGAGTGATGCGATACGTTCCGTGGTCAGCTCTGAACAAATCGCGGCAATCGACACGGAAGTGAAAGAACAGTTGAAGCCCTATCGCAAACACATGGAAGCGACGGTTTACCACCAGACGTTTGATAATCTTCTGCTGAAGCGCCTGCGCGAACAGTTTGGCGTGCCGCGTTTAAGCCTGTTTTATCTCCAGGCCATTTAATGAGTGGACTTGTCGTCCCCCGCAGTAACCAATGGGCAAGCCACTAAACTAATTTCAGTTCGACCACAGTGGGGCGATGCCCGGATCGCGCCCCCAAAACCGTTCCCCAAAGGAGACTACTTTCATGGCTGAAATGACTATCAGGCGTTTTAGTGTTTTCTCGGTTGCCAAGATGCAGGGATTGCTCGCATTTGTGATCGGGTTGTTCATCGGAGTGATCTACGGACTCTTCTTTATGGTATTTGGCGCAGCTTTTTCGGCGCTGATGCCCCAAAGTGAAAACCAGGCGATTGGAGGTATTGGATCAGTAGTTGGCGGGCTGGTAATAATGATTGTGATTCCCGTCCTCTACGGAATTCTTGGTTTCGTCGGCGGATGCATTGGCGCCCTGGTCTACAATCTTGCTGCTGGAATCGTGGGTGGAATCCGGTTTGAACTCGAAAGCGCAGTTCCAGCTTACGCTCCTCCACCTCCGCCGCAGCAATGGCGCGCCCCCGCTTAAAAAGATTTTGGCCGCGGATTACGTGGATGAACGCGTATCAGAAAGATTAGGAGCGGAAAGACAGGTTCTGTTTTGACTTTCGGTTTTCTTTGATTCGCCAAAATCTGCGCTCATCCGCGACTGGTCCTTTCTGCAAGATGATGAGCTTAAATGTTGAAATAGACAGAACTCTCGAAGTGGCAATCGAGCGGTTGCTACCTGGCGGTGTAGGCCTGGCGCACGCGGAAGGCTTGACTCTATTCGTCTCGTTAGCTGCCCCGGGCGATGTTGTGCGCGTAAAAATTGATCGGGTCCAGGGCAAGCTTGGCTTCGCTTCGATTGTTGAAGTTCTCAAACCTTCACCCGTTCGCATTGAACCGCCTTGCCCTTATTTTGGCCGCTGTGGCGGCTGCGATTTTCAACAGCTAACTTACGAGGCGCAGCTCGACGCCAAGGTTGAGATCATTCGCGATTGTTTGCAACGGATTGCGAAGATTGAAGCTCCGCGCGAAATTCTAATAACCCCGTCACCTAACCAATGGCATTATCGTGCGCGCGCCAACTGGCAAGTTGATTCCGTGGC
>DASXQM010000250.1:0-6615 GCA_036507195.1 Pyrinomonadaceae bacterium | reverse complement strand
TCACCGTTTTGCGTCGAGAGAGGCATCCGGAAACACCAGTAGTCGCTCGATTCGATTACCTCGTTTGCATCCGCTCCATTGCGCTGCCAGGACCAGACAAGTTGCCCGCTACTGAATTCAATTTGTTGCTGCGGCTGGCGCTGCTCCGTTGCCCTGAACGCGAGCGCGTTCAACTCCGCCCGCCCCACCTGGCCGAGTTGAAGTTTTGCATAAGCAAACTCTTCAAACTCGAGCATCTCTCGGACAGCTTCAAAAAGGTCATGAAGAGTAACCGCCTTGGAAAGCGCCAGGCCCGCGCGACGCACCCGAACATTGTTGGCCACGCGAATACGCCGATCACCAACGGTGCGCTTTACGCCCGCTCGCAACTCATCCATTTCATGATAACGGAGCTGGCCGACGGCGACGATTGACGCCACGGCAATGACAAACAACACGAACCCAGTCATTGGTGAAGAAGTCTTGGTTGAGAGGGCGGCGAGTAACCCGAATATCGCACAGACGGAATACAGGATTAACACCACGCGACGTTGCGACCATCCCCGCGCAAGCAACATGTGATGGATGTGCTCGCCATCACCCTGGAAGATTGGCCGGCCACTGATTAACCGCCGGACCATCGTCACGCTGGTGTCTACCACCGGCAAGCCAAAAGCCAGGATTGGCGTAATCACTGCGATTGCGGTCGTTGCCTTCTGCGCGCCCATAAGCGACAACGCCGCCAGCAGGAAACCTACAAACAGAGCCCCTGAGTCTCCTAAAAATATCGAGGCGGGATTGAAGTTATAGCGAAGAAAGCCGGCCAGGGCGCCACAAATCACGATAGTCACGACGGTCATTACCAGGTGGCCGCCCGATAAGGCGACCACCAGAATAACGATTGATGAAAACAGAGCCGCTCCGGTCGCCAGCCCGTCCATGCCGTCAATGAGGTTGAAGGCGTTGGAGATGGCCACCAGCCAGAAGACGGTAAGCAGAAATCCGATCACCGCCGGCAAATGCACCATTCCCACAAACGGTATCGCCAGTACTCCTATTCTTCCCCCCATTGCATAGAACAGGGATGCGATCAGCCCCAAACTCACAAATTTCACCACCGCATTTGTGCCACGCAAATCGTCGTAAATGCCGAGGATGAGCACGAGCGAACTGGGAACCAATACTTTCAAAAGAACCGGAGTGTAAAATTGCAACGACTCCGTCAGGACATTTGAAACGAACAAGAGACTTGACAATGCCAGCAGTAGCGACAGATAGATGGCAACGCCGCCCAGGCGCGGTATCGCGCTCGTATGGACTCTGCGTCCGTCCGCGGGCACGTCAAGCAACTTGAAGCGCTCACAAAGACGGCGAATAAGCGGCGTAATGATCAGCGATGCGAACGTCGCAATCAGAAAAAGGGCGAAATAGGTTTTCACGGGAGGTTACCTCATCTACCAAGCTTTAACGTCAAGCAAAAACTCTAGCATCGTGGGTCGACGAATACGGAACGGGGAGCAGTAGCCACCTGGTCAGTTCCGCGATGCTCAACATCGTGGGTCAACAAATACGGAACGGGGAGCAGTAGCGACCTGGTCCGTGATCATTACAAAAGAGCTTATTGTTACCGGACCCGGTCGCTACCGCTCCTGGTTCTGTATTTGTGCTTCCCTACATCTCGCTCTGGCATCGTGGGTCGACGAATACGGAACGGGGAGCGGTAGCGACCTGGTCCGTGATCATTACAAAAGAGCTTATTGTTACCGGACCCGGTCGCTACCCCTCCTGGTTCTGTATTTGTTTGGCGCTGCAGCACGCTTCCTGCTGAAGACAAAACCGCGTAAACACAAACTCTAGCATCGTGGGTCGACGAATACGGAACGGGGAGCGGTAGCGACCTGGTCCGTGACCATTACAAAAGAGCTTATTGTTACTAGACCCGGTCGCTACCGCTTCCGGTTCTGATATGGGCTTACATCCAACAATTCGGGCCCCTTACGCGGATCGATTCCTGTCCAGGAACATCTCGACTTAATCCGTGTCTAACTGTTTGAACGATCAGAATTGAAATTGGAGGAAGCATCCATGTCTCAGAATATCGAAGCCGGGAACAAACCGCACATCAACGTGACACCGCTAATAGACGTGCTGCTGGTGATGTTGATTATCTTCATGTTGACGGCTCCTTTAAGGCCGCACAGGTTTGCCGCTAAACTTCCATCTGAGCCGGATGACAGAGTCTTGCCACCAGATCCAAAGACCCTCGTGGTAACCATCCAACCTGATCGTATCTTGAAGCTAAACCGGCTTACCAACGACATGGGCACAGTTGAAGATCCGTCAAAGCTGCGCGACTTCCTGATGTCACTTTTCAAAGAGCGAAAGACGAATCACGCTTATCGAGCGGAAATGCTGACGCGCACGGATCTGCCGGAGGACTACCGCATCGAGAAGACAGTATTCATCAAAGCTCCGCGCTCGATTCCTTACGGCGAGGTGGCTAAGGTGATTGACGGATTGAAAGGCGCCGGAGCAGAACCCGTCGGGTACAGTTGGACGATTTGAATTAGACGGGTAGGACACTCATTCCTGCCTGTCCATCTTCGGTTGAGTAGTCATGAAGTAACCAGCAACAAGCAGATTTTCCATTTCGCATTTTTCATTTTTCATCGAATTCACCAAAAATTGACCCTGAGATACTCGCTGTAACTGACACCTAACGTGAACCAAAGGCGTCAGCGTGTGTGAAAACAGGCACTAATGACCGATGCCACACTCAACTTTAGCCGCGCCGCTCAACTACAGAACCGTGAGCGGTAGCGACCGGATGCTACACTCAACTCCAGCCGCGCTGCTCAACTACAGAACCGTGAGCGGTAGCGACCGGCTCGTTTCCGGGACGCTCAGCATCGTGGGTCGACGAATACGGAACGGGGAGCGGCCTGGTCCGTGACCGTTACAAATGAGCTTATTGTTACCAGACCCGGTCGCTACCGCTCCTGGTTCAGTATTTGTTTGGCGCTGCAGCTCGCTTCCTGCTGAAGGCAAAGCCGCGTAAGCAGAACTCTGGCATCTCTGATTGACAAGTACAGAACCGTGAGCGGCATCGACCGGAGCGGATCCGGGCGACGATAGACCTGGGACATATAGGGATGTTTGTCCCGTTCCCGGCCCAACCAGGGTGCGTGGACTTCCATCCTGGATTAAGATAGCGTCTTGTCGGGGGCCTAATCCCCAGACTAAAGCTTGCACCTTTGTCCACGAATGTTAAGGAGTACTGAATTGATAAGAGCGCATTATCGTTTGGCCATTTTCCTTTTGACTGCAGCCCTGTTGGTGGTGAGCAGCGGCGGCGGTTCGGCTCAAGCCCAGGCCGGGGGTGGCACTTTACCCGGAGACGCGATGGGCGGAGCGGCGTTGGTATTCCACAAGCCGGATAATCCACCGCTTCATTCAGGCAGCGTGGCATCGCCAACCTCGGCAGGCGGCGGCAGGCTATCCGGCAGTGCAAAAACGCAGGCGGCGGCGCACGAACGGGTCATCGCAAAGGGTAATGCAGCACGAAGTGCGCCCACCCCTCGCTATTCCGAGGCCGAGCAGCAATACAAACTGGCGGCTCAACAAGAGCCAAACGACGCGCGTGCCCACGCGGGGCTCGGCAATATTTATCTCGACCAGGGACGCTACAACGAAGCCGCCGCATCTTATAGCCAGGCCCTGAAAGTGAAGGCTGACTATCTGCCGGCTTATCAACCGCTCGCTTATTCCCTGGTTCGTCTGAACCGCTATCCAGAAGCAGCGGAGATGCTGAAGCAGGCACTACAATACGACTCAAACAACGCGGAGATCTACAACAACCTGGGATTTGCTTACGTCCATGCGGGCCGTTACCAGGACGCGATTGAGGCGTGCCGGCAGGCAATAAAGCTGTTGGGTCAGACCGGCCAGGCTTACAAACAGGAACTGCAAAATCGTAATGAAGTGTTATCAAACTCCTACAAGAATCTCGGCAATGCCTACAATAATCTGAATCAATACAACCAAGCCGCCGACGCTTTAAAGCACGCCACCGAGATAGAGCCAAAGAGCGCAGCCGCCCATTTCAACCTGGGGCTCGCTTTGTATAATGGCCGTCGCTATTCCGAAGCCATCGAAGCTTATAAGGCGGTTATCGGGCTCAAGCCTGACCTCGCTGGCGCCCACTACAATCTGGGCCTCACCTACGTTGCGGTTAATGACAAGGAAGCTGCGCAACAGGAATACAACGTTCTCAAACCACTCAACGCCGGTATGGCAGCTCAACTTCAAACCTTGATAGCGAGATAGCCGGCCAGGCGCCAAACCGGGGGTGGTGCCCTATTCTCATTTTTCTCTGTGCAACCTCCGTGTTCTCTGTGTCTCTGTGGTTAACAATTGCAGCAAAAACTCACCACAGAGACCGGAGAGAACACGGAGGTTGCACGGAGAATTATGGATCGTTCGGCACCCTGGATCAGCTCGCGGCCGATCAGCTGATCGATCCGGACCTAGCGACAGGTATTCATTATGGTTACAAGTTCACCGTCGACCTCAAGACAACGGGCTACGATGAGGCGCCGGGATTTCAAGCCGTTGGAGTTCCCCTTGCTTATCGAAGCACCGGCATCAGGTCGTTCTATACTGATGAGACGGGTGTTATTCGCGGCGGGGACAACCGGGGCGCAGACGCCACAGAACTCAATGAGCCCTTGAACATCGATGATAACTATTCTTTCAGTTCGCCGCCGTCACGCAGGTACGGCGCCGACTCCAGGGATTATTGATTGTGTGTTAACGCCGAGTGTCGCCCTCGCTGATCGCCCACAGGGGTTGGCCGTTTAATGTACCGGGGTCGCGCTACTTCCAGGAACAATCCCGCCTATCCACGGCTTCCTTCAGTTGGCTAAACACAAGCGCCAGGTCTTTTGCCTGGTAGTGTGCGTTCAAGCCGCTGGGATTGGGCAACACCCAAACAACGGTTTCACCGATCGTCTTTTGCTGGCGACCGATGATGGCTTTTGGTTGTTTCCACGCGGTTCGATAGGCGCCGAGTCCCAGTACTGCAAGGAAAGCTGGCTTATGTCGCCGCACCTTCGCCGCTAATCGCTTGCCGCCGAAGCGCAGTTCTTCGCGAGTCAGTTGATCCGCAGTGGCGGTCGCCCGCATAACTACATTCGTTATTCCATAACCGCTCTGCAATAGTTCTCTTTCATCAAACGGGGAAACGAGGCGATCGGTGAAGCCAGCGGCGTAGAGCGTGGGCCAGAACCGATTGCCAGGGCGCGCGAAGTGATGACCCACAGCAGCCGTGTAAAGTCCAGGATTGATGCCGCAAAAGAGAACTTGCAGCCGCGGCGCGATTACGTCCGGCACGGTCTTGCCCTCTGCTGCGAGGAGCTGCTGCGTGGTTGGCTTCCAGGGAGTGGTCAATGATGCGAGGCTGTTGAATTATTGGATTTCGAAACGCGTCTGTTGTGAAGCGCTGCGTTTTGCGACCCGGTCGACGGCGGTAACCTGCAAAAGGTATTGGCCCGCCGGCAATCCGGCTAACGAAATTTCGGCCGCGTAAGGTATTCGATCAAGGTCGGAGATATTTTCAATCGACACCCTTTTCAATGCGGTCGTGACCACTGGTTGACCATCTCGAACTAAGTGAACCTGGACGGCGACGTCAGGTTTGGAGTCGGCCGGCGCAAGCGCAGCGTTGTAAACAAAGACCGCGAACCGTAAATATTGAGTGGCTGAAAAGTTATGGGTGATGCTCAAGTCAACCGGAGCCGAACCATCCAGAGGGATGGCGGAAGCGTTGTTAATCGCAGACTTCGTGCGCCCGCCCAGCAGCAGACTACTCAAAGCCAACTGGCCGGGATTGGGGATTTCGATCCAGGCATGAGCGGTGCCGGTTCGGCCTGTTTTCTCATCGCGCACTCCGACGCGCACCTGGTAAAGTCCGGGTCCGAGATAGACGGGATAGCCATAAGTTAGATCCGGTCCCTCTCTTGCTGCTTCAATTGAAGGCGCATCAATTGTTATGCGGTTATTGAACACCGCCCCGGCATTGCCCCGGTCATCGAATACAGTTCCTGCGATAGCCACTACTGCCGTTTGCCTTCCATTTACAGGACCAAAAGAAAAGAATTCGTTTGGTGCTTGCATCGCCGTCGAGAGTACTGGTCCTCTGGTGGGTGTGTTTAAATAACTCAGGCTTAGTGAAACCGGTATATCGCGGTCCGGGTAAGGATTCAGCATTACTTTTCGCAGCTCAGCCTCCGGTGACTTGATCTGGGTTTGTTCTGTCTCCTTCTTTGCCGGTTTTGCTGACTCCGCAAGATCCGGTTCTCTATCAAAAAAGCCGCGGCGCACCTGCAGAGTCAGGTTCGCCTTCCCTACCACCTTCACTTCGAGACGGCGAAACTTGCTCGACCGTACCGCTTCGCGGTCAGGTTTCCAGGCGAGAAGATAATAGGTGGAAGTTTCTTTCAGGGCACGACCCAAACCCGGTTCCAGGGAGTTCGTATTGAAGACCGTGTTTCCACCTGTGTCTTTAGCCAAGGCATGCAAACTGTCCTGCGACGCGAGCAGCTCGCCACTGTTGGCGCGTTGAACTCTGCCCGAGAG
>DASXQM010000249.1:0-4590 GCA_036507195.1 Pyrinomonadaceae bacterium | reverse complement strand
TTGATTCAACCACCCGGAGCGAATAATCCGTCGTTGGTTCTCTGTACCTGGTTGTCCTCGATGAGTTTCTCCAGATGCGCCAGCACGGCGCGCTCGGCCATCGCATGTGCCTTGGGAGAGACGTCCGTATAGGCAAGGGCGACGATGTCTCTGGGCGTTGCAGCGCCCTCGCGGACGGCCTGGAGAATTTTCTGTTCCCGATCGAGCCGGTGTGCAATGTATTCGCTTAGCTTAGCGTAAGGATTTGCGATTGCAGGGCCGTGGCCGCCGAAGATGACGGAAAGGTTTGGCAGTGCACGCATGCGCTCGAGTGATTGCAGATACGCGCACATGTTTCCTTCCGGTGGATCGATTAGAACAGAACCCAGACCCACGATGTTGTCACCGGAAATCAGTGTGCCTGTACGTTCCTCATGGAAACAAAGATGACCGCGCGCATGACCGGGCGTATGCATCGCTCTCAAGGCAAGCTGAGGCGAACCATCCAGATTGATCACTTCATCGTCTTCGATAAAACGATCCACCGGGACACTATCAGCGAGAGGCTCTGCGGTGAGACGATGCGCAGCGACTCTCACTCGGTCGCCCAGATGCGCTCTCAGAGCGTTGACGCCCCCGACATGATCCGGATGCATGTGAGTCAGGACTATTTCCCGTACGCTTCTGCCTTCGGCAACCAGCGCATCAACACAGTCAGCGAGGGCCTGCTGTTCGTCTCCATAAGGCGAGCCGGGATCGATGATGAGAAGGTCGTTTGAACTGTAGATCAAATAACAGTTGGTATGCGTCGCGGGAGGTTTGGTCGGCGTGCGTACGGGAAAGCAGATGTAGTTTGGGCGAAACTCGATGCGGCGCACCGGCTCGCGCTGGGCATTTGGCGACGACAAAAAACTTTTCACCAGCGTTTTGATATCAACCCCGTCACCGAGGCCGGCGGATAAAGTCTTCAAAGCATGCAAAACTGGGGGCACCGCGAGTATTTCCGAACGCTCCCAGCTCGCGAACGCCGCGCTAGCCGCAATCCATTCGCCGCTTGTGAGTTCCGCGTCACCGCTGACGTGAGCGCGCTGTTTCGGAGGACAGTTAACGAGAAAGAACCAGGTATCAAAGCGCCGCGCGCTGAAGGGTGGAGTTACCCAACGGCCGACGAAAGTGAAGTCGCTTGCGTCAAGATGAAGACCGTAATGCTTTAGTAGCTCGGGCCACGACACGCGCGCCGCCTGCAAATCGTCAAGCAGAGAAGCGCGCTGCCCTCGGGTCAGGGCATCGCCGCCACGCGCGACGAGTACTTGAGTTTCCTCAAACAACTCCCGCGCTGCGCAGCTAATAGCGGCGCGTGTTTCCGCATCAGGACAGTTTTCAACCGGCGCTTCTGCGTCAGTGGCATCAAACTGGCCGCCGGGGAAGGCATGATAGCCGCCAAGAAACGCCAGCTTTTCACTGCGACGAACCAGAAAAACTTCAGGATCGCGAGGGTTGGTGTTGTGACGAAGAAGAATGACGGCAGCCGCGTCTCTGGGGGTTGACTCTCGACTCAAAACTCACGACTCCAGACTCGTGTCACGACCAGCGAAATCGCTCACCATCACCGGGACCCCAGGGATTGCCGCGCATGTGATAGCCGCCTTCTTCCCAGTAGCCGGCCTGGTCCTGTTCGAGAAAGCGCACTCCTTTGACCCACTTCGCCGATTTCCAGGCGTAGAGTTGGGGAATGATTAAACGGACCGGCCCGCCGTGTTCGGGTGGGATTGGCGCGCCGTCATGCGACCACGCGAAGAGCGAATCCTCGTTGAGGAAATATTCGATGGGAACGTTTGTGGTCCATCCATAGTCGTAAGCAAGCGCCAGCACAAACTTCGCTTCGGGTTTGAGGCCAACAATCTTTGCAAACTCGCGCGTGGGCACGCCGCCCCAGAGGTTGTCGAGACGCGACCAGCGGGTGACACAATGAAAGTCGGCGTAGACACGGATGGCGGGCAGTTGCATGAATTCATCGAGCGACCATTTCTGTGGGCGCTCGACTAAACCATCAACTTCAAACGACCAGGTTGCGAGATCTATTTCAGGCGTTCCATGCGCATCGAGCACGGGCCACTTTTTGGTCCGTGACTGCCCGGGCGGCATTCGATTCTCGCGCCGCGTGTCCGGACTGATGATGTCAGCTTCCGTGATCTCTTCCGGCTTGCGCGGATCAGTAGTTTGGTACTTCGGATCTTTGATTAGGTTGTTAAGGAAGCTCATGAATCAAAAGTTAAAGTTGTCTATGGCCCAGTGCGTCATCCTCGGGCGTTTAGTCGGTAAAAGTACGATTTTCATCAAGGCCAATCCCGAGTTCAAGGGAAAACTGCGTCATAAGCGCACGGTAAGCAGACCTCACAGTCTCAGGGTCGGCCTCAACATCTTTGGAGAAACAATCATCCCACTTCGGATCCCAGCCTTCGCCAACGCTTAGTCTGTGACGCGAAGAAGTTGTGCGTAACCTGGCATCCTGGCCCCAGCCGGTATAGGTTTCATAGCAATAACCGATAAAAATGTCATACTTATTTTTGAAATCGCTGGAGAATAGCCACGCGTTCACGTGAACAATTCGATCGATGCGGCGCTTAATCTTGATTACCTCAACAGGGGTCAAGTCTTTCCAACGACCCACGAAGGTGAAGTAGCACAGCAAGTCATTCAGAGACGGAGCCAACTCGTCAAAGATCGATAACCGTTTCTCAATGACTTTGTGACTTGTCCACTGGCGATGCTCGAGACGTTTCAAACTGCGATTGATTCCCAACCCGATGGCCAGGACGAGAACGGGTGTAAGTATAGATACCACTAACTTGGCAATCTCTAGACTATTCCAATCGGATGCTAATAAGTACATCTGCACTTCTCGCTGGACGACCGTGTTCTGTCCTTTTGCGGCTCTAACCGTCTCGATCTTGCCTCTAGTGCTCCTCCTCGACAGGAGTCGGCAGCGACCGTCCCAAGACCTTCTCCGATAGAGAAGGATTCTGAAGGAGAAGATCGCGAAAGGCCTTGAGGGTCCACTCCAGCACCACTGACGGCTCACTTGTCCGGATCGAAGCGTTCCTGGGGATTCCTCGCAGGGCCGACAAGCCTAGAAACTTGCCCGCCTCCACATGGCCGATCACCTGAGCTTTGCCATCGTGCCCGACAAAAATTTCGACTTTGCCTATCAGGAGCAGCAGGATGGAAGTGGCTCCATCGCCTTGAGAACGGAGGTTCCCTCGCACGTCTTCTTTGAGCTCACACGAGTCCAGTAGTTTTTGCGCTTCATCCAAAGTGAAGCTTCGATTCAGTTCCGTGATAAGGGCGGCATACTGCTCATTCATGGTTTGAAGGTCTTATTCGGTGGCCAGGTTCAAAACTTAAGGAGTCATGTTGCAGTTACGGTTGCGTTTGCGAGGTCCTTCCCCGCCCCTTACGTTTTTTTCGCGCTCCGCTCAGCCAATGCCATCAGCTCTTCCGGCATCCACTTGCCAACGGCCTTCTTCGTCGGCTCTTCGATACCTCGAGTGCGATCGTGCCAGTCGTCTCTGTCGCCCTCCGGTCCACGCTCGCGCTCGTAGTTTTCGGTTTGCTCCAGGCTCAAAATAATTCCATCCGCGATTTCATTCCAATCCTGGAATTGGATGCCGCGTCTTATGATCGGCAATCCTGCCGTCCAGTCCTCTTCCGGAGCCCGCGCGTCTTGCTCGGGGATGGTCAGATTGTGCAATGATGGAAACGGCTTACCGGAAAACTCTTTTACAAGCAGATCCTTGATCTCTTTGTAAGAGCCCTGGGGCCTTTCACGCCTGAGCTCCTGAGCACGGCGGAAAAGATCGGCAGCGCTTGTTTGTTCCTTGCCCATCACGATGCGAAAACGTTATCCAGAATGTTGTTTGCTACAGCAATACATTACACGGGTGAAGTGGAAGTTTACAACTGGGTCCAACAGCTTGTAATGCAAACTGCTAGTCGCTACTGGTTCATCAGTTTAGACCCTCAGGCCCGAAGGGCCGGCAGTTAGTAGCCCCGTCCGTTAGGGCGGGGAGATGTGACCGTTAGTTGCTGAGCGCCGAAGGTGCGCCACCGGTTGTGCCGGCCCTTCGGGCCTCTGGGCTATTGGACGGTGGCGTTCCCCGCCCTCACGGACGGGGCTACTAACTGCCGGTCCTTCGGACCTAAAGCATACTGCGGTTGAAACCGAACCAGTTTGGGTTGCCTTAGACCTGACCCAATTGAAATCAAGAGAGAATGCAGTAAACTGTTCGACGATGCCGGAATCAGTTGTATCTACAGAACTAGAACAAACGGCCGAGGGCACCAACCTCGGGTGCCACCTCTGCGGCCGAATAAATGATCAGCGCATAGCGCTCGGTTCACTTCCTGCGGATATTGGTGCCCTCTTAAAAGCAAACGCGGACGTGGCCGGTGACCTCGCCCAGATTTGCACTAACTGCGTCGAGCTTTTCAGCCGGGCCAAAGCGCAAGTCGATTCACACAATGTTGTTTTTGAACAGACGGATCACGTTCTGCCTACGCCACTCCGAATGAATGCCGACGAGCGGTTCACCGGACGCGGCGTGACTATCG
>DASXQM010000248.1:0-6332 GCA_036507195.1 Pyrinomonadaceae bacterium | reverse complement strand
GGGCTTTGCACAAAAAGTAATTCGACCAGTCGCTGGTGTCCTATTTTGCCTCCTCGGTTCTGATGCATTGAGTGGTCCTCTTTAAGAAGGAAACAATCAATACAGAACCGAGCGCGGTAGCGCCGGATGCTAGAGGCTACTTTGGCAATAGGCCCAGCCCAATTGGCTTTACACTAAAGTAGCCTCTAGCATCCGGCCGCTACCGCGCTCGGTTCTGTATTGATTGTTTCCTTCTTAAAGAGGACCACTCAATGCATCAGAACCGAGGAGGCAAAATAGGACACCAGCGACTGGTCGAATTACTTTTTGTGCAAAGCCCAATTTGCTATACTTTCAAAACTGAATGGTCATTCATTTTAGCGGCGAATTGAGTAGAAAACAGGACTAATTAATGGAACGTGAAACCTTGGAAATGGACGTTGTGTTTGTCGGCGCCGGCCCGGCAAACTTGAGCGGCGCATTACACCTTGCTCGCTTAATAAAGACGCATAACGAGGCGGTGAAGAACGGCGAGCGCCAGGGCGAACCGCTCGGCGAGATTGAAATCGGGGTGATCGAAAAGGGTGCTTCCATTGGCGCCCATATTCTTTCCGGCGCGGTGATGGATCCCCGGGCCCTGAAGGAGTTGATCCCGGATTTCGTCGAACAGGGTGCGCCGCTGGAATCCCCAGTCAATGAAGACTATTTCCTCTACCTGACAAAGAATCGGGCCATTCGTTCGCCGGTGACGCCGCCGCCACTCCGGAACCATGGCTACTACATTGTCTCGCTCAACCGGCTTACAGCATGGCTGGGTGAAAAATGCGAAGGGGCGGGCGTTAACATTTTTCCGGAGTTTCCGGGAGCTGAAGTGCTTTACGACGAAAACGATCAGGTCGTCGGCGTGCGCACCGGCGACAAAGGTATCGACAAAGAAGGGAAGCACAAACCTAATTTCGAGCCCGGCGTTGATCTGCTGGCGAAGATAACTGTTCTGGGCGAAGGACCGCGCGGTTCCCTGACTAAACAACTAGTTCAGCGTCTCGGCCTTGATGAAGGTCGCGAGCCGCAGGTTTATAGCATCGGCGTGAAAGAGCTTTGGGAGTTGCCCGACGATCGCTATCCCGCCGGACGCGTGACGCATACGCTCGGGTTTCCGTCTGACTCGCAAACTTACGGGGGCGGCTGGATCTATGGAATGCAGAATCGCATTCTGAATGTTGGCTACGTTACCGGCCTTGACTACAAGGATCCCCTGCTTGACCCGCACGCGGAGTTTCAGCGTTTCAAGCAGCATCCGTTTCTGCAACAGCTGCTCGAAGGTGGGAAGATGATCCGCTATGGCGCGAAAACGATTGCGGCCGGCGGCTATTTCGCTATGCCGCAAATCTACGCGGACGGAGTCTTGCTGGTGGGCGACTGCGCTGGATTTCTCAACTCGCAGCGGTTGAAAGGAATCCACTCTGCGATCAAGAGCGGGATGCTGGCCGCCGAGACAATTTTTGAAGCGCTAATAGCAAAGGACTACTCAGCGAAACAATTGCAGCGCTATGAACAGCTCGTCAACGAGAGCTGGATCATTCCTGAGCTCCGCAAGGTCAGAAACTTTCATGCGGGTTTCAAACACGGTCGCTGGTTAGGGTTGGTGAATACCGGCTTTCAGTTCATCACCGGCGGCAGGTCCTGGGGACTTTTCGATCGCGCCAGGGCAACAGCAGGGCATCAGGAAATGAAGAAGCTCTCAGCCTATGGCTATCGCGGAGACAATATCGAGCAGCGTTATAACGGCCTCAAGTTTGACGGCAAGACAGCATTTAATAAGTTGACCGACGTTTATCACGCTGCAGTCGGTCATAGTGAAGACCAGCCCAGGCATCTTCACGTTCTCGATACAAACATCTGCTCGACGCGGTGCGCGGAGGAATACGGAAACCCTTGTCAGCGATTCTGTCCGGCGGCTGTTTATGAAATGGTTGACGATGGCGCCAGCGGCAGACGTAAGCTGCAGATCAACTTTTCAAACTGCGTTCACTGCAAAACCTGCGACATCATGGACCCTTACCAGATCATTAACTGGGTAACTCCGGAAGGTGGCGGCGGGCCCGACTACAAGGGAATGTGAGTTCATTATCACCCAGGTTGACTGTAGCATCCGGCGCTACCGCGCTCGGTTCTGTATATTGACCGCGCCTTATTCTTCCTCATCGCTGTTGACCGTGAAGTTGACGCGGCCGCTCATCACCTCTTCAAGAGCGATGCGTGTGTTCTTGTGCTTCAGCGTATCAATGTCGATGCGCGGGCGGGCGCCTCGTTGTAGTTGCTTGCTTCTCTTGGCGGCGAGAATAATCAGACGATATTTCGAGTCGATCTCCGGCGCCTCGGTCTCTTCCGCGATCTCTTCAGTCTCTTCTATTAATGACATTGGCGGTTGCTCCTCCCACTTCACATATAAGATTTAATTAGAACTGCCGCACCCACCATCCAGGGTTTGGGGCGCCCGCATTTCCGGTGTTTCGCTTGCAGTAAAAGCTTCAACGACGCGTTTTACCTTCGGACCCTGACGACTGAGCCGGGCCCTCTCTGCTTGTACTATTGCGGTCATCTCTTCGGCTGCACGGTCAGCGTCGTCATTGATGATCACGTATTGAAAGGCCGAATAGTCCTTTAGTTCCGTCGGAGCGTTGCGCAGGCGCAAATCGAGTTCCTCGGGGGAATCCGTGCCGCGCGCCTCCAGCCGTTGCCTCAGGACTTCAAACGACGGCGGCAGAATGAATATGCTGACTGAATCTGCTAGCAACGCCCGGACGCTCGCCGCGCCCTGAACGTCCACTTCGAGAATGATGTCGCGGCCCGCCGATATCTCGCGCACAACTTGCTCGCGGGCCGTTCCGTAGCATTTGCTGTGAACGTGCGCCCATTCAAGAAACTCATCAGCGGCCACCATTTGCTGAAATTGTTCAGGGGTGACGAAGAAATACTCCCGCCCATCGACCTCACCGTTTCTGGGCGCTCGTGTTGTGAAGGAAACAGAATAGCTAAGATTCGCTACCTTCTTCAACACTCGCTGAATCAGCGTGCCCTTGCCGCCGCCAGAAGGAGAGCTCACAACAAAGAGGATGCCACGCCCTTCCGTTGTTTCTGTGCCAGGTTTGGTTTGAAACTGCTCGTTTGTTTCACTCAACATTCTGGACCTGTTCGCGAAGTTTCTCAACTTCCGCCTTAATCGCCAGTGCGGCTTCTTTGATAACCAGATCCGTCGATTTTGACAAGGTCGTGTTCGCTTCGCGGTTTAATTCCTGCAGCAGGAAATCCAGCATCTTACCCGTCTCCCCGGGTGCATTCAGCGCTTCGCGAAACTGCGCCAGGTGACTGCGGAGCCTTACCATTTCCTCGCTCACATCGCTGCGGTCGGAAAGATAAGCAACCTCCTGGGCCAGCCTCGCCGGGTCGATCTCCACGAGTTGTCCGTTGCGGGTCAACAACTCACCGATACGCTTCTGCAACCGCGCACGGTAAGCATCAACCAATCCCGCGGCCGCGTTCTCAATCGTAGGAACGAGCACATCTATCTTGTTAATCCGTTCGGCCATTTCCTGCCGCAGCGCCTCGCCTTCCTGCGCGCGCATGTGTTCGAGTTCATTGAGTCCCTCGGCGAGCGCTTTCTCAATGCCGGCAACCACGTCATCGCTGAGATCATCGCGAGCGGGCTGCAGAGCGCCGGGGAGACGCGCCAGCACGTTGATATCCAACTCGCCACCGATGCTGAATTCTTTTTGCATTTCACGCAGCGCGTTGACATAACCGGCAATCAAGGGCCGGTTCAACTCGTACGCGGTTTGCGAGGTCTTTTCAAAATTGAGAGTTACGTCGACGCGACCGCGCGAGAGTTTTGCACTGATCTGGCGCTTGATGACGGGCTCGAGCGACGACAGCTCGCCGCTGAGACGCAGATGGATGTCGAGAAAGCGGTTATTCACAGTCTTCAAATCAACCGATACTGCGAAGTGCTCGCCATCTGCTGATCCGCGTCCATATCCGGTCATTGATTTCACTGATGTTGGCCTTTGGTTTTTGGTCTTAGGTCTTTGAAGTTCCAGCTTGTGGTCCAGAAGGCCTAAGTCCAAAGTCCAAAGGCCAAAGACCAAACCTGTTAGCTAACCGTCAACGATTCTTCTTCATCCGCAAACTGAAGTTCATACAACCGCCGGTACTGTCCCCCCCTGGCCAACAATTCGGCATGACTTCCCATCTCCGTTATTCTGCCGGCTTCCATCACCACAATGGTGTTTGCGCGGCGAATGGTTGATAGACGATGGGCAATAACGATTGTCGTCCGATTTCGCACCAAATTCGCAATCGCTTGTTGTACGAACCGTTCCGATTCCGCGTCGAGCGCCGAGGTCGCCTCATCCAAAATCAACACCGGGGCGTCAACCAGCAGCGAACGTGCAATTGCCAGTCGCTGACGCTGTCCTCCCGAGAGAAAAATGCCGCGCTCGCCGACGATAGTTTCGTACTTCTGCGGCAGCTCCATAATGAAATCGTGGGCGAAGGCTATCCGCGCCGCCTCTTCAATTTCCGCTTGGGTAGCGTTTGGCTTTCCGTAAGCAATGTTGTGGCGCACGGTGTCGTTAAAGAGAACAGTTTCCTGCGTAACCAGCGCTATTTGTCCTCGCAGGCTGGAAATCCTGGCGTCGCGAAGATCGATGCCATCCCAGAATACGCCACCGGAAACCGGATCATGAAAGCGCGGCAAGAGCTTCGTCAGGGTAGATTTTCCGCCGCCCGATTCACCAACGAGGGCCACCATCGAGCCAGCCGGAATTTCCAGACTCACCTCGCGCAGAACTGACCGTTCCTCATTCGGATAGCCAAAGGACACGTTTTTCAACTCGATCGCACGCACCAGCGGCCGCAGTTCGCGCGCGTCTTTCTTTTCTACCAGTTCGGCATGCTCGTCCATGATTTCCCAAACGTGATGAGCTGCTGCCAGCGCCTGCTCCATGCTGTTCTGCAGTCGCGATAGCTTGCGCATTGGGTCGTAACTACGGAAGAGGAAAAACAGAAAGGTCACAAACTGCGCTGCGTTCATCCGCCCGGAAACAATTTCACGCTGGCCAAAAAAGAGCAGGAAGACTATGAAGACCACGCCAATCATTTCTATGGTCGGCGGCGCGAAGCCCGAGATTCTCGCGGTGCGCAGGTTGGCGCCAACTATTCGCTGGGCCACGGCAGTAAAACGTACCGACTCCCGCGCCTCTCCGCGATAGGCCTTGACGATCGTTTGGTTTGAGAGGGCCTCTTGCGCGGTATCCGTGAGTTCCTTATTACCTTCAAAGCTCTCACGCGAGAGGTTGCGCAGTGCCGTACCGAAGCGAGCGGTGAGAACGGCAACAACCGGCGCAATTGCCAGCGATCCCAGGGTTAGTCTCCAACTGTAGTAGAAGGAAGCGGCGAGAAACGCAATCAAAGTGAAACTCTCGCGCAGCATGTCTCTGAGCGTGCCGGTCACCGAAGCCTCGATCGCTGCTGCACTCGAGACCAGACGTGATACCAGGTAGTTGGTACGGTGCCGTTCAAAAAAACTCGCTGACTGATTAAGCAGATGACTGTAGAGATCCTGACGCAGTTTTAGCACGGCGGATTGGCCAATCCGGGCCATCAGAAAAGTGGAAAAGTATTCAGCAACACCTTTGGCGAGGGTGAATGCGAGCAAGAGCAGCGAGATCGTTTTCCAGGCCGCCAGGCCGGAGTTGGGAATGATTCGTTGGAGGCCAAAGAGAGTTTGCGTGCGATGGCCGCCTCCCTGAGTAAGAGCCTGATCGAAAATGGGAACTATGAGGGAGCCGATGGCGATTTCCAGTAGGCCCACCAGCAGCATCGCAAAGGTTGCCAGTGCGAACGTTTCCCAGTGAGGCTTGATGTATCTGAGGAGTCTCTTAAGATCGCGCATCGGCAGTAGTAAATCAATCTTGCGAGTAAATAGCCGCGAAAGTCCTGATCAGTCGCTCGAGGAAGGATTAAAGTTCGGCTGAAAAAGTAAAAAGCAACTATACTTATCCGCGAATGACTGCGTCAAGGCTTAGGGAATTTGCGGTAGTGATGCAGCTTGGGTCCACGTGCCAATTACGATAATAACGCTGAAAGCGTTCGCTAATTTCAGCCCAGGGTTGCTGCAACCCTGGGACTTAGGTATTAACGAATCGTAACGGTGAAAGCGTTTGCCGCCGGCTCGCAGGAGCCTTCGCGACTCCTTCAGAGTTCGCGAATACCATAGGTGAACTGGAATCCCAGGGTTGCTGCAACCCTGGGCTGGAGTTAGCCAACGCCTGCAGCGTACTTGATGAAGGCCA
>DASXQM010000247.1:0-48553 GCA_036507195.1 Pyrinomonadaceae bacterium | reverse complement strand
GCCCGCCGCACAAGCCGTAAATGAGGAGGTGCTTTTTCATTAGCGTAAATCGTCAATCGTGAATAGAGGGAGCTAACTTTGCGTGTCTTCGCGGCTTTGCCCTGGCGTGAGACATGATATGCGCAAGGACGCCAAGACTTGTAGAAACCCAAAGATCGCAGCGCACGTCAATGCGGACGAGGGCGTCCGCGCTCCCGGCAACAGCTACGGCTTCACCACCGTAATCGTCACACTCGAAGGATACTGTTTCGAATGATGCACGACGTTGTGGGCAATGACCCCAGTCGTCTCGTCGTAGTTGTGGCCACCGGTATTCATGTTCCGATCAAAGCGCGGGAAGTTGCTGCTGGAAATCTCGATGCGAATGCGATGGCCGGCTTCGAAAAAGTTGCTGGTTGTCATCGGCTGAAAGCTAAACTTGTAGACCTCGCCGGGTTTCATCCACGCGAGCGGCTTGTCATAGCCGTTGCGATAACGCAGGCGCTGAATTGTTTCGTCCAGATTGTAGGCGTGGCCGTCGGGATAGACGTCGATCAACTTCACAGTGAAGTCGGTGTCTTTCACATCTGACGAAACATACAGCGTCACTTCGATCGTCCCGCTGAGTTCCATTCCTTCTTTCAAAGGCTCAGTGCTGTAAACCAGAATGTCGTTGCGTTCTTCCATCTTGCGCTGATCCCATGCCCCGCCCTGCACCGCGTTGCCCGTGCAGCAGACGTTGCCGCCATACGAAGGCACAGGATTCATCGGGTCGTAGTCGAATTTGTCCGGCGCATCGGCGGCGGGCACGGCTGAGATGAGCGCGCCATCGCCGTTGAGTGTGTTCGCTTTGCCGCCACTCGACAAGTAGAACGTGAGCGGCTGTGCGCCTTTCGGCGGCCAAGTGTCAGACGCTTGCCACTTGTTGATGCCCATCGTGAAGTAGCGCACTCGCGGCATCTTTGCGAGGATGCTCTTGTCTTCGGGTTCGCCTTTTAGAAAACGATCGAACCAGGCCCAGGTCAGCTCGTCATAATTTAGACGAGCATCGCCCATGCTGCGCTCGCCGACGATTGTGTTTTCAGTCGCGCGCTTGTACGAGCAATGAAGCGTCGGCGCAATCACGGCATACTGCTGACTGGCGATTTCCGGTGAAGCAGTCTTACGCACGTGATTGTACGCCGCAAGGTTCGGCCCGACGGACACGTCATACCACGACATGAACCAGAAGCCCGGCACATTGATTTTCATGTTGTCATGCCAGAGGCCGCCGCGGTACCAGGCCGGATCATTCGGCGCGCGCCTAATCATTGCACCACCCGTATCGACCGGCATTGCATCAGCAAAGATTCCGTGCGGCCCATCCACCGCTTTGATGATGTCCATCTCGGGCAGATGACGCAGCGCCTGTGACCAGTCGACCGGCGGCAACTGTTGCGCAAGATCGAAAGACTTCGACGCGCGAATCAAGTCTTCTTGCGAAGTATTGAAAGGAAACATCGGCCGCACCTGATTTTGCTCGCCATAGATCCACGCGATGAAGAGCATCTGCACTGCGCCGCCGCGATACCAGTTGCCCTGCTCAAAATACGGGGCGACGCGCCCAACACCGGCGCCGAAACCTTGCGGAATAATGGCTGCAAGTGCGGGATTGCCTAACGCCGCGACAGCTAATTGCCATTCTGCGGTTGAAGAACAACCAATCAAGCCGACCTTGCCATTCGACCAAGGCTGCTTGCCGATCCAAGTCAACTCATCATCACCGTCGCTGAGTGGCGGCCCGAGAATGTCGTAATTGCCTTCCGAGAAGAAATGGCCGCGCTCGTTGATTTCGACAAAGGCATAGCCGCGCTTTACCGCATCGAGTTCGTTGCTCATGTCACGCGGCACGCCGTTGCGCACGTCCCAAAAATTAAAGTTGTAAGGGGTGCGAACGAAAACAGTCGGATACTTCTTGGCAGTGTCTTTCGGCCGGTAGACATCTGCCGCCATGCGTTTGCCGTCGCGCATCGCGATCATGAGCTTGCGTTCGATGATCGCGACCGACTCGAGTTCCTGCTCGACCGAGTTGCGACGCGCAACTTGCTCGGGCGTTAAGCCGGCGCGTTGTTGGGCATCGGCGGTTTGGTGATGGCTTAAAAAGAATAGTGCGAGGGCGGCGGCGACGGTCAATATCACCGAGAGCAGAATGTGCTTTCGCATTCAGGTTCCTCCAGCAAAAGAAATGAGTCCACAGATTACGCAGATTGCGCAGATTAGGAAAGGAAAAGCAGACAGGCGATTCAACGCGCTGCTAATCGGCCGACGCGATCGATGAGACGTGGCGCTTCCACCCTTTCGGCCATTGATGCAAAGGCTTCAGTTGGTCCACGCCAACGGAGTTTGGCGACGCTGGTTGTCGCGCCATTGGTCGGCGACTCGAGCGGCGCGTCTGTGCGCAGTGTCGCGAGGTTCTTAAACAGCAGAGCGAGCTCGCGATTGGTGTCGCTGAGAAGTTTGGCAGGGAAGTCTTCGATATGACCGTGGCCATTTATGAGCCTGGCTGCGGTCTTTGGTCCAAAGCCCGGCAGGCCCGGATAGCCATCGGCCGAATCGCCGACCAAGGCAAGATAGTCCGGAATGAATTCGGGAGCGACGCCGAACTTTGCGCGAACGGCTGCGGCGTTTCGAATTTCATCTTTCCGCCGATCGATTTGGACCACGCGATCGTCAACGACGCATTGCGAAAGGTCTTTGTCAGGCGTCCAGATGCAAACTTTTTCAACCTTCTTATCGCGCGCCGACAGGTGAGCTGCGGCGGCGAGTGCATCATCGGCCTCAAATTCAACCATCGGCCAGACGACGACACCCATCGCGGCGAGCGCTTCTTCCAACGGATGAAACTGCGCGCGCAGCGCCCGCTCGATGCCCGCGCCGGTTTTATATCCGGGCCAGAGCTCGTTGCGAAACGATTCGATGACGTGATCGGTGGCGACACCAAGGTGCGTCGCGCCGTCCTCGATCATCTTCGCGATCGTGTTGAGGACGCCAGTCACGGCACCGAACGGCGGATCGGTCTTATGAAAACGACGGAGCCCATAGAAATGCCGAAACAGTTCGTAGGTGCCGTCGATGAGATGGATGATCAAAGCAGAGGTCAGATGTCAGTGATCAGAGGTCAGCAATTGGGCAACTAACTCCCCGGATGATAAGTGCGCTCGGTGTGTCCTTTCAGCTGCGCGGGATAGAAATAAACCGGCCGCAAGTTACCCGTCGCATAGCGCTGGGCTTGATCGTTGAAATGCTTCGATGCTGGATTGCCGCTCTCGCCGCCGGCGGTCACCGCGATCGCGCGAACTTTCGGGCCGAACTCGACGACGGCCACGAAGCTGTTGCCGCTGTTGCCGTAAATCTTCTTCGATCCTTTGTATGGTCGCGCCGCGAACGAAGCGAGCGACCCCCAAACGGCAGAAGTAAACGGAACGGGAATGCTCGGGCCGGCGTCGGTGAATGGATGAACGATGTCGTCCGTCAAACGCTGGAATCGATTGATGTCGCCCCATTGAGTCTTCCACGTGCCGAAATCTGACGACAGTTTGGTCGACGCAGCCGCGAGTGAATTCAAAAGCTGTTCCGGCTTGGCCTTCGTCGAAACATATTCGGGCATCGACATGCCCGCAGTCCGCGCATCGAGGTTCAGGCGTCTCTGAAGATCTTCTCCCCAAAATACAGCGAGCGAAGTTGGGATCGATTGGTCTGACCAGCGCAAGTCCCAGGACTTCAACATGGCGATCTGTTCTGCGAGCTTTGCCTTCATCGGATCGCGCGAAGGTGCGTCGGCCCACGCTTTGATGAGCGCGGGAATCGTCTTCTCGAACCATGTGAGATAGCTGTCATAAGCCGCCGCGCGCAAGCCTTCGAGCGTGAAATTTCTCTTGTTCTGCAGAACGCGAATCGCGTGCAGGCCGCGCGCTGATTCGACGCCATTGTCGACGTACTTCGGATAATCAGATTGCTTCGGGCTGCTTGGGCCAGCCGCCGACCACGGCCTGTTGTTGCTGTTGTAGAGCCAGCCCACGGACGGGTTCAGCAGCTTCGGCGTTTCGTCAACTGTCAGCAACTCGCCCCAATCGGTTGCCGGATTGCTACCGTCAACGGGCTTAGTCCAGTCGAACTTTGGATCGCGTCGCGGAATGAAGTTGCCGTGAAAATAGGCGATGTTCCCGTCCGCGTCAGCGTAGACAGTGTTGTTCGAAGAATTGGTGTGCAGTTCCATCGTCTGCTTGAACTCTTTGTAGTTGCGCGCCTTGGTTCGCGTGTACGATTGCGTCAGCGCCTTCACCGGTTCCCGCATCAGCGCGATCGTCACCCACTTTCCCTCGAGTGCGCGAATAACCGGTCCGTGATGAGTTCGATAGACCATAAACGTTCGCTCCGCCATCCCGGAGTCTTTCTTGTACGGCACCTTAATCGTTGACGTCGTGACGGGTCGCTCTTCGTTGCCGTACTTATAAAAGTAGCGATCGCCTTTCCTGGTCACTGTCTCGAGGTATTCATCAATCGCATCGACGGCGCTCGACGTGTGCATCCAGCCGCAGTGTTCGTTGAAGCCCTGATAGATGAAGAACTGGCCCCACGTGACTGCGCCGTAAGCGTTCAGGCCTTCGTCGCTGGTCATCTGCAACTCGGATCGAAAATAGAAAGAGGTGTGCGGATTGATCAAAAACAACGCGCGTCGATTGACCGTGTTCTTTGGCGCGATCGCGATTCCGTTCGAGCCGCCCGCATCGATGTTCGGATCGCGCTCTTCGATCGCCGCCACTTCGGATCGTTTCTCGTAGAAGGCCTGCAACTGATTCAAGTTGATCGTCTCAATGTCGCCGCCGATGCTGCCTTCGCTGAAGGTCAGAGCCATCCACGGTTCGAAGCGCGTGATCACTTTCGGATGAACATCGGGATGTTTGGCGAGATAGAAGTTCAAGCCGTCGGCCCAGGCATCCATCAAAGCTTTCAACCACGCGGGGCTGGACTCGTACTTCTGCTTCATGTCGGCAGGATCGATGAAGATCTTCATGCGCAAATCGCGCCAGATGGCGCTCTCGCCTTCCGTTTCCGCGGCACGCCCCATTGAATTGAGGTAATTCGTCTCAACTCGATTGAAGTCGTCTTCGGCCTGCGCGTAGATCATTCCAAACACCGCATCAGCGTCTGTCTTGCCGTGCACGTGCGCGATGCCCCAATCGTCGCGCGTGATCGTGAGGTTGCGCGCGCGCTGCTGCCAGTGCTGAAGATCGGAAGTTTGCGCTGCGGCCGTAATTGCGAAGAGCGCGAGTAACAGCGAGATTGAAATGAGGCGGACAAGTTTCTGCATCAGGCCTCCGTCAATTTGTCTTCAAGAGTGATTCACGAAGAGCGCCGTAGGCGCGACATATTTATAGCACCGACAACCTGAAAAATCTTGTCCTTCTCAGTCGAGTTGTGGCTATAAACATTTTGCCGCTACGCGGCGAACACCGAGTGCTTATCTTCCGGCAATCGGCCTTACTCTCAATCGACCGTAGGCGACAAACATACACAGCAGACAGGTAACGAACGGCATAAGCACCATTCCCTTCAGCGGTCCCATTAACGTGATCACAGTCGCGCCGGCGGTGATGATCGCCAGACCCAGCGCGGCCAATGGAGTTAACCCCGGCTTTATGCGCAAGAGCGAAGGAAGTATCAACCCGAGCCCGCCAAGAATCTCGCATGCGCCAATGAAATGCAGAAACAGCCCGGGCAGAACCACGGGTGCCTGGCGGTTCATCTCTTCCACGGGCATCACAAACTTCATCGCACCCGCAAAAATGAATAGCAGTGCAAGCAATGCCTGAAGAATCCACAGAACGATGTTCATTTGCTCCTCCGTTTTCGGCTTGATTCGGGTCCGCGCTCTTTCCGAGCATTTTCGCTCAACTCGATCCTCGTCCGCACCAGCTTTTTGACGAGCGCTGCTGACAATGGGCGATCCGGCGTAAAACGAATCGTCCCTTTGGATGTCTGGTAGGACTTCAACTCGTCGCGATGCCTTTCGATCCGGCCGGCGCCCCTATTGTGGCTGCTCGGTGTTGACCATCCATGGAATGCCAAATCGATCGACGCACATGCCGAATCCGGGTGACCAGAAGGTTTGAGCGAACGGCATCGTTACGTTGCCGCCTTCGGAAAGTTGATTGAAGATCTTTTCCGCCTTGGCTTTGTCTTTCACGCCAATCGAAACGGTAATGCCTTTCGGTGGGGTGTAGCGGCCCGGCGGCGAATCGGCGCCCATGATGAAGTCGCCATCGACCTCGAGCGTCGTGTGCATGATCAGATTGTGCGTCTCAGGCGGGAATTGATCAGCCGCCCCGCCCGGCATCTCGCCCCAGGTCATGCTGAATTTGATTTCACCATCGAGCAGCTTCGCGTAAAACTCGAACGCTTCTTTGCACTGCCCGTTAAAGTTCAGATGTGGAATGATGTTCATGATGTTCTCCTTGGTTTTCCTCCGTGTCTCCGTGTGACCTCCGTGCCTCAGTGGTGATCTTTCGGACCGGTGGATTTCACCACCGAGGCACAGAGAACCACTGAGACACGAGAAACTTCTATCCGTTCGCCGCTTCCTCCAACTTGCTAATGTCCAGCTTCTTCATTTCCATCACCGCGGCCATCACCTTATCTGACTTCTTCGGATCTTTCATCAGCTCGAACAGACGAGTTGGCACGACTTGCCAAAACAGACCGTATTTGTCTTTCAACCAGCCGCACATGACTTCCTGTCCGCCGTCGCCCGTGAGCTTTTCCCAGAAGTAATCGACTTCGTCCTGCGATTCGCAATTTATGACCAGCGAAATCGCTTCCGTGAATTTGAAACGCGGGCCACCGTTTAGCGCGGTGAACTTCTGACCGTCGAGTTCGAATTCGGCAACCATGACCGATCCCTTTGGGCCAGGGCCTGTGTCTCCATAGCGGCTGAGGCCGATCACTCGCGAGTTCTTGAAAACCGACACATAGAAACTCGCTGCTTCTTCTGCTTGCATGTCGAACCAAAGCATCGGCGTAATTTTCTGTTGTATCTGTGCCATCTTTTGCTCCTTGATGAAGTAAGTTTGGTTTCCCGATTACGAGGCGCTGATTTGTTCGCGGATGCGGTCTTCCTGCGCGCGCAGTTCGGGGGTGAATGCCTCACCGAAATCTTCGGCTTCAAAGATTTACCGAATCTCGACCTCGGTGTTTTCGAATGGCGCTTTCTTTAGCCATTCGATCGCTTCGTCTTTCGAATTGCACTTCCACAGCCAGAAGCCGGCAACGAGTTCCTTCGTTTCGGCAAACGGACCGTCGATGACGCTGGTCTTTCCCTTGCCGTCAAATTTCACCCGCGCGCCTTTCGAGCTTGGTTGTAGTCCTTCACCGGCAAGCATCACGCCGGCGTTCGCCAGTTCTTCGTTGTACTTGCCCATGTCGGTGAGCAATTGCTCGCTTGGCATGATCCCCGCTTCCGAATCCTTGTCCGCTTTTACAATCACCATGAATCGCATTGTTCTTTTTCCTTTCAATCTTGTTTTGGCTTTCACTGGTTAGTCGAACGAGCAAGCGTTGGATCGACACTTGTGAAAGCTCAAAAGGTTAAATTCACATTTGGTGTTTCGTCTGCCACAGCCCTAATGCTGCACCGGTTGGATCTTGAATGATACTGAGCCAACCCATGTCCGGTACTTCGATCGAATCCTTCACAACTTTCGCTCCCAACGATGCTGCTTTCTTTGTCGCCGTCCCAATGTCGTCAACCAGCACATAAGCCAACCAGAACGAAGGAACTCCAGGCATCGGATTCTTCAATATTCCGCCGCCAGTTCCGTCGCCGACTTTGATGACGGTGTAAGTGCCGCTGGGGCCCATCTGCATGTCTTCAAGCTCCCAGTCGAACAATTTGCTGTAGAAGCTCTTCGCTTTTTCAACGTCAGTTGTATTCAGTTCAACGTGCACAAATGGATTTGCCATGATTTTCTCCTTTGTCAGTCAGGCTTCCGACAAAAACTTATTTCTCCGGTAGGCCGGGAATTTCGCTGCTACTCCTTTACCAAGAAGTCTGCAGGCCCATTATCCACACGTTACGTGATGGCACGATGCCACGCCCAAAAGTTTTGTGCAGATAGTTGAAGACAAACTTGACCTGGTTTTCTTTCAGGTTGTAGTTGAAACCCGTGACGTAGTCCCGCTCGCGTACGTTGATTGCGTTAGATTCCTGTCGGACGTCGGGATCCCATGTGTCGACGCGGAAGACGCCTTCTAAACGCGGTCTGAAACGGTAACCGATATGACCATAGTAACCGCGGCGATGGACATCGCCGTCCACGCCGGTCATTAGTTCGCTCTTCAGGGTTAGCCCGCGTCGCACAAAGAGGAATTCGCCGCCGAGACGGTCCCGCCGCGGACGATCGTTGCGCTGGCCGTTGCCCCATGCGCCCGAGCCGCCGATTTGCAGACCCTTTGCGAAAGCCGGGCGCACTACGAGACGACCAGCTACCGCTTTCGAGTCATTCTTGTCAACGTCGTTTTGGTTCTCGCCGCTGCCGTTGAAAAAGCCAATCTGGTAATCAACGCGCTTATTCAGTGCGCCGTACGCCATCACGCCGATATCGCGGATGTCGCCGAACGCGCCCCCGCGAGCGCGATCAGAAACAAAGAGCGCCCGTTCAGCGGTATCGAGGCCTGCTGATGATTGCAGTCCTTCCAGGCTGAGCGGCACTTTGAATTGCCCAATGTTGACGCTCATTTTTTTGAAATACGTGAGGGTGATGAATGCATCCTGCAAAACGCGGCTGGCCTGGTTGACGCTGGTGTCTTTGAGCACCGTGGTGCCGGCAATCGTCGTGAACGTATTGTTCAGCGACAGCGCCTTTGACGGGTCAATCATGACTGTAAATTTGATCTCAGGCGTCAGCTCGCCGGTAAACTTCAGTTCCGCGCGGCGCACCCTGAAGGTGTCGCGAAAACCGCCGTTACCACCGATGAGCCAGGCTTGGAGCAAACCATCAAATTTGATCCTTCCCGATCCGGCCTTTACGTCATAGCGCTTCACATCGGAAGTCTTGGTTACGTGGGTTTCCGGCTTGGCCGCTTCCTGCTGAGTCTTTTCTGCCTCCGCGATCGTCGGGGGTGAAGCCGAAGGAACCGGAGTCGGCGTCTCCTTCGCCGTGGGCGTCGTCGCTTCATAGTTGGCCTGCTCCAATTGCTTGTGCAGATCGTCGATCTGTTGCTGTTGCTGCGCCTGCAAGTCAGTGACTGTTTTGATCGTCGTTTGCAACTGCTGGATCAGCGTCTTCTGCTCCTCAAGCTGGCGACGGAGCAAGTCCATTTCGCTTTGCGGCGGAGTTGACTGTCCCTGACCGTTGACGATCACGGGCGCAATCGCGATTAGCGCAAGACAGAATGGGAAGGCGAAGAGAATCTTTAGCAACTTCATTTGTGTTTCTCCTTTTCAGCCACGGGAGCCGGTGAAGGATGATGACCCGAATTGGGACCACCCGCGTTGTTGGTATGTCCTGGCAAGACCAGAACGTGCTTTAGGCTGGTTACGATCTACTGCATTGCGGGGCGGTTTTCAAGACTTTTCGCGGACGACTCGAAAGGACTTGCGTTTTTTGTAGCGTGTGGGCGACTGACGTGCGTTAAGTGAATTTTGATGGCAGGTTCTCGCGGCCCCACTTCAGAGTTCGTGACATCCAAAGTAGTTCATCGAGGAAATCTTTTGCGCGCGTCTCGAATGCAGGATCCAGAAGTTTCCCGTTGTTATCGAAGGTCTTTTCTACGAAAGGGAAGTTAAGGTCAGTAAACGTCACCGCCAGGCCCAGCTCACGCACCATTGGGACCAACGCTTCGATAACTCGAGTGCCACCCCAGGGCCCGCCAGAGACTCCGACAAAAGCCACGCTCTTGTGGACATATTCTCGCAGAAGGAGATCGAGCACTGCTTTCAAAGTTCCCGGATAGCCGTGGTTATATTCAGGCGTTACGATTACCAACCCATCGGCACGTATGATTGCTTCTCGCCATTCTGGAAAACGAACCTTGATCCCCTGGCCATAATCGTCACGAGGCAGTTCAAAGTCGGCGGCATCAAACAGTTTCGTTTCGATGTCGGGTCTTTTCTTCATCTCACCCACCAGCCAGTTGGCCACATGAATACTCTTACGCAGTTTCCGATTAGTACCCAACAAAACTGGTAAGAATAGCTTTTCCATCAGATTTCAATTGACGATGCGGCCAATGTTTCTCAGAACGACGAGCAATCGCTAAGCTTTTGTTGTGTCGCGCGCGCGATACACCTCACCCATTCCGCCCTTGCCGAGTTGCGAACGGATTTCGTAACGGCCAAGTTTTGTCCCGGCGGAAAGGGTCATCCCACTGTTTGCGAATTCAGGACGTCAAACCGATGCTGGTGATTAAGTCTTGATATCGCGGGTCGCCGCGCAGAAAATCAAAATAGGAATAAATGGTGATATACGGGACCAGGAGCTCCCTCTGCTGGTAGGCTTTTTCCAGATACTCAAATACTTTGTTCTTATCACCCAAGCCAGCGTAGATGATACTCACATAGTAATTGCCAACTCGCTCTTTGCGTTCCAGCAATTCTTCGAGAAGCTTTTCCGCCTCGCGTCGGTTGCCCATGACACCGTAGATGTAACCCATCTGGGCGATAAGAAGCGATTTGCGACCAGCTAGCGCGATTGCCTGATTCTGCTCGTTAACCGCTTCCTGATATTTGCCTGCCTTGGCGAGAGCCAGCGCAAGATTACTATGCGCCGTTGCGAAGTCCGGGTATAGTTCGAGAGTTTTTTTGAACTGGTCAATGGCCTGGTCGGTCTGTCCATCGTTGAAGAGTTTTTGCCCATAATCGTTATTCAGAATTCGGGAGAGCGGCTCGATCTCCAGAGCTCGCGTTATCTCTTTAAAGGCTTCTTCGCGCCGCTGACGCACACTCAGCAAAAGAGAAAACCAATGGTGCGCCGTCGCATAGTTCGGATTGAGCTCGATTGCCTTCCGAAATTCTTTCTCCGCCTCGGCAAAATTCCATTCGTAGTCGAACAAAAGCCTGGCGTAAGAGGTATGCGCTTCCGCGAGATTAGGATCCAACTCTAATGCTGTCGTTGCTGCCTGTCGAATTCTTCCTCTAACTTCATTGGTTGGCGTCTCCGAATAAACCGGCAGCAGCGAATAGGAATCGGCCAGTCCCGCCCAGGCGAGCGCGAATTTCGGGTCAGCCTCGACCGCCTGTCGGAAATACTCAATCCCCTTTTTCAAATCAGTCTCGGTGCGCTTGTTCCAGTAAAAGCGACCTTTCAAATAAAACTGATACGCTTCGTTGTTTTCGGTGTAGTGCTTGGTCAAGCCCTGTTCCTCGCGTGACAGTTTCAATTTCAATCGCTGCGTAATTTCCGAGGCGATTTCGCGCTGCGTCGCCAGCAGGTCCGAAACCTTCCGATCGTATTGTTCGCCCCAAATAAGTTTGGCAGTTCGCACGTCAATCAGTTCTACGCTGATGGTCAGATTTTCGCCGCGCTGGGCAATGCGCCCAGTCATCACTGCGCTGACGCCCAGTTCGTTTCCGACTTTGACCGGATCTATACCTTTGCCTTTGTAGTGAAGAACTGAACTGGTGGGACTGACTTTCAGATTTGGCAACTGTGACAACCGGTAGATAAGCGATTCAGCCAAGCCATCGGAGAGGTATTCCGTGTCAGCTTCTGAACTCTGGTTCTGAAAGGGCAATACGGCTATCGAGTCGATGGGCGTGGCACTAATACTCGCACGGCGATACGCAACGAAGCCGGCAACGGCGACAACTATCACCGCGCTCACAACTACCGTAATGATGAAAGCGCGTTTTCGCCCGTACTCTGGGGAGGTGCGCGCTTGTCCGACACGGCCCGTTGAGCTTGACCCCACGGCGTACTTTTGCGGCGCGCTCGCCCCGGTGCCGTGAAGAACCTCCGTTCGCTGGTATTCTGATGAGCGAAAAGTTCGCGTCGGCGCGTCAGCATCCGCCGTATCTGCGACGAGGCGCGTCCCATCAACGCGGCAGAAAGCGAGCGCGTCGTCAGTCTCAATTCGGTTGCAGCTTGGACAGCGTTTCATCCGATTGCCCGCTTTGGATCTTACGGCAAACACCCATCAGCCCTGACACCTTCGCTAAGTTGCGAACGGGATTTCGTAACGACCGAGTCTCGTTCCGGAGGAGGGAATGATTACCTCTCTGGCACAGAGCGGAACGTGCCATTGAGAACGGTAGCCGCCGACGGATAAAGCGCCTCATTCTAGTCTGATTAATCCCGGCGTGCTAGACGAAGGGCATTCGTCTTTGAAATTCCAACTCGAATCACAAGACAGGCCCGAAGGAATGGCGCTGAGATGGTGGATTGATTAGGCTGACAGCGGGCGTGCCGTATCGTTGTCTACCTTCAAACTGGATTGAGCAGCGGTCGTGAGCGTTCCGGTAAAACATTGGAAGGGAAAAATGGCGCCGAGGGTGGGATTCGAACCGACACGGGATTACTCCCAACGGGTTTTAAGTCCAGTCGAAGGCATCTTACCTGATCTTACGAAACGAGATGAACCAATATTTACCGGACTGGCAGCCGTCAAAGTCAGCAGCTCCAAATACCATCTCCACAGAGTAGCGGGTTGTGCCCTTACCGTAGCGAACTCGCGTGCTTGAATCGCCCTCTATCTTCAGGGAAGCTTAGTCTTAAGATAGTCGAGTTGATCCTGCGGTATCGTCGGTGTTGGTACCACGACGTCGGAGCCTCGCTGTACTTTGCCCTCGGGTGTGCCGCCAAGCGCCCAGTCGGCGGCGGATCGCGAAACGACCTCGTGCCGCGTGAACTTTAGTCCGCCAAAGGCGTTCAGTTGAAATTCGCCGGTGAACTCGAAATAACCATTGCCCAAAGGATCGTACGTTCCTTCGTAGGTGTAAACGATGGGCCACGTTCTGGGATCGGTCTGCGGCAGCGGGATCCGATCAATCTTCGATATGGTCAGGTTTGCTGCTGATTTAGACCAATCGGTAGAGGTGGGAAGATTTCTTCTGAAAACAGGCGTTCCGATTTCACCGTAAGCGTTTCCCTCCCACTCAACGATCACATCGGCCTCAGCGGTAAAGAGGCGGCCGATGGCCAAGAAAAGCAGGTTACACGAATAGCTTTTCTTCGCGGTTTTCGCTCCGGGCATGGCTTGTCGCGCCTCGTTAGTCAGCAGTCGCGAGACTTTGTCATAAGTCAATGAAAATGAGCCTTGCGAGGCCGCTACCTGCGCCTGGACGACAGAGATCGCGCCCAGGCCGATTTGAGCGGCGTCTGCTATTTCGATGCCCGCGACTACCGCCGCTGCCGGGTTCTGTTGCCATGAGTAAAGCGACTGCGACGTTACCACGTCGCTGGCGCGATCAAACGCGTATCGATGACGAATGGGGAAGCTCTGCTGACTGCTCACCCGTGCACCCGCCGGCCAATGGACTATCGTGTAAGGCCATTCAACGGCGCTCTTGGCTTCGTATTTAACGAGAAAGTCACTGAAGTTCATCGGCACTGTTTTCCCGCCGTCGGGATCGACATAGGTGATCGTAGTGCCCGCCGCCGTTCCGTCGCCTTTAATCGCGATTACGATGATCGCGTGGGTTCCGGTGCCGGTGTTGTAACCGACGTCCACGTAGAGCGGTCCATACTTCTGCAAGAGCTCAAGCCAGCCCTCGATTGTCGGATTGAAAGAGATCAGTTGGACCAAGCCCGCTGCGTCGTACAAGTCTTTGGCAATGTTCTTAGCCAACGATTTGCCGGCTTTGAAGCGGTCAACCCATTGCGACCCGATCTGGGCCAGCACATCGGGTATCGCCATCGATTGGTTGTTTTTCCAGCTCCACATCATGGTCACGACGGCCGCCCAGCAGGTCAGACCGCTCGGCTGGGCGATTACCGGCAAAAGAGGAGGGATCGTGTAATCGATGGTTGAGAGTGATCGATACCAATCGGTTGAAAGTGCCGCGCTCATGCTTTGCGCGGTCGCGGCGGTCACCGGTTTTTGGAACAACTCAGCCTCGGCGGCCCTGCGCCTTACCAGGCCCGGGAGATCAATCAGCTTCCCGTTCTGGTGCGCCTTAGTCCACTTCTTCAGTTCCATTGGTACCGCGTTGTAATCGCCATTGTTCAGCAGTCGCAAGAGAGTGGATTTTTGGAAATTCGCTCCACCCACGTTGTAAGCAAAACTTACCAGCGCGTCGTACTGATTCTGGTTTAGTGAGACCTTCACGTTCGAGTCGATTACCAGTTGAAACTCCGCCGCTTTCTCGGCCAGTAACTGAGTCGCCTTTTCCTGCGATATGCCGTTCGCGTACGGTGCTTCTATGGGACGTCCATCACAGTTGCCGTTGTGCAAGAGTGTTCCGTAACCGACTGTGCAGTGCCCCACCGGATCGTTGTAAGGCTTTGCGACGAACCCTTCCCAGCCTTTGATGAAGTCTACGCCCGCCGGAGAGACGGTCTTCTTGTCGCCGTTCGACGTTGCATGGGAAAGCACTAGTGATTGAAGTACCGAGAGTGGCAAGACCGTGGTGGCCAGACTGCTGGACATCGTCTGCGTGAAAGAGAGATTGTCGGTCGTGACGGTGACGCTGCGCTGACCCTGAATGACCGGCGCGCTGGCTTCGACGAGATCGAAATCTTCGATGTTGAACCTCGACGCGAGCAACCCGGCGCCCGGAATGGGCAGGGAACTGATGAAATTACGCACGGCCTCGTTCATCACATTGATCGTCTGCCGGTAAGCTGACGTTACGGCCGACTCGAATGTTTGACCGGCCTTCCAGTTCTTCCAAAAAAAGAACATGGTTGGTTCCGGCAGATAGTTGTTGCGTTTTGCCCCGCTCGAGACTTTGGCGCCGGCATCGATCCACGCCTGGTTTAGTGACGAGCCGACACAGTTCATCATGTAAACACTACGGATCGTCAGCGGACTTCCCAGTTCGCTTTTCATCGCGCGAATCTTGTCGCTGTTCACGCCGCCCGGCACGGAAATGTAGTCTCCCCTTCCATGCGTTAGCACAAAGAGGTCGATGATTCGACCGCTGCGCGAAAGGTCAAGTAGCTTGTTCTTGAGATCGTTGTACGACGAAGTGCTGTCGCGGAGAGTGACGACGTCTCCATAGAAATCGGGCTTGGCGGCGTTGTAGCGATTGATCGTCAGTTCGAGCGTTTCAATCAGATTGTCGGTGAAGTTCGTCAGCCTCTCCCGAATGCGGGCCACCAGTTTGTCTTTGACCCCGTCAGGAATTACATCGGGAAGTCTTTCGAGCAACTTGTTTGCGAGCTCGGGAATGCCCAGATCGACGCCGCCATTCTCGATCAGAATGACGAGCGTGCGATCGGTCGCCGCAAACGGCCGTGACCACAGGGACGACTCATATGACTTCACGCCGTTTTGTTTCTCAACTAGAGACCGTCCATTGCGGGACTTAGGTGCGCAGCGTCGCCGTCTCGACACCCGCTTCAGATGATCTTCCGCTTCTAAGAATCGATTTTCCATGACTTCACCGGTTTCTGCGGCCGTTCACGAGCATACGAAGGCGCCTTCTGCCTCACGCGTATTTCAGTTTTTTGGCTGCGAGAAGTTTCTTAATTAATAGGTCGACTTTCCTCGAGATTAGATCAGCCGTTGCTTCCACCAGCCGATCGGATTCGGGCGTAGTAAATGCTTCCGAGGCAATGCGGACCTGGGCTTTGCCGGGGTCGGTTAATCGCGGAACATGTTTCCAGACCTTATCGATCGCTGCGGCGATATTAGGAGTGGTGCGGTTGGCCGGATCGTTGACGTTATCAACCGACTGTTGCACCGCTTTCTTGATTATTTCAAGGTTCTTGGTATCGAGAAGGCCGTCGCCGGTTAAGCGCCAGACTCCATCGCCGGCGTCATTGGTGACTTCGACACCGTGCTTGTTCAGATTGTCGTGCAATGCTTTGACCGCGAGGTTGGCGACTTCGTCAGGTTTCTGTTCAGCGACGGCAATCAGCAGCTTGCGAAAAGCGTTGACCGTATCGATGTTCGGATTCCACCAGAGGATTACGGGATCGAAGGTCTCCAGCACGCTGAATTTCTTTCTGACCTCACCTTTGAAAGCCTTTTCCGCTACCCGTTCAAAGAATTTTTCCGCTGCGGACTTGAGGCTCTTCCCGTTGTAGAAATTGTATTTGAACATTTCGATGGTGGCGTCTTTGCTAATCGTGTGACCTGAGGCAAACGCGTCGGTGAGAAAGTGATCGCCAAATCCGTTAATGATCAAAGGCAATTCCAGGAATGGCGGCGTGCTGCCATCGCCGGCCTTTTGCAGAATTTTCTGTGCTTCGGTGATCGCGCGCGTGTGATAGCGCGTCCATTCACGCTTGTTGTCGCGGCTCTTTCGGACATTCGCCACCCACGGCTCATTCTTGTAAATATTATTGGGAGCAAAGTGCTCGTAGTTGTCCTCGGCGAGATCCAAATACCGCTGGCCGATCACGTTGACCCAGTTGTCATCAGATACATCGAGCGACCGGTCCGCGCGGTGTCCTGTGTAGTATCGCTGACTCAGGGTCAAGAGGTTCTTTACTGCTCTCAACTCGTCAACGCTCGCCTTCATCATTACTTCGTCATCTTTATAGAGATCGCCCATGGCAATCAGATGACCGTACGAAAACATCACGCCCGGTGACTGGCCGACGCGTAGTTGGTCAGTGTACAAATCCCAACCCGTCATGACGTGTTCGCCTGCGTCATAAAGTGGCCGGCTGTAATTCGCGGGATCATCACCGGCCGACAGCGACAGCGCCCACGGGCGACAAACTGGGTCGCGGTCCGATTGCACCATCTCCTCAACGATGGCGGCGGACATTGACTCGGCAATGGAGACCGCCGAGCTGCCGCTTTCCTGTTGTCTGCGAATGGCGTCGAGGTCTTCGATGAAGTCGGCGTTCTTGACCGCGGCAGCCGATGCGACCGAATACGATCTAGCGTAGTCAGACTTCTTTTTTGTGTCCTGCGCCGCCTTTTGCTGGAGCTCTGTTATTCGATCAAAGTCGGCGAAACGGTTTTCAAGTTCGACCGTCCCAAGGTCGTAAGCATTCGCATAGCTCATGCTTTGGGCGATGGCATCGAAGATGGCATGGCCGTCGCCGGCCTGAGGCGCCGGCAGGCCGCCCGGTGTGGACTGGGCCGCAGTCAGCGAATTCTTATTGACGGTCTTCTTGGTGTTCGGGTCGTACACCTTCTCGCCCCTCATGATCGCTTCGAGGTCGCCAATAATGTCGTGATCGCTAACCTTTGCGCGACTTAGCTCTTCGCGCGCGACGTCTTTAGCAGGAGTTTCGATGGCGGCGGGTGAAGGCGAGGCCACGGCTCCTGCTCCTTCGATAGCTGGCCGCGGACCTGCAGCTGGTGATTCGGGAAGCGGCGCGAGAATGTCGATCGTGTATTCTTCACGCACGTCCGGAGTTTCGACGAGCGGAGCTTCGACCGACATCGCCACACTTTGTGTGCTCGCCACGGCACTAGTTACGACATATTCTTCAAATCCGTCCGCGTCCGCCGATTGCTGATAACCATATCGCGCGCGCGTGCGCCGCCGGCGTTGTGGTAGAACTTCGCCAGTGTCGTGCCTCAGCGACATGACCTGCGGCCGTTGGGTTTTCTTTCTCTCGTCGGCGCCCACTGCCGCGTTGCCGTAATAGTTGGCAAACAGCTCTTCGAGAGTGACGCTGTCTTTCAATCCCGTCCGACCGGGATTGCCATAGTAGTTCCTGATCAAGTCGTCATAAGAGGTGGTGAATTTTCTCATCATAGCTTGTGCGCCTACGCCCGCACGTTCATCTTCATTACCGCGAACGGATCAAATGTCAGGATGACTTCGTTGTTTTCCTTTAACTTCGCCGCATCGGCAACCTGGATTTTCATTTCCTTATCGCTACTCGACATCACTTCCGCCAAACGCTGATTGATAACCGCCACCGGCGGAAACTTCGGATCGACAGCGAGGTTTTCTCCTTTGATGACTAAACAGGGCCCGTTTTTCTCGTCCTGCGAAAGACTGACGGCGCTCACTCGCGGCGGGGTCTGGCTGCGTTTGGATTTCTGAATCTGGTTCGCCAGCTTGGTATAGTCGATTTCGCTGTCAGCCACCTTTTTCAAATCGACGTTCTTCCTTTCGATCTGTTTCAAATCGTCCACGGAACTAACACCCAGCTTCCGCAACTTCTTTTTCGTAGCTCGATCGACGTCAATCTCATCAATCTTCATGTCGGTTTTCACAGTCGGCGTTTTCGTGGTCGCTCTCACTTGTTGATCAGTGATCGAGTTGAGCTGAATCGTTACTTTCGATGCCCCCTCTTGTCCCGGCTGCGCGGTGATGAACCGCACCTGATCACCGTCATAACTTGGGAAGATATTCAGGTCGAGCGCCAGCTCCTTCACCGTATAAGTCAAAGGCTTGTTGATAGCTTTCACCGCCAGCGTCTCACGCGTCTTGTCGAGTTCAACCACCAGCGAGTCGACGAAATCTTCGAGTTGCCAGGCGGTGTTTTCAGTCGGCACGGGAAACCTCTGCAAGATCGGCCTTGAATTTCAGCCGATGGAACGATGGCCTAATCGACGTGTCAACGTAATAAAGCGGCGGCGTCGAACCGATTTGCACTTGACCGTCGTCAGTCTTGACTACATCCAATTCAACTGGCGATTCGATGATGTACTCATAAATGTAAGAACGAACGCCTTGTTCTTCATCAAGCAATTCATCACCGAACGCGAGCAGACGGCGAACGATCTCGGCGAATGGCATGAAGGCTTCATCCATCGCGACGGACTCCGCTGGTTGCCGCCTGGCCAGCGCCGCCGGCCGGCATCAGCGCGACTTTTTCCGAGAACTCAATATTGAATCCTTCGAAGTGGTACTCGACGTCCGAGCTGGAGGTTCGTTCACTTCCGTCCTCAACGTCGTCTTCTTCTTCGCTTAACGGTGATACCCGCATGAATTTCTCCCGGATCAGTTGGATTTCAATCCTATAACGCGCGCGGCAACCGGCAGCGGAAATCGAACCTTCTCTTCAGAAATTTCCATGACTTGCCCATCTTCAGTGGTCTTCACTGCGCTGCCCAAGGTGAATTCCGTCAATTTGAATGTCGGGATCACCCAAACCATGCCGCGATCGGCGGCCTTGCCCTTTAGCTTCAGGCGATAGACAAACTCACGAGTATTGTCCTTGGCAAAACTTTCGGTCTTGAAAGCTTCGAGCTTATCGGTCTCGAGCGCTGCGCCACCCCACAGCGGCAGCAGTTTGTTCAACTCCGCAACGCTGAGCTCAATCCCGCTCTTGATTCGGCCTTCGGTTTTTTCGCTCAGGCTGTCCTGATCGTTGCGGCCTTGCAGGACCCTCGTGTTCATCAAACCGTTGGCTTCATGGTCCGGCGAAAGCATCACTGAATACTTCGCGTTTACATCAAGCTCCCACAGATACTTCTTGCCGTCGCCGCTCTGCGCTGCCTTATCGAGCGTAGGCGCCTCCCAAATCTTGTTCCAGAAGGGCCGGAAGCGGTTCATGTCCGCGAGTTCTTTTTCCTCGGCTAATGTCTCGCCTTGTTCTTTGACAAAGTGCTTCGTAACGATAGTCATCTCTGAGCCGCCAAACGCTGAGATCTCTTTTCGATCCCTAGACCGCAACCACCGGATTTCGGCCAGCAGGCAAATCGGCTTGTTAGCCGGCAGATGCGCCAGCTCGCCTTCAGCAAAGGTGAACTTCATCACCGAATTTGGCGCGACGTCTTTTTGTTTGAATGTCTTCTCGAACAACACCGATTGGTTTGCGTGATCTTTGAAAGTGATTTTAAGAATTGCCTTAGGCAGTGGCGTTTTCGGCGCCGGTTCGGCGACTGTGAACTGAATCTTCAGTTGCAGCGGCTGGCCCTTCACGAAAAGGATCGAAGGCTTGCCGTTCCAGGAAACTGGATCGGCCGTAACGAATGACAGCACGGCCTTGTTGCTAAGTGCTGCAGAGTATCCATTCTGTGAAGCCAGGCTTTGCGGTTTCGCGATTGGCGGTAGATTTGCCGCCGTCTGACCGGTCTCTGCCTGCACTTGAAGAAGTTTTATCAACTGTTCAAGTTCCGCAGCCTTGGCAGTTTGTGCGTCCTTGGCGGCTTGCTGTTGCGCTTCGAGCAACTTGTCCTGAAGCAGGCGCGCATTGATCCCGTTGAGAGCGTCAGTGGTCAGCTTGTTGTGCTCTTGCTGCATCTGCTGGCGATGTTGGTTCGCGCCGTTCATCAGTTGCGGCAAAATCTGCACGATTTGGCCGATAGCCGCGCCAACCAATGCATCATCGATTCCAAACACGAACGGCCGCGCGAATTGAGCACTGGGCGACTCGAAAAAGCGATTAGGCTTCGAGGTTTCGGTGAATACCGATTGTGTTCTGGCCGTGGTTGCCTGGGCGCCGCCTTGCACGCCGCCCAGCAGATTCTTCAGCAGATTCGCTAGAGCTTCGACGCCACCTTTCAGCAGATCCGGACTGGCAGCGCCCCCGGCCGCACTGCCGCCGGTTTGTCCTGCGGGCCCGGCTGTTAGCAGCTTCGAGACAACCGGACCAAGAAACTGGACGACCGAACCCAGCACGTCCTCAAGTGAAGCTTGCTGCGAGTAAACCTCACCGTAAGTGCGACAGGGAACTGAGCGTGGCGTTTGAAATGAACCGTTTGCTTGCATAGGCGTGGCGCTCACTGACGTTGCGTTGGCAAGTGAAAGTTCGCTGACGGGTTTGTTCTGAAACGGGTACCGATAGCGCAAACCCGCGCGAATAACTTGCGAGAAAGCCGGCGATTTTCCGTCCGGCGTCTTATAGGTAAACAATTGTATATAAGCATTACCATCATCAAAGGTTCTGGCCGGAATCGAGATTTCCTTTGCCGAACTCAAAAGGCTGCCGCCCGCTTCGTTTCTGCGGATGTCGGTGCCGCCCGCTACGCCATCAATCCAATCGATCCCCTGCCTGCGCGTGACGCTCTTGCCGATCTTCAGTTGGTAATAGCCGTTAGTGCCGGTGTCGATTCTGAATTTGACACGAGCGTCATCGGAATCAAGCAACTCGAGAATCGCTAACGCCATAGCATTATGTTTTTACCGGCCGGCCGGCGCCGGAAGTTGACCCGGCGCTCCCGGCGTCGCCGGCTTCAACGCTGCTACTCCGCCGTCCGCATACATGTTGGCGAAGTTGTCCAGCTTGAAGTAGTCGGTCTTGAACTTGATGTTGACCCTGCCTTTCAGCGTCGCCGAAAGGTCATCGGTAGCCTTCTTGTCGGAAGTGTTTACCTGAATGTTCGTGTTGCTTATGTCGAGACTGCCGCTGGGTCCGCCGAACAAACCAAACACCGGCGGATCGTACTCTAGGTGAGCCTGTACGACATTGATATTTTGGTCGTCGTGATGCGCTTTGCTCTCGCGGGTTGCTTTGACACTGAACTCGACGCCTGCTTCGATTTCCCCTTTTTCGACGACCAAACGCGTTACGCCCATCAACAGGACTTCTCGGAGCGCCGCGCGATGCTCCTTGGCCATCGCAATCTTGGCGTCCATAATGTGCATCTTAACTTCGGAGTCGCTCTCCGGATCGACTTTGTCACCGTCCGGAGTGGTCAGCGCCAGTTTTGAGCTGCCGTCAGTCTGCTTCTCACTAATAATGTTGTACTTGTCACCTTTCATCTCGGCGAGTTTAAGAAACACACCCGGATCGTCGTCCTTAACCTTCTTCACAAAGTCCGCCGTTGACTTGGTGCACTCCTTCATCAATTTGATGTAGGAGTCGGTCTGCGTCTTCATTACTTTCAAGTTGGCGTCGAACACCGCCTTCAGAAGATCGGCGACGAACTTGGGAAAGTCGACCGAGTCCACCAGCTCATTGAAGGCTGCCGTGTCTCCGCCAAATGCCGGGTCGTAGCCTTTGTAGCCCATCTCCTTGCCGGAGTCGGTAGCCATGGGCCGCGCCAGTCCCAGTTTGTCTTTTTCGTCGTCGATATATTCCTGGACCAACGACAGATAGACGCTCTTCTGATCAGAGAGTGGCATGCTCTGGAATGCCGCGCTACCACCGAGCACACTGCGCGCTTTGGACCGAGCCTTTTCGGTAATGTGTTCTGCGGGAATCATCGCGTTGTTGTTCATAAGTTCCCTTTTCCGTCCTTGGTTTAGAAGCGTGTCTCGGTTAGAAATCCCATTCGTCGCCGCCGGCCGCAGCGCCCACGGCCGGTGCGTTCATGGCTCCGAGGGGCGGCGCGCTATGTCCATAACCATTCCCATTGGGGCTGCCGAGTCCCAACTTCTCGTCCAGCTCTTCGCCTTCTTCATCGCCCTCCATCAGATCGTCTTTCAAGGCTTCCTGCAGGATGCTTTGAGTCGTGATGAAAGCATCCACGCGCCGGATGAAGGACGAGAAGACATCCGGATCTTCGAACGTTGCCGGGTTGTAATTCGCGATGTCGACGAGGATCTCGTGGCCCAGCTTAGCCTTGCTGTAGATGACCGAAGCTTTAGGTCTGACTCGCATCATGTCCGTGTAGATCTCTTCGACGACTTTCAACCAGCTGCCGCCCGATGGCGCTACATGCCTGCGAATGACGGGATGGTTGAATATGCGCCGCGTCACGAAATCGAGTTCCGCATAAATCAAAGGCGTGATCACTGTCGCCATGCCCGTGCAATGGATGGACAAGTTGTACTGAAGATCTTCCACGGCCTGCTTGACGTTCTGGCGTGACACGAAGTTTTCTGGATTCGGGCTCGCCTGCCCGCGTTCCAGGTATTTCGCCGACTCAAGCATCAGCACTTTCCAGAGACGCGGGAATTCGCGGTTAACAATCACATCCTCGGTAGTGCGGCCGTTGCCGGCGCTGAACACCTGCCGATAAAACATCTGGCGTTCGGCTTCGTTCACGCATTCCAGTGTCTTCTTGGTAGTGGGAGCCGTGAACTTCCGGAAAAACACATAGTTCTGGAGGTTTTCGCGCAGTTTGCGATCCTGCAAGTCGATGTTCTTGCGCACGAGATATTTGTGCGTCAACTGCTTCGCGCAATCGAACACCTTCATTTCTTCGCCGAGGATCATGCTGAAGTAGAGTTGCGAGGCACAGAGGACGGCAGACCTGCTCACCTCAAGTTGCGCGTCGTCGTCGTCGAGATAGACGACCTCAAAGTCCTGATCGGTTTGCGGAACCTCCGCGTCCAGGGCGTCAGCGTTTAGCGTTCCACTTTGAATCTGCGCAATGAACGCTGGTATGAAATCATCCGCGTTGTTCTTATCGATCGGAATGACCGAATTGCGCATGTACTTAATGAGTTCCGTTTTAATGTCGTCGGGGATTTCCCCGAGATCCAGCTTGACTCGCACCTCTTCAATAAGAGCGAGTTCGACCGCATTGAAAACGAAACTCTCAAGGACAGCTATTACGCCCTTGCTAAAGGCAGTTGCCGTGAGCGGGATGTTTTTGGCTTTTAGGGCCTTAAACATCTGGCTGTTGTCCTGGTTCGGGCCCTGCACGTCCAACTTCTTACGGTTGATAATGGTGCGCGCGGCGCTGACCGTGGCGTAATTAACGACGTTCCTGGCTCCGTTGTCCCGCGTAAAGACGAAGTTCGTGAGACCGGTTATTTCCTTGAGGTTCTTGGCCAGGTAACCATAGGTCACCAGATAATCTTTAATCGCGGGATAGCTCAGTACGGTACGAACGTTGGAGTCCACGGTCGTACCTTTCTGCGCGAGGGTTTGGTCGAAATCATATTTGAGTTTCGAAAGTTCCCCCTCGGATTCGATGAACTCAGACAACGTCTGCCGCGTTTGCTTTTCGTCCTCCTGCGAGCAAAACATCGCGAGACTGTCGTCGGCCCACGGCTGATTCTTCGTGAGCCGCTTAGGCGTAAGCGGACGCTCGAGTTCATCCTTGATTAAGTCCGGTTCCTTTTTGAAGATCCGCTTGCCAAGCAGCTTGTTCAGCTCGGTCAAATGCTTTGTAACGTCCGCGTCCACGTCTGAGGAGAAGCTGCCCGCGAACATCGTCAGGGGTTTGTTCACATTGAAAACCCCAACCGCGCCGTCAAAAATGAGCTTGTTTGCCATGTCGTTCCTGCCTTTTTGGTTAATTCAACATATAGGTCAAAAGCTTGAATGCGTCGGCCAGGTTTATCAGGCCGTAGCCCGCGAGTTCGTTGCGCAAGCGACTGTCAACCTTGTCCGAAGTGTTCCGGAGAATGTAGGTGATCTCGCTGTTCGAAAGTTTCTTCCCGTTGTCGAGCGCGTATGACTTCGCCAGACCGATACTGCCGGCCACAAAGGGCGAAGCCTGAGAAGTTCCGGTAGCGAGCGCGTAAGTGTTATTTGCGAACGAGCTGTAGATATTTTGGCCGGGCGCGACCACGGTGATGTTCGCGCCGTAGGACGTGAAGCGAGTCACGGCTCCGGAATTGTCCACGGCTCCCACCGCGATTACGCCGGGAAGTGCACCGGGGTAATAACGTTCCGACGTGCCGTCGTTGCCGCTGGCGGCGACGACCGTTACGTTCTTGCTGAGGGCGTAGCGAATAACGTCTTCATGAGGTAATCCGCCGCCGACATGCTTGATGCCGAGGCTCATGTTGATTACATCCGCGCCGTTGTCGACCGCCCACTTGATGCCGGCATTGATGTTGTCAACGATGCCGGCCCCGACGTGGCGGGCGCCTTGCTTCATGGTTGCCAACACGCGCACGGCCATGATGCTGCAATCGGGCGCAACGCCTTCATCCATTTCAATCCCGCGCCCGGCAATGATTCCGGAAACATGAGTGCCGTGGCCGACTTCGTCTTCCGGGACGTCGTCATATCCTGAGAAGTCGCCGATGAATCCTGTCGTATCCAGCCCTTCAAGGTTTACAAAGTCCGCGCGCTTAACGATCTTCCCCCGAAGTTCTTTGTGATTCAGATTTACTCCCGTATCCAGGACTGCGATTTTGACTTGTTCGGATCCCTTGGTGAGTGCTTGCGCGTAAGAGAGGTAAATCAGATCTTGAACGCTTTGCCTCTCGATGGAGGTTTGGGTCGCCAACTGTGGTTGCGGAAGCGTTGCTTCACCAATTTCCAACTGCCGGGCATCTTCGACCGACGGTAGCGACGCGACGCGCTGGAGGAAATGTTCGGGCAACACACAGTCCTGCTGGAAGATTATTCGATAAGTGCGGTTAAGGCCGTGGCTAATTTCCTCAGGACTCCATTCGACGGCCGACGGCTTGTACTCTTTGGTGACCCAATACTTCAGATTCAGTTCGCTCATCAACCGGTCGAAGTCGGCGTTCAGGCTTTCCCTGACCACGGACTTGTCGTTGATGAAGCTTTGCCAATCGGGCAAGACCACATCATCGGGTAATTGCTGTCTAAGCTTGACGACTATGTGAATCTTCATAAATCGAGTGTTTGGCGAAGACCGCTCAACATTTTCGTTTTTCGCAGACCAGTTGAGCGCAAGGCGCCGAACCAATTGTCCGCTGCGCGGCAACCTGATCGATCGCGTTCAGAGCGCTGGATTCGTGATTCGATAAGAGATATGAGCATCCTTGCCCAGGAGTTCGGTAACTAGTCCCGCATCAACCAGTTCATCAAGAGCATTTTTAATGGCGGCGGATCCGGACAACATTCGTGACGGAACCCACCACTGGCCTATTCCTTCCAACGTGTCCTGCGCGTGCGGGTGCTTTCGCAGATGGTCGAGAATCTCTTGCGCAATCTCCGAGACATTCGCTTCTTCCATTACAGCCCTTTGACGAACCACGCTGGCGAACTGCAAGCACTGGGCCGCAGCGACGTGCAGCGAAAAACAGCGAATCCACCACGACTAACTGGTTCTATTTGTCCGACCTGCTTAGGGGGGACGAGTGAAAGGAGGCGTCAACTCGGGCTTGTTCAGGGCAGGACAAATTTGTCCTGGCAAAGCTCCTGTTTGACCACCTTAGGTGGTGCTGCGCTTGAATTGTTGCACGTCGATTTGATGCTTTTGGATTAACTGCCAGAACGCGCGGCGGTTTTTTCGCGCTACTTCGGCCGCACGCGTGATGTTCCCACTGCATGCCGCCAGTACTCCTTGAATGTAGTTTTTTTCGAAGCGGGCAATCTCGCGAGCCTTAGCTTGCTGAAGCGATTCACGCGCTTCAAATGGCGAGTGAGTGACCAGAACGTCACTGGCTTGAATTATTTCTCCCTGGCACAGGACGACCGCGCGCTCAATCACATGCTCGAGCTCGCGAACGTTTCCCGGCCAAAGATGGACCAAGAGCAAATGAAGCGCCTCTTCAGAGAAGTTCGTTACTCGTTTGCCTGATTCTCGCGAGTACCTTGCCAAAAAGTGTCTCGCCAGCAGCGTGATGTCCTCGCGCCGTTCTCGCAACGGCGGTAAGGTCAAAGAGATGATATTTAAACGATAAAAAAGATCCTGCCGAACGCGGCCGTTGTCTACAGCCTCGGGCAAGTTAATGTTGCTGGCCGCAATGACCCGAACGTTTGCGTGACGCATTTTTGGCGAGCCCAGCGGGCGATACTCTTTTTCCTGAAGAAATCTGAGCAGCTTTACCTGAGCAAAAATGGGCAGACAATCGATTTCATCAAGAAATAGCGTGCCGCGGTTTGCCTCTTCTATCAATCCAACCTGCAAGCTGTTGGCACCCGTATAAGCGCCCCTTGTATGGCCAAATAACTCGTTTTCCACCAGTTCGACTGGAATGGCGCCGCAGTTAACGGGCATGAACGGCTGACCGGCGCGCGCGCTGGAATAGTGAATCGCGCGCGCATACAACTCCTTTCCGGTGCCGGTTTCTCCGACAATTAGCACATTCGCGTCGCAGCCGGCGATCAGCGGAATCTTGTCTGCGGCGGATCGAAAGCTGGCACTCTCGCCGATTAGTTGTTTGGTTGGTGAATCTTCGGCTGCGGGCGCGTTCTCTGTGTCAGCGGAAAGCTGCGTAACAACTCTCCAGGCGCGTGGCAAAATATCCTTGGCGTTGAATGGGGGAATAATGAAGTCTGCTGCGCCGATGTTAAGAAGCTCAAAAGTTTGATCCGCTTCTAAGCCCTCAACGGCCGCGATGACTGGGACGGCGGGCGCGGCTTTTTGAAGCGCGCGCAAACAAATTTTGTAGTCCTCGATACTGCCCGCCCCAACTAAGAAAATCAGCCGCGCCTCGGACCGCCGGACTACCGTTTCGATGTTGCCTTCCAGTTGGGGCGAGACGGGATCAAGTGGGCGCAGTTCCTCAAGACCAACCAGAGTAAAGCCGGTTGTCAGTACTTGTCTCAGGTCCACGTCTATCTGCCTAACGGGGCCGACACTTAAGATCAGGATTGGGACTGATCTCATCTTTTTCGACGTTCCTAAGCAAAGACTGGTTCAGTGCTGAGAATCCGATTTCATCAACTAACGAAACGACACCCTTGTCGCACTAAAGATTGAGCCGACTGAACATCCTAAAGAACTTGGGTTAGGAAGCTCGATGGTTAGTCGGAATGTGTTCCTAACCTTGTGGCAAGAATGGGATCTGACTCCTTCTTCGGGCGCCGCATAGGTGCAACGCTTACGGTAGAAGGCTCGAAATTCTCAACTCGAATAAATAAACACAAACAAGTTGACTGCGCCGAGGGAGTGGATACTAGTCGCGATCTTAGAACCTGTCAAGAGTATGGCTGGACGGAAGTTGTGCTGATTTGAAAGTTTTCTGGCGCTATAGTGTTTATGTTGACTTCAAGAGGATTCGACGGCGGCGACCTGAGGTGATCGACCTCTTCAGAAGAGTAGCCAAAAAGGCAATGCAGGAACGAAGATCACTGGCGATCTTTGACAACGCGCTCAGAGTCCGTTGGGATTTTGACCTGCAAACGGCGTAGCAGTTATTGAAAACAAATGGTGCCGAGCGTGGGAGTCGAACTCACACGACCTTGCGGTCAACGGATTTTAAGAACGTTGGAGTAGGCATCACATAGTCTTACCAAACGATATGAGCCAATATTTACGTACCAAGCGGTCGTCAAGGTATCGCTTCGGCTGGCTTCGTACAAAGACATACCGCCACCATCTTAGCCCCATCTACTGGGTCCACCGTTCATCCCGGTAACCTAATCAGTTTCGCATGTTGATTCCTACCGGCTCCTGTCGGCCGGATCACGTGGGCGAATGCGGGGTCAGGTCCAATGCTTCGATGACTCTCGTGAAGGGAATTCGGGCTGTCTGGTTTACTTCCTTTACCAGCTCCGCATTCGACGCCTCAAAGAGGCACATGCAATGCGCTTCACCCGGGACAAAGGTGGTGCGAATGTAGCGCACGTCTTTGCCTTCCGCAGTGAACTTCTCGCTGGTTTCAATTGCTGCCTTTTGGGCGGCAGCCAAACTGATCCATTCCTATTCCCGGAAGACTGCGTTCAACCATGTAGACTGGCATAAGTAACTCTCCTTTAAATTCGAAATGAATCTGACTCGATAAAGCTTGATGGTTGTTGCTCCGTTTGCTCCAGCTAAGAGAAGCTGATGGTGACGGTTACTTGAACGATCTGTCCGGCCGAAAGAGTGACGGGTTCGCCGAGAGTGGCGCTAGTAGTTCGTCCAAGGGCCCCCGTCGAGGTAACACACACATTGGGTGCAACGATCTCAAGAATCTCCCACCGGGCCAGCATGCGATTCATATTCACCAGATGGCGAAGTGCGAAGGACCCGCATTTGAAAGCGCGGGACCACATTTCAATCCTGCTGGTAAACAACATGGATTACGCAATCCGATGGGGCCGCACGCGGGCGACATGAACAACTTCGTGGTGCGCGCAAATGGAACGGGAACAATCATCGATCCGCGCGTGAACCTTGGGAGCAATAGCTATTCATTATTCACCGACGGCGGCACTGCGCTCGTCATTCACGCCAAGGCCGACGATATGAAGACTGACCCTTCAGGCAATTCGGGTGACCGAATCGCTTGCGGCGTAATCAGCAAATAGAAATCTACCGTAACAGCAAAGAAAGGGAGAGAAGGAATGTCAGTAGCACGCATAACTGAGATCAGCGCCAGTTCGAACGAGAGTTTTGAAGATGCCATTAAGCAAGGAGTGGCGCGCGCCGCCGAAACACTTCACGGAATTCGCAGCGCTTGGGTTAAGGAACAAGAGGTCCAGGTCGAAAACGGAAAGATCTCGTCGTACAAAGTCATTATTAAGATCACTTTCGTATTAGACGAGAGTTAAGACTCGACATCAAACACTCTCTCACCCTGATTTTTCAATCTTGTGGTTCCCCTGTTTTTAACGAGCTAACTCCATCGGCACCAAACTTGCGCCCAGATTTCTTGTTTTCAAACGGGATTCTGGAGTGGGCGTCTGGGCTGCACCGGAAGCGAACAGATTAGTGTACCCGACAGAGACATGACGATCTTAGTGGAGGGCAAATGAATCGACTTCTCAAAACAATGTTGGCAATGCTGATGATTTTTGTATGTATTGGAATGGCATCACATTCGACCACGCCCACTGTGAGATCATCTGGCCCTCGCAGCGCGCAGCAAACTCCGACGCCGACACCAACTCCCTCGCCGAGTCCTTCTCCAAGCGCTACTCCGACGCCAGTGCCCGAGCCGGAACCAGTACCCACCCCGACCGTGACTCCCTCCCATTACAGATCGTTCTGAAAACAATCATGAGAAACCGGGGGAATTAACACATGGCTAAGTACGGTAAGACAGCGCAAAAGAAAGTTAAGAAGGCAATGCATGAGCGTAAAGAGGGAACACTCAAGAGCGGTAGGTCGGGGAAGAAAGTGACCAGCAAGAAGCAGGCAATCGCGATTGGATTATCTGAAGCGCGCAAAGCCGGAGGAAAGGTGCCTAAGAAGAAATCTTCCTCGAAGAAGAAGTGACGCTGCGCCGTACATTGACTAGTGCGGGGTCCGAGACAAGGTGAAATTCACATTCGATATCGTGGGCATCAACTTTAGCGTTGAAGTAAGCAAGAAAAAAGCCGGGGTCAAATGATTCACACCGCACCCACAGGAACCGCTCGGGCCCGCGACGTTCAGATTCGCTCGGGCGCAGCGATGCTTCACGGCGATCTGAGTATTCCGACCAGCGCGCAGGGCGTGGTGCTGTTCGCCCACGGTTCCGGCAGTAGCCGACACAGTCCCCGCAATCAATTCGTTGCCCGTACCATCCGCGAAGCCGGCGTGGGAACGTTGCTCTTCGATTTGTTGACAGCGGAAGAGGAGGCTGTTGACGCACGGACTGGTCATCTGAGATTTGATATCGGACTGCTCGCGGCCCGTTTGATTGACGCGACCTACTGGCTCAAAGGTGAACTCGACTATTTTCGGGTCGGTTACTTTGGTTCCAGTACGGGAGGCGGCGCGGCGCTAGTTGCGGCTGCGGAACTGGGTGAAATCGTTAGCGCAGTCGTATCACGTGGCGGCCGTCCGGACCTCGCGGGCGATGCTTTGCCGCTGGTTACATCACCGACGTTATTGATTGTCGGCGGACTCGACTATCCGGTGATCGAGATGAATGAAGCGGCGCTCGCACGACTGCGTTGTGAAAAGGAATTGCAGATCGTTCCCGGCGCGACGCATCTGTTTGAAGAACCAGGCACGTTGGAACAAGTTGCCGACTTAGCGGCCGAGTGGTTCCAGAAGCATTTAGTAAGTGCCGAATGAAACGGTGAGCCAAGACGTTAGAAACTGAAAAAGGAGCAGGACGATGAATGTTAAGGAAATGATGACACCAGATCCGGCGTGCTGCACCGCCGATACTTCTTTGCCGGAAGTCGCGCGGATGATGGTTGACAAGGACTGCGGAGAAATCCCCGTCGTCGACAACACGTCAAGCAAGCAGCCGATAGGCGTGGTAACTGATCGGGACATCGTGTGCCGAACGGTTGCCAATGGTCTAAACCCGGTTGAACTTACGGCGGCCGATTGCATGACCAAGCCGATTGTTACGGTGACACCGGATACGTCGCTTGAAGAATGCTGCCGGATTATGGAGGAGAAACTGATTCGGCGAGTACCGGTAGTCGATGATCGCGGAGCCTGCGTGGGCATGCTCGCGCTTGCCGATGTTGCTCTCCACACAGGCAAGAATGTGGCAGGGCATATTGTGAAGGAGGTATCGGAACCGACCTCAGCAGCTTCGGCTGTTGCTGGCTAATGTCGGATTCGGTTCAACGTAAGAATTGAGCGGCAGAAGAAAGGAGTAACTTCATGGAAGTCTCGGAACAGAAAGAGAAGTGTGCTCGTCCAGGATGTAACTGCGACGCGTCTATTGGCGACTATTGCAGCGAGCAGTGTCGTAACCCGTCGCCTGGCCAGACAGATTGCAATTGCGGCCATCAAAACTGTCGCTCATCTGCGGCCCATTCAACGGCCAGGATCTGAGTGAGCGATTTATTTGTTCAGCAGTTGGAATACTGCGCGGGAGCCAAAAGGACACTAGGCATAGATAAGCTGGAGAATTCGTATGAATATTTCAGAGCCGAAAAGTGTGACGGTACCGGAAATCGCGCTGATTGCCGCCACGCGCGGAGCGATTGGATTTGGTGCGGGTCTGTTGCTCGCGGGTAAGTTCAAACGCGAACGAAGGAAGTTGCTGGGCTGGACTCTTTTTCTATCGGGCCTTGCCAGCACTATTCCGATCGCGATGCATGTGTTTCGAAAGAAAGAAGGGAGCGCCACCGCGCATTGAACAGAGTTAGGACGAAGAAATGATCTATCGTGACCGCATCGACGCTGGGAAACAACTGGCGGCTCGGCTTTCCGACTACGCCAACCGCGATTTCGTCCTGGTTCTGGCCCTGCCGCGTGGCGGTGTGCCCGTAGCATATGAGGTCGCGAAAGCGCTGCACGCTCCGCTTGATATTTTTCTGGTCAGAAAGCTGGGCGTGCCCGGCCACGAAGAGCTGGCCATGGGCGCAATCTCTACGGGCGGCGTCCGAGTCATTAATGCCGACGTGGTCGACTATCTTCGAATACCGGCACGCGTCGTTGACGCTGTAGTCGACGCAGAGTTGCGAGAACTGGAACGCCGCGAGCGCCTCTATCGGGGCGCACGTCCGGAACCGGATGTCTCAGGCAAGACGCTAATACTGGTTGATGATGGATTGGCGACAGGATCAACTATGCGGGCAGCTGTGGAAGCCTTGCGCCAACAGAATCCGGCGCGGATTGTTGTCGCCGTGCCAGTGTCGGCAGCTCAAACCTGCGATGAATATCGAATGGGAGTGGATGAAATCATCTGCGCCCAAACTCCAGAGCCTTTTATGGGCGTAGGGATGTGGTACCGAGACTTTTCACAGACCACTGACGAAGAAGTGCGCGAGATTCTCGCTCGATCAGAAAACCTAAACACTACTGACTTGGAGGATCGAGAACTGGTGCATACCTAGGGTAAAGACTCATGGCAATTGCAAAGCAGAGTCTGGTAGCGAGCGAAGTCAAGGAAGCATTGCATGCTCTCCGTGGAGACGCCCGCGATTATGATCCATTACTCAAGATGGTCGATGGCTCCCGTTTCTGCCTGCTGGGTGAAGCCACGCATGGAACGCACGAGTTCTATCGCGAGCGGGCCGAAATCACCAAGCGTCTAATTAAGGAGCAGGGCTTCACCGCCGTCGCCGTCGAAGCTGATTGGCCTGATGCCTTTCGGGTTAATCGGTATGTACGCGGCTTCGGCGACGATCGCAATGCCGATGAAGCCCTGGGCGGCTTCAAAAGATTTCCCACCTGGATGTGGCGCAACACCGTCATTCTGGATTTTGTTGAATGGCTGCGCGATTACAACGCTTCCTTGCCCGCCGATAGGTCGAAAGTCGGATTCTACGGCCTCGATCTTTATAGCCTGTACACCTCGATTGAAGCCGTGCTCGGCTATCTGAACAAAGTTGATCCTGCCGCCGCCAAACGCGCCCGCTATCGTTACTCGTGCTTTGAACATTTCGCGGAAGACACGCAGGCGTATGGCTACGCCGCAAGTTTCGGACTCAGTGAGTCATGCGAACGGGAAGTCATTGAGCAACTCGTAGAACTGCGACGACAGGCGGCAGATTATGCCAGCCGTGATGGTCGCGTGGCACAGGATGAATTCTTCTTCGCCGAACAAAACGCGCGGTTGGTGCTGAATGCTGAAAGATATTACCGATCGATGTTTCGCGGCCGAGTCGAGTCATGGAATCTCCGCGATCAGCATATGGCAGAGACCTTGGGTGCGTTAGTCAATCACTTAAACGCACAAGGCCAAACAGCCAAGGTGGCGGTGTGGGAGCATAACTCGCATTTGGGAGATGCGCGCGCGACGTACATGGCTGACTTTGGCGAGCTCAATGTGGGGCAACTCGTCCGCCAGGAATTCGGAAACGAAGCGCGATTGATTGGCTTTACTACGTATACCGGTACGGTGACGGCGGCCTCAGAGTGGGACGGCCCCGCTAAGCGCAAGCGTGTGCGGCCGGCGCTTGAGGAAAGTTACGAAGCGCTGTTCGCCGAATGCGACGAGCCCAATTTCTTGTTGACCATTCGAGCTGACCGGCGGCTTGCAACCGTTCTGCGTGAGCAGCGACTGGAACGAGCCATTGGCGTCATCTATCTGCCACAAACGGAAAGACAGAGCCATTACTTTGACGCAAGGCTGTCTGATCAATTCGATGCGGTGATCCATTTTGACGAAACGCGAGCGCTGGAACCGCTGGAGCGCTATGCGCAATGGGAGAGTGGTGAGCCGCCAGAGACTTTCCCCAGCGGTGTTTAGAGGGGAACCAAAATGCGAACTCAAGAAATTCCACGCAGTGAATGGAGGCAGTTCTTCGACAGCTTCAGCCGGCAACATGAAGGCTGGCTGGCAACGCTTGAAGTTCTGGGAGCGGATGTTGGTGCGCAGGAAGAAGGTCGGGAGTTGCCGCTCGCCGGAGTGAGTTTATCTTCCGGAGGCGACGAAGCGGAAGCGATCTCGATTGATTTGGGGACGAGGCCCGACGAGCATGTAAGCCATGCAATCAGCGGACCGACTGTCGTCTGGCTTGAACAGACGGAAGAGGGAGCGAATGCCGCGCTGGAGATTGAGGTGGCCGATGGGACCAAAACGCTCCTGCGCTTTCGATCGCCCATGCCGGCAGAGTTTGTAGATGGCGTAGTTTTGGATCACTAGCGGGCAAAGAGGAGGAGGTAAGCGAGATGAAAGTCCTTCTGGCCGTCGATCATTCGGAATATTCAGACGCCGCAATCGACGAGGTTAGTGCCCGACCCTGGCCCGCAAGAACAACTGTACGTGTTCTCTCAGTCGTTGAACCTTTGCCCCCACCGGCGGCGGAACTGTGGTACGACGGTCGAGGGAGTCTCGATCTCGCTCATAAAGAATTGCGGCAGCGCGCCGAGGAATTTGTTAAGCGCATCGTTGCGAGATTAAAAAAGAAGCGACTTAAAGTTGAAGCTGCTGTGCGAGACGGTCACCCGCGTACGGCGATTGTCGATGAAGCTCGTAAGTGGCATGCTGATCTCATCGTGCTCGGTTCTCACGGACGTACGGGCCTTAAGCGTTTGTTGTTAGGAAGTGTGGCCGCTTCTGTGGTTGGCCACGCGCCCTGCTCGGTTGAAGTAGTGCGCTTGAAACGAGGAAAGAAGCATTGATGATTAGGAGAGCAAAACCATGCCTACACGCGCACAAATGAGCGCGGTCGAGAACCAGGAAGGCGGCCATACACAGTTGATGCGGGCCGCACTTGCCGGAGACCTTAAGTCAGTCAAGATGTTATTAAAGAGCGGTGCTGACCCAAACAAGCGAAATAATGAAGGACGCGCTGCTTTGATGTTTGCCGCGATTAATAGAGAGACTTCATGCGCGAAGGAGTTATTGCGCTACGGCGCTGACGTAAACGCCGTAGCCAATGATGGTGGCACTGCCCTGCTAATGGCGGCGTCAGAAGGTGACACTGAGCTGGTGCAGGCCTTGCTGAGAAGAGGTGCTGATGTATCCGCCAAATTTAACGAGACCGAAAACTCAGCTCTCAAGCTCGCGAAAGAGCACGGTTACGATGACATTGTGCGACTACTTCAAGCGGCTGGCGCATCGCGGCAGTCGGCTAAGAGAGATAGAAAGGCTAAGGCGGTGAGACAAAGAGGCGTTGGACCGTCAAAGAAGTTTAAGAGGAAGTAAAGCAGGGGGCGCTCAGACTGGGAAATGCGTGAGGAAATCGACGGTTTGCGCGAGGCGCCTGCATCGAAAATACGTTAGCGGGAGAGGAGAACAGCATGGCCCAAGTAACTGAAAGCAGCGCAGCAGCGCAAAGGCGGCGAACGGATGAGTTAGCAGAGGACATTTCGCAAGCGAACCAGCCTAGCAATGCGATCATCGAGCACTTGCAACGACAGGTTGCCAACGCGTTCATTCTCTACACCAACTACAAGCATTATCATTGGCAAACGTACGGCCCGCTTTTCCGCGATCTTCATTTGTTATTCGATGAGTTCGCAAAGGCGGTTCTGGCTACTATCGATGACTTTGCGGAACGCGTGCGAATGATTGGTCAGAATCCAGTGTCGCGGCCTGACGAAATTGTAGAGCACGCCAGCGTGAAGGTAGCGCAACGCGATCAAACCATGCGACAGATGATCGAAGAAGCAGACACGAATCTGTTGCTGGTGATCAATGAAATGCGAGCGGCTGCCAGAGTGGCGGATGAACAGGATGATCCCGGCACCGTTGATCTCTTCTCTCGTCATGTGCAGATACATGAAAAACATGAATGGTGGTTGCGAGACCTGCTTAAAAAGGGCGATGGATTTTAGTAGCACGGAAAATCTGCGCAGGCTGGAGTTACGTGATAATTCGATAAGGGGGGTTGGGTTAAATGAATAAGGGAGTTGCGTTAGTGGGTGGAGTCGGTTTAGGTGCGGCTTTGATGTACATCTTTGATCCTGATCGCGGGAAACGACGGCGCGCATTGATTCGCGATAAGGTCGAAGCGGCCGGGAATAAGGTGGCCGAGCAAGCCGAAAAAATGCGTAGCGATCTCGGCAATCGGGCTTACGGCGTAGTTGCTGAAACCAAGTCAATTTTTCGGCATGATGAGGTCTCTGATGAAGTGCTGGTTGACCGTGTGAGATCGCGGCTCGGAAGAATTCCGGTTCATGTCGGCGCATTCGATATCAGTGCGGACAACGGCACGGTGACTTTGAGAGGGCAAATTCTTGCGGATGAATTGCCAAAAGTGCTGCGGGCTACGCGTTTTGTGCGTGGCGTGAAGGACGTGGATAACCAGTTCCAAGTCCATCAGACAGCCGGGAACGTGCCGGACCTGCAAGGCCAGCCACAACCGCTCGGGGCGAGCTAAGTTGAATTCCGACTACAAGCCACGAGCGACGCTGATCCGGCATCGAACGGCTGTGACGAAGAAACTAATTCGCGGGCTACTGATAGCCGTCTCGCTAATCGCAATCGTCGCCAACTGGTCGGCGATTTCGGTCGGTGCGGAGAAACTGGCTAGTAAATTCCTCTTCGTCGTGCATGCAGCCGCTCTCTATTCAAAAGCGCCGGATCAGAAGTTAGAGATGCCGGTCCAGGGAGTGTCAAAGAGTCAAGTAGCGGACTCATGGCATGTTCCCCGTGAAGGTGATCGGCTTCACGAAGGTCAGGACATCTTTGCCAAGCGTGGTACTCCGGTACTTTCCGCAACTGACGGTTACGTCGTTCGGATTGGTGAAAATAGTCTTGGAGGTCAAACCGTTTCAGTACTTGGCGCCTGAGGCAGAGTTTACTATTACGCTCACTTGGATTCGTATGCGCCCAACCTTTCCATTGGCGATCATGTAACGACAGAAACTGTGCTTGGCTATGTCGGCACGACGGGCAATGCAGCCGGCACGCCACCGCACCTTCACTTTGGCGTGTATGGTTCTGGAGGTGCAGTGAATCCTTTGCCTCTACTCAGTGATCGGCCTAACCAGACACCAACGGAAAAGCGCGACAATCTTCACGACAAGAAGAAGCATTAGGTGTTTTGCTAACGCCGGCGTTGCTGCAAGGAAATCTACGAACCCATCTTTACTGCCTTGGCTCGAGGAGTCAGAGGCTCGGTTACTTCAGATATGGGCAGATAGCACCATTCCCAAAAACTCATGCTCGCGGTAAGTTATTGCCTGCTGACTGACAAATCAGACGGAGGAGCGTATATGAAAACCGTTGCCGACATATTACAAACCAAAGGTAGTGAAGTTTGGACGATCCCCCCAGAGACGATCGTGTTCGACGCGCTCAAAAGAATGGCCGACAAGAATGTTGGCGCGCTGGTGGTGATCGATGGAGCGAAGGTGGCTGGTATTTTGTCGGAACGAGACTATGCCAGAAAGGTTATCTTGCACGGAAAATCGTCCAGAGAACTCAAGGCCCGGGAAATCATGAGCCCGAATGTGTATTTCGTCGGCCCAAAGGAAAACATTGAAGAATGTATGGCACTCTTTACAAACAAGCACGTGCGGCATCTTCCCGTGCTGCAAGACGAGCAACTGATCGGAATCATTTCGATTGGCGACGTCGTCAAGGCAGTTATTGCTGAACAAGAGTACACGATCAAACACCTGGAAAATTACATCACGGGCGGTCGATGAGACGTAACCTGTTCCTTTTCGACAGTGGAGGCGATTCTCGATTATTTTGATCCGCGGCTGCCGTGCCGGACAGAACCAAACACTGACGTTTACTGAAAAGAGCTTTTTGATTCGGCTTTTCCCCAGAAGAGGATTGGAAGCGCGGCCAGTTGTAAGATCACCGAAAAGACAATCAGAGCCGCGAGCCACCTGTCGTACAAGAAACCCATTGCCGCGCTCCCAGTAAACCAGGCGATGCCATAGCAGGTATAAAAGAGTCCGAATCCCGTGCTGCGCCTGCTTATTGGCATGAGGTCTGTGAGGATTGCCTTCAACAAAGAATTCTGCGCGCCCATTCCAATTCCCCACACGGCCATGCCAATCAGAGCGAACCAGAACCCTCCGAGGAAGACCAGCGGCGCAAACAATACGCCGATGAAGAACGCTATGAAAACGATCGGAAACCCGATTCGATCAAAGAGACGTCCGAACAACAGATTGCTCAATGCTCCGGCACCCATGGCCACGGCATAGAACAGCGGAATATCCACTTGGGGAACGCTCGCAGCTTTCTGAAAGTGATATGCGATCAAAGAGAAGTCGGCAAAGCCGGCCGCGATCAACGCCCCCGCTCCTACGAAAATCCAAAATGACTTTGGAAATCGTCTAGCTTCTGAATAATCATCAGGCTCTTTCTCCAATTCCCGGGGCGTTGGATGCGAAATGCGCGCGACGACTAAGGTGGCGAGACACAACAGCGCGGGAATAAGTAGGATGGCAAATCCAGATCGATATCCACCTTTGAAATAAAGAACGAGCGCGACGATCAAAGGGCTGATAGCAGCTCCTGCCTGATCCAGTCCTTCATTTAAGCCGAAGACCCAGCCGCGGCCGATCGACTTTCCAGCGTAAGAAAGCATGGTGTCGACGGCCGGCTTGCGAATCGCGCGACCTGTTCGCTCGGCGATTATCAAGATAGCCGCAAGCGGCCAGTCGCCGGCGAGAGCTAGTGCGGGCACTGCAAAAACATTGACGACGTAACCAAGGAAAGTGGCTATCCAATAGCGTTGGGTCTTGTCAGCAAAGTAACCCGAAACAGAGCGAAGGCTGTAACCAAGGAATTCGCCCAGGCCGGCGACGACACCAATGATCGTTGCGCTGGCTCCCAGCGAGCCAAGGAATGGCCCAGTGATGCTCCGGCCACCTTCGTACGCCATGTCGGCGAAGAGATTGACGATGCCGATGATCAGGACAAATCGGAACGCCAGCCGCGCAACTTGCTTCGAATGATTCTTCGGCATATTCAGGGACGGCAATTATTAGGTCTGCACGGATGATCTTCGTCGTGCGTAAGCCGTCTTGGCCCTTGCGATCTTACTTCGAGATGTCGCGACGAACGAGCGTCGACAATATGACCAAGGCCAGGGTGGTGATTTGTAGAATTGTGCGCACAGTTTGGAACCACTGCCATTTCTCAGCCACTTCCATCCAGTTCGATGGTGGAGAATTCACGCTCCACGTCTTTATCTGATTTATGATCGGGACATTGCCGAAGAACGTGATCAATGTGGCCGCTAAGATGCAAATACTTGCCGCAATCAAGAGATAAAAACCGGAACGATCCCGCCGGGAGAGGAAGGTTGCGGCTATAGTAAAGAGCACACTTAAGATGGCTACTGTGTTCAAGGGAACCGTAAATACCCGGATCGCATGTTGCCACTTCTCTGCATAAAAAGTCGGTGTCAATCCGGAAGGGTTAAAGTCCAGCCAGATAACAAATGCCGCCCCGGAGGTTAGACCGACGGAAAACAGAGTCAGGAATAAAACGATTCTTCGCGCCATATTTATGCTTTCGCTAACATTAGTGCGCCCAAAGCGTATTTGGTCATCTTCAGCGACTCGCCTTCACAATCGCAACCTTATTCACGCCGCTACAGGCGAGATAGAGGCGATCGTCCGGCGTCGCGACCATGTTCCGCACCACGCCACCGCCGGAAGGAATTGGCCAGGTCTGGAATTTTTTGGTCTTTGGATTAAAGGCGACGAGCGTGTTCGGCTTGACGCCTGATTCGCTGTACCAGACAGTACCGTCACTCGTCGAAGCAACTCCATAAGGATGCGAAGCAGGCCCGCCGGGCGACGGCCACTCTTCAACTTTGCCCGTCTTTGGATCGAGCCGGCCGATGAAACCGCGCGCGAAATCGCTGTAGTAGATCAAACGATCGGGATTGTTTGCGATGCGTCGAGGACGCGCGCCGGCGTCCGGCAAAACGATTTCCTTCAGATCGAGCGTCTTAGGGTCGATACGCCCAATCTTGTTCGCGCCAAACTCGCAAAAGTAAGCAGCGTCGTCTGGCCCAATGATGATTCCGTATGGCAGTGCATGCGGCGTCGGCACTTCTTTCAAAACGATCTTTCCCGTTTTCGGATCGAGACGGCCGACAAAGTTACTGTTCTGCGTGGTGAAGAAAATCATTTCATTGCGATCGAACACGAGGCTGTGAGGATCTTTCGTGCGGGCATCGGGCATGGGATATTCGGTTACGTCGCCGGTCCGCGGATCAAGTTTGCCGATATAGGCTTTGAAGTTGGCAGTGAACCAGATATTGCCGGCTTTGTCTGCGGTCAAACCGTGAGGGCCTGAATCAGCGGTCTTGAGTGGAAACTCCTTGATGGCTCCAGTGGCGGGATCTAGTCGCCCCAATTTGTTTGCCAATTGGCCTGTGTACCAAAGCGCACCATCCGGCGCAACGGTTGGATCGTGCGGTCGCGAGTTAGGCGTCGGCACGTCATACTCTTTGATATCTACGTTCCAGTCATCCGTGACGAGTGGACAGAGAACTAGCGCGAGCAGAATGAATATGAAATTCCTGGCCATCAATACCTCCTATGAAATCTTAGGCGGCGCCGGCGCGGTAAACTGCGAGAGATCAGCGAAGCCGAGCGCGCCCTCGATATCGCCGATCTGTTTGACGGCGTCTTCGTACCCATCTTTACCAAACTGTTGTTGTTCGATCTCTTCGAACTTGTCGCCCATTTGATCGAGTTGCTCCTCGCTCATCGTGTTCTTCCAAGCGGGAAAGATGATCGTGTCTTCGCGTGCCGCGTGGTTCTGATACATCAGAACAAATCCCTCCAAAGCTTTAGCCAGGGCTTCAGCGTTCGCCGCGCCTAACTTTGCGCCTTGGGTCACGGCTAAAATGTAATCGGTGATCTCGCGTCCGCGATTGTGTTGGGCGATTAGAATGTTGGGCAAACTGGCTGCCGCACCACCTGCTTTAGTGATTGCCGGAAAGATGTAAGCCTCTTCCAACTTCTTTTCGTGATAATCCTCGCCAAACGCACGAAACAGTTTCGCCGTTTTCTGTAATGCATCGGGAGCTATCGAAGATGGATCGCTGCGAAGCTTCGGCACAGTCTCCGCATAAACCAACAGCGCCCGACGCAGCACGCCATGCTCGCGCATCAAGTCTTCTGTCGCGGTGACCTCTGCGCCTTGTTCATCTTTATCTTTCGTTTGTTCAGTCTTATCTGGCGCAGCTTTGTTGCCGCAAGCTGCCAGCACCAAGCCGGAGCTGGCGATTGCGGAGGTCACCAAGAACTGGCGACGCGAATTTGCAGTATCCATAGAATCCCTCTCCTCAGTGGCGCTTCCTCAGTCTGTGTTTTTTCGTCCGGTGCCTGGACGCAGGCGATCTTTTACTAGCCGCTATATTATTCGTGTTCGTCTCTGTGCTCGGGCTCTGACCAGCGCTCTGCCGATACCTCTCGGCGTCGGCGGCAGCGATAGCCGTTTCTAATCGACTGCGGCTGGCGGCGAGCACGTCAAGCTGAGATTGCACGCCCCGCTTTTCAATCTCCAACTGTCGGCGGCGCGCTTCCCGTAACTCTTCCGGATGCACACTGCCTAGACCTGCCAAGCTGCGTTCGATATTATCCGGTTTGAGATTCTCTTCAAGTTGCTGTAACCGGCTTTGTAACTCGGTCTGTCTGGCCTCTGTGTCGGCTAATTGAGTCCGGAGTTTCGCGGCACGTTCCTGAGCATTGGTTTGCGCCGGCGTTCGCTCCGCTAGCAAACTAACAACGATCGAAACTCCAAGGAGAATGGTGAGTCTTATGCAATATCTCATAACTTTGTTTTGCATCGATTTGCCCTCTCCCAAGAGAGGCGCAATTCATACGCCGCACACCCAATTATGCGGGCCTTGCCTCATCAGAGTCGGTACTCTAGTTGCTCTATTTGTTTGTGAACTTACTATCGTTGGGGCTTAGTGGTCCTGATGAATCAGAACCGAACGGTTCGATGTAAAACTGTATGCGAATGGCCTGGGAATGATGAAGTTCTTGCGTCAAATTAATACCAGCGCGGCCATCGTCGTCCTTGTCTGTTTCTTCCTTCCGTGGGTGCAGGTCAGTTGCGGGGGCGCGAAAGATACGATGAGTGGCCTTGACTTGGCACGTGATGGCCAAGGCCTCTTGTGGTTTGTTCCCGTATTGATGGCTGCGCTGATCCTTTCCGCGATCGTACGTATCAGACGAGAGCAAAACAAAGTCTTTGCACTCGCCAGTACGCTGTGCGGTCTCCTTACTGCTTATCTGATGAATCACGAAAGACTGCGCGTGCACGATGAATCGGGTCTGATTTCAGCGCAACTCACCGGCTGGTTTTGGCTTGGCTTTATCTCGACATTCGCAGTGGCGATATCCGGGATCGCGATGTTGGTCAGGCGACAGCGTGCGCCTTAGCTTTTTGAAAGCGTGTCTTGAATGAAAGCGCAAATCAAACTGTTCAAGATTTTCGGGATTCAAATAGGCCTGCACTACAGTTGGCTCCTGATTGCGGTGTTAGTGGTGCTCTCACTAGCGGGTCAGTTTGCGGCTACCAATCGTGAATGGGGACCAAACGTCATTTGGGGTTTGGCGATTCTGACCGCGCTACTCTTCTTTGCAGCGATTGTCGTTCATGAACTGTCACACGCCGCCGTCGCCAAAATGCGCGGACTTCCGGTCAGATCGATCACACTCTTTGCTCTTGGCGGAGTCGCACAAATCGAGAAGGAAGCCTCGGATGCAAAGACCGAATTTTGGATGGGGATAGCCGGCCCTATCACGAGCGCCATAATTGGTTTCGTCTGTCTCGCTATCGCCGTCGGAATTGGTTGGACGCCTTCAGGATCTCATCAGTCACCGCTGGCCGCGATGTTAGGTTGGCTCGGCGTAATTAATATCTTGCTGGCAGTCTTTAATATGATTCCGGGATTTCCGCTTGATGGCGGCCGCGTGCTGCGGGCAATTGTTTGGTGGATCACTGGCAGCGCCTCGCGCGCCACGCGCGTCGCGACGGCGATCGGTCAACTCGTAGCGTTTGCATTTATCATTATCGGACTCTTCCGCTTCTTCAACGGCGCGGGCTTCGCCGGTTTGTGGCTGACCTTCATTGGGTGGTTTCTGTTGGACGCCGCCCGTTCCACTTATGCTCAGTTCGAAACAATCGAACGTCTGCGCGGCGTGCGCGTCCGCGACATCATGGCCGGTGACTGGCCGGTTATCGATGCAAAGACTAACCTGCAAACATTCGTTCACGAGCATTTGCTCAAGTCAGCAAAGCGGTGCTTCGTAGTAGAAGAAGATGGTCACGTCGTGGGAATAGTGACGCCACATGAAGTGAAAAATGTGGATCGAGAGAAATGGCCCCAGCTGACCGTGGCCGAGGTAATGCTTCCGCTGGAGAAACTGCACGCAGTAAAACCTGCTACGACTCTAACCGAGGCGCTGGAAACAATGGGCCGCGAAGATATTAATCAACTGCCGGTCATGAGCAATGGACATCTCGAGGGAATTATTTCGCGGAGTCACATACTTCGGCTGCTGCAGACGAGAACTGAACTGCACGTGTGATGGTGAATAGCAACCAACACATTGATGAAAAGCTCACCGAGGCTTGGGTTGAGCCTTCCGGTCCGGTACCCCACCCCGACGCGTCTGAACTCGCGCCAACCACTGGCACATCGGCCGAACCCAACGTCGACGTTGCGATTCCGGCAATCGAGTTTCGCAACGTTGACTTTTCCTATGATGACAAGAAAGTACTTGAAGACCTCAGCTTCAGACTGGCGAAAGGCGAGATCAAGATCATTCTGAGCGGCTCGGGTGGCGGCAAGTCGACGATACTAAAGCTCGTTCTCGGCCTGTTGAAGCCAGATGCCGGCGAGATTTTTATAGACGGTGAAGAGGTTACTGAACTCGATGAATCGGAACTTCAGAGAACCCGCGACAAGATCGGAATGGTTTTTCAGGAGGGAGCGCTATTCGATTCGCTGACGGTTCACGAAAACGTTGCCTATCGTTTACAAGAGCGCGGCGTGCCGGAAGATGATGTGGAGGAAGAAGTACGCTTACTGCTGAAATTCGTGAAGCTCGAAAAAGAAATGGACAAACTACCCAGCGAGTTATCCGGCGGCATGCGGAAGCGAGTAAGCGTGGCCCGCGCGCTGGTTGGCAATCCAAAGATAGTCTTGTTTGACGAGCCGACGGTTGCTCTTGATCCTCCCACCTCCGGGACAATCTGCGATCTGATTATCGAGCTTAGAGACTTAGAAAACGTTGCGTCGATTGTCGTGACGCACGAAATGGATGTCGTCAAATATCTGACCTCGGAATATGCCAACATCGGTGAAAGAGGAAAGATCGAATTCAAGGATGAAGGTCAGCAATTGTGCCTTACCAATACGAACATCTTGATGTTGCGGAATGGTCGAGAGATTTTCAGCGGCACAGGCAAAGAGTTAATCGAATCCGATGATCCTTACATTGAGAACTTCATCCGCGGCACTGAGTTATTGCCCGAACGTGCTGAGAGTCGCGAATAAAAATGGAGAAGAAGTTCGATCTCGTCATTGTCGGCACGGGCGCGGCCGGCGCCACGGCAGCGTTCAAATGTCGCGACGAGGGTTGGGAAGTGGCCATTGTTGATTCGAGACCATTTGGAGGGACGTGCGCGTTACGCGGTTGCGATCCCAAGAAGGTCCTGGTGGGCGCCGCGGACCTGTCCGATTGGCTTCGCCGGATGGAAGGAAAGGGAGTTTCGCCCACGGATGCGAAGATCGATTGGCCAGCGCTCATGCGTTTTAAGAGAACCTTCACTGATCCAGTTCCTGAAGACAGGGAGAAAAAGTATGCCCACGCCGGTATCGCAATGTTCCATGGCCGCACACATTTTCTCGATCAGACGAAAGTCCAGGTGGGTGACGACACTCTGACGGGACGCTTCATCCTCATCGCTGCCGGCGCCAAGCCAGCCTCATTAGGCGTATCGGGTGAGCAGTATCTCATTACCAGCGATCAATTTCTGGAACTGGAAAAACTACCAGAACGAATTACCTTCGTCGGCGGGGGCTACATATCGTTCGAGTTCGCTCATGTAGCTGCTCGTGCTGGCGCGCAAGTATCCATTCTTCATCGAGGAGCTCGTCCGCTGGACAGTTTCGACAAGGACCTCGTCGGACAATTGGTGCAGGTCACGCGCGAGCTGGGCGTGGATGTTAGCTTGAACACCGAGGTCAGGAGCATTTCAAAAGACAAAGGTCGATTTGCCGTCAAGACTTCAAGCGATAATAGTGAGCAAACGCTCGGAACAGATCTGGTGGTTCACGGTGCTGGCCGCGTCCCCGACATCGACGATCTCGGGTGCGAAGAGGCTGGAATTAAGCGTGGGACTATGGGCGTTTCTGTTAACGAATATCTGCAAAGTGTCTCGAACGCGGCCGTCTACGCTGCTGGTGATGCAGCCGATACGGCAGGAATGCCGCTCACGCCGGTGGCAAACATGGAAGGGGACATCGCGGCCGGCAACATGTTGAAAGGGAATCATCGTAAGCCGAACTATGCCGGAATCTCTACGGTCGTTTTCACCATACCGCCCCTCGCCTCGGTGGGATCGCAGGAAGAAGAAGCGAGGAATCAACACTTGAAGTTCAGGGTGAAATACGAGGAAACTTCCGATTGGTACTCCTCGCGACGGGTTGGTCTGAAACACTCCGGTTTCAAAGTGCTGGTTGAAGAACGAAGCGATCGGATTCTCGGCGCACATTTATTGGGGCATAACGCAGAAGAGACCATCAACATCTTTGCTCTCGCCATCCGCCAAGGAATTAAAGCCGAAGATTTGAAAAAGATGATCTATGCCTATCCGACCAGCGCGTCCGATATAGGTCACATGATCTAACAGGTCAAGAACCGGCCTCTACTTTTTCTACATGATATTCGTTAATGCTTTCGTAGACCGATGGCGGGAATTTCAGATCTTTGTAAACGTTGCAGCCGTCTGGGTCTTCCGGATTTGGACAGATGGGAAACTGTTGGTGCTGTTGAAATTCAAGGACCTTCTCGCGGCTGGGCGGACTGTAACCTTTGCTGGCCACTTGTTCAATCAAGGCGCGCGCTTTGTCTTCGTCTACATCAGGGTCGCGCTGGAGCAACACGGATAGTTCGCTTTCGGGCAAAAAATGTCTCGCCACCATGACGAATACCAGTCTGCCGTAATGGCCGATGTCCTCACCTTTTGAAAGCGCATCCAACAGGTGCGCCATCATTTCACTCTTTCTCAATTCACCTGCTGACATCGTTGCGATAGTTTGGAGTCAAGTATTGTGCTGCTAATCCATATCGGCGCTTCAAAATCCGTATCCGAAGCAGCGTTCGTCGGCAACTGAAGTGCCAACAGGCTTCAAACACTGGTTTGCCACTCTGAGGGTGAAAGGCCTTCACATGCGCGCGCGAACTAATTAACTTGGCACTTCACTTGCGGCTCGATTTGCCTGACCGAAACATAGTTCACGGGCAGGCATACTCGTGAGAGTGTGTAGGGTTGAGGTACATGCCAGCGAGAAGAACCGAACACTTTAGCCTTAATTACCGAAAGGGAGGAACGAAGATGAAGTGCAGGGAGATAATGACAAAAGAACCAACCTGCTGCTTACCGGGCGATACGGTTGATCAGGCGGCTCAGCTGATGAAAGACGAAGACGTTGGACCGGTTCCCGTGGTGGCGGATCAGCAAACCAAGCGACTGCTCGGCATTGTTACCGATCGCGACCTGGCCGTAAAAGTGGTGGCTGAAGCGCGTCAGATTGCCGCGGTTACGGTTGAAGAGGTTATGACCCGCAATCCAGTTACGTGCCATGCTGATGACGACTTACAGAAAGCCATCGACGCTATGGAAAAGCATCAGGTTCGGCGCATCCCGGTAGTCGACGACGACAATCGAATCATCGGCATTATTGCGCAGGCTGATATCGCTACTCGCGCACATGAGCCGGAAACAACTGCTGAAGTAGTTGAAGAGATTTCAAAGTCAGCGACTGTTTGAGGAAATAATGCTGGTGCGGCGCAAGATCAACAGTATCGCGACGAGTTCTCCGTGAGCAGCCAGGCGTGATCGTGAGATGAGGCGTTGGGATGGCGACAAGCAAGCGAAAGCGAAAACGCTGGTCTCAAAAAGTAACCGAAGAAAGTAACGCCTTAACGCTTGAGCAGGGGGTTTTCTCGAAGAATGATCCGAGGAGTATTGCACGATCCTTGAAGCGTTCGGCCGATCGCAGTCACCGTCGCAAGTCCGATCCATTTCGCTCGGCGATGTCCATGCTTACCTTTTATATCAATCGCGCCGGCAAGAAGCTTTCCAAATCTCGGCGGAAGCGGCTTGAAGCTGCCAAAGAAGAACTGCGCGACTTATATGGTAAGCCACGGCAGAAGGATCTCGGGTGAGCCATGCGGCCGTGAACCGTTTTCTTTTTTCCGCACGACAAGATTGTTGTAGAGACCTTCTCGCACAGCAATCGGAAATCGATCCAGACTGAGCTTGGATCTAATTAACGAAAAATCCAAAGAGGACGCACAATCTTTGAGCTATTACTTGAGGCTCAATGTGATAACGTACGAGCATCCGTAAGTCGAAAAAAGATCAGCGTGGCGGAGAGCATCGTTTATCGATCGATTATCGTAGCGACGCAATGTGCTTCTTGGATTTGTGGCCAGCTCCTGCGTCTGCGCTATTCCGTGACCGCCCAGTTTCCGTCCGGCGATTTTAGATCAAGTTGTGAACACTGCTTAATCTTCGCGCCGATGCACAAGACGGTGCTCGATCCGTGCCTCCTGATGATCGCGTTAGACTACCGCCGGTGGCGCGCATTGGTTCCGATTCGAACGCTGGCAACACAAACTTTTGTCGGTCCCTTACGCTGGTTGAACTGGCTCAAGCCGCTGATCAAAATCATCTACCGGCTCGAAGGTGCGATCGAACTTCCACCTGAGGGTCACGACGACGGTTTTCATCCCGAGAAGGTTCGTGGCCTGCTGGTAGCCCTGAATCATGGCGATGTGATAGCAATCTTCCCGGAAGGAGAGATCTGGAGAAAGCGTGACCCTCCTGTCGGCGAATTCGCAGCGGGAGTGGTTTACCTCCAGAGGAGATCGGGCGCACCGATTGTGCCGATCGCCATCTGGATGAGTGACCGAAGCTGGCCGCGGCGCCGGTATATAGTTCGGTTTGGCGAGCCAGTTCGGATACCGGATCATCTGGACTTTGATGCCGGCGCCGCCTGGCTCCGTGAATACGCTCTGCGGCTTTACGAACAGATAGGGCAGGACGAAAAGTGATGAGTGACAGGCCCACCTGCTACGCGGATGTAGAAACCTGCGTCGACGAGACTCTCCGTAAGGTCGGCAGGCGCGTTGCTCTTGGCACTGGAGCGAGTGGGTGGGACTAGCCCATTCGAGCGAGGACTTTATGCGAGGTCACGCCTTCCATCGGAATCTATCTCTTGCTTACATTCTTGACGCGATACTAACCCTTCGCGAGTGAAATGCCCATAAATGAAGAAGATTGGCAGGCTTCAAGAGGGCATCA